>CAXSDR010000004.1:0-62380 GCA_964236445.1 uncultured Motilibacteraceae bacterium | reverse complement strand
CCCCGGTTGACCAGAGGGGACCCTTCTGCCAATGCCCGGGCCGCGCAAGGGACCCTTCTAGCGGACCTAGTGGCAGAGGGGTCCCTTCTGCCAACTCAGCCGAGCGCCTGCGCCAGGTCGGCTACCAGGTCGTCGCCGGTCTCGATGCCGACGGACAGCCGGATCAGGTCGTCCGGGACCTCGAGCTGCGAGCCGGCGACCGACGCGTGCGTCATGCGGCCCGGGTGCTCGATCAGCGACTCGACACCGCCCAGCGACTCACCGAGCGTGAACACCTCCGTGGCAGCACAGATGCGCAGGGCCTCCTCTGACCCGCCACGCACCCGGAACGAGACCATGCCCCCGAAGGCACGCATCTGTTTTCCTGCAATGGAATGCCCACGATGCTCGGGCAGCCCGGGATAGAGGACCTCCGACACAGCGGGGTGTGACGTCAGCAGATCGACGACGCGCGCAGCGTTCTCGCAGTGGCGGTCCATGCGTACGCCCAGGGTCTTGATGCCTCGCAGCACCAGCCAGCTGTCGAACGGGCCCGGCACGGCACCGATCGCATTCTGGTGGAACGCGAGCTCCTCGGCCAGCCGCGGGTCGCCCACGACCAGCGCCCCGCCCACGACGTCGGAGTGCCCGCCGAGGTACTTCGTGGTCGAGTGCACGACGATGTCGGCGCCGAGCGTCAGTGGTTGCTGCAGATAGGGCGACGCGAAGGTGTTGTCGACCGCGCACAGGGCGCCGTGCTCGTGGGCGATCGCGCTGATCGCCTCGATGTCGGCGATGGACAACAGCGGGTTCGTGGGACTCTCCACCCAGACGAGCCGCGTGGCCTTGGGGCGCACGGCCGCGCGCACCGCATCGAGGTCACGCAGGTCGACCGGGTCGTAGGCCACACCCCACCGGGCGAGCACCTTGGCGAACAGCCGGTAGGTGCCGCCATAGGCGTCGTCGGGGATGACGACGTGGTCGCCGGGCGACAGCAGCGTGCGCAGCAGCGTGTCCTCCGCGGCGAGGCCGGAGGCGAACGCCAGGCCGGACGTCCCCGCCTCGAGCGCGGCCAGGCACTCCTGAAGTGCACTTCGGGTCGGGTTGCCGGACCGGCTGTATTCCCAGCCGCCGCGCAGGCCGCCGACGCCGTCCTGCTTGTAGGTCGACACCTGGTAGATCGGGGTCACGACCGCGCCGGTCTGCGGGTCGGGCTGCTGCCCGGCGTGGATGGCGAGGGTCTCGAAGCCGGGCGGGTTGCTCATGCGCCACACGCTAGCCATCGGAAGGCGCCCGGAACACCGGCCGACCCCCTGACGTTGGACCGGGCATGATGTTCGGTCGAACCGCCTCCACCATGGTCGAGCCCACCCAGGCACTGCGCGGCAGGGACGCCAGGCCCTATCCGGTCGACGCGGAGCATGCTGCGCTCCACACGCCTCTCGAGGGGCCCTTCCCTGCCCACCTCGAGATCGCCTATCTCGCGATGGGCTGCTTCTGGGGAGCGGAGCGCATCTTCTGGCAGACCGACGGTGTCTACAGCACCGCCGCCGGCTACCAAGGCGGCTTCACACCCAACCCGACCTATGACGAGACGTGCACCGGGCGCACCGGCCACACCGAGATCGTGCAGGTCGTCTTCGACCCCAGCAAGATCGGCTACGAGCAGCTGCTGAAGAAGTTCTGGGAGTCCCATGACCCGACCCAGGGCTTCCGCCAGGGCAACGATGCGGGCACGCAATATCGCTCGGCGATCTACACCACCACGGACGAGCAGGCAGAGCTCGCCCAGCGCACCAAGGCGGCGTACGAAAAGCAGCTCGCCTCCGCCGGTTACCGAGAGATCACGACGGAGATCGCGCCCGCCGGACCGTTCTACTACGCCGAGGACTACCACCAGCAATATCTCTTCAAGGTGCCCAACGGCTACTGCGGCATCGGGGGCACGGGAGTCAGCTGTCCGATCGGGCTCGACGCCTGACGGTCGGCACCGGCTCGGCCTCTCCACGCGGTGATCGTGAGAACCCTCAAGTCGCAACAGCGACGTCAGGCGTCTCACGACTCGGGGGGGCGTCAGATGCCGCTGAGGTAGCCGAGCACGTCCTGGCGCGTCAGGACGCCGATGGGGTCGCCGTCGGCGATCACGACGGCGGCACCGGCGGTTTGGAGGACCTTCACCGCCGCGCTCACCGGCTCCCCGGCGCCGAGGATCGGCAGCGGCGCGCTCATGTGCTGGTCGAGGCGGTCGGCGAGGTGCGCCCGCCCGGCGAACAACGCGTCGAGCAGGTCACCCTCGACGACCGAACCGACGATCTCCGCAGCCTTCACCGGAGGCTCGGCGCGGACCACCGGCATCTGCGAGACACCGAACTCCCGCAGGATGTCGATCGCCTCGCGCACGGTCTCGCTCGGGTGCGTGTGGACGAACGCAGGGATCTCCGAGTTGCCCTTGCCTCGCAGCATCTCGCCGACAGTGGCCTCGGAGGAGTTCTCGAGAAAGCCGTAGGACGCCATCCAGTCGTCATTGAAGATCTTCGACAGATAGCCGCGGCCACCATCGGGCAGCAGGACGACGATGACGTCATCAGGGCCCGCACGCTCGGCGACGCGCAGCGCCGCGGCTACGGCCATGCCGCAGGACCCCCCGACGAGCATCCCCTCCTCGCGCGCGAGGCGGCGCGTCATCACGAACGAGTCCCGGTCGGACACGGCCAGGATCTCGTCGGGGATGGAGGCGTCGTACGCCGACGGCCAGAAGTCCTCCCCCACACCTTCGACCAGGTAGGGACGACCCGTGCCGCCGCTATAGACCGAACCCTCAGGATCGGCGCCGATCACACGAACCCGATTGCCTGAAACCTCTTTCAGATAGCGACCGGTGCCGCTGATCGTCCCGCCGGTTCCCACACCTGCGACGAAGTGCGTGATCCTCCCGTCGGTCTGCCGCCACAGCTCAGGGCCGGTCGTCTCGTAGTGCGAGCGGGGGTTGTGCTCGTTGGCGTACTGGTCGGGCTTCCACCCGCCGGGCAGCTCGCGGGCCAGCCGGTCACTGACGCTGTAATAAGAGCGCGGGTCGACCGGATCGACGGCGGTGGGGCACACGACGACCTCCGCGCCGTAGGCCGCCAGCACGTCGCGCTTGTCCTTGCTGACCTTGTCGGGGCAGACGAAGACGCAGCTGTAGCCGCGCTGCTGCGCCACGATGGCCAGGCCGACACCGGTATTGCCCGAGGTCGGCTCGACGATCGTGCCGCCGGGCACCAGCGCGCCGCTGGCCTCGGCAGCGTCGATCATCCGCACCGCGATGCGGTCCTTGACCGAGCCACCGGGATTGACGTACTCCAGCTTGGCCAGCACCAACGGGCCAAGGCCTGCGGTGACGCTCGACAGCTTGACCAAAGGAGTGTCGCCGATCAGCTCCACCACGGAGTTCACATAGTCCACACGACGCAGCCTAGGGGCGGCACGGCGTTAGGTTGGAGCTCATGGCAGCAAAAGCGGCGATCCAGCTGGCCCCTGACGTGTGGCGCATCCCCACGCTGGGCGGCGCGCTCGTGAACTCGTTTCTCCTGCGCAACACCGACGGCTCGGCAACGTTGATCGACGCCGGTCTCAAGAAGGCGCCCCCTCGGCTCCTCGCTGCCCTGGCGAGCCTCGGCCTCGCACCCCAGGCGGTCACCCGGATCCTGCTGACCCACGGGCATCCCGACCATGCGGGGGGTGCACGGCGCATGCACGAGGCGACGGGCGCACCGATCGCTGCTTCGACGCAGGACGCGGCCTACGTGCGGATGGGCATCGGTCCGGCCCCGGACTCGTCCACCTTGATCGGCGGCAAGCTGATGCGCAAAGGCGGCAAGTTCCCTGCAGCGCCTGTTGCCGACGAGTTCGCCGACGGCGAGCTGATCGACCTGGCCGGCGGCCTGCGAGTCGTCGCGACACCGGGCCACACGCCCGGGCATGTGTCCTTTCTGCACGAGCCCACGCGCATCCTCATGACCGGTGACGCGCTGTTCAACTGGCGGCGCGTGTCCTATCCGCCAACGTTCCTCTGCACGAACGTGAAACGTACGAAGGAGACTGCGCACGTGCTCGGCGAGCTCGACTACTCCCTCGTGGCCTTCAACCACGGCCCCGAGATCCGCGCCGACGCACGCGAACAGGTGCGGACCTTCCTGCGCAGCGAGCAGACGGCGGCATGACCAACGCGGGCAAGGCCGCCCGCGCCCGACGGATCGCCGCCCGGGCCGCCTACGGCAGCACCGGGATGGGCGCGATCTCCGCGGGTCTCTTAGGGGTCCTCAAAGCCCAGGCCAAGTCGGCCCGTCGGCGCATCGGCGAGCCTACGGAGCAACCGCCTCGACCTGACGCGATCTACGGCGGTGAGCACTCCGGCGAGCCACTGCACCTGGCCATGCTGGGGGACTCCAGCGCCGGTGGACTCGGCGTGGCCAGCGGTCACGAGACGCCGGGAGCGCTGCTCGCCGCAGGGCTGGCGACCGCCGCACGCCGGCCGGTGCGGCTGACCAACGTGTCGCGCGTCGGCGCGACCAGTGAGTACGTCCTCACGCACCAGGTCGACCTGGCCCTGGCGCAGCGGCCCCTGCTCGCGGCGATCATGGTGGGCGCCAACGACGTGACCCACACCGTGCGGCCGTCGGAGTCGGTGCGTCACCTGGGCGAGGCCGTACGCCGCCTACGCGACGCCGACGTGCAGGTCGTCGTCGGCACCTGCCCGGACCTCGGCACGATCAAGCCCCTCCCGCAGCCGCTGCGCTGGGTGGCGCGGCGCTGGTCACGCCAGCTGGCGGCAGCCCAGACCATCGCGGTCGTCGAGGCGGGAGGGCGCTCGGTGTCGCTGGGTGACCTCCTCGGGCCGGAGTTCGACGCCAAGCCGCTGGAGATGTTCGCGGCCGACGGGTTCCATCCGTCGGCAGCCGGCTACCGCGCTGCGGCCGATGCGCTGCTGCCGTCAGTTGTGGACGCGCTCGGCTATGGCAGCGACGGCGCGCCCGTGGCGGCCCTGGGCGAGTCGGTGATCGCGATCGCCGATGCAGCGGTCGAGGCCGCCGCCCATGCGGGCACGGAGGTCAGCTCCGCACAGGTTGCGGGCGCCGACCGCGGCCCGAGGGGCCGGTGGGCCCAGCTGCGGCACCGCCGCCAGGGCGTGGCACCGCGTACGCCCTCGTCCCGCTAGCCATGCCGTCAGCACCGGCCGCGCAGTTCGACGAGGGCGGCAAGCGCGTCGGCCGCCACCGCATCATCCGGCCGCTCGGCGAGGGCCGCCACGAGGTCCGCGCCCGTCACGGCCAGCTGGTCGGCGGCGGCGGCATCCGCCAGGCGAGGCAGGGGGCGTACGCCGTCGCCTGCGAGTTCCGCGGCGAGATCGGCGAGAGACTGGGCCACTGCCCGGACCGCCTCCGCCCGAGTGCCCGCCACTGGAGCCGACTGCTCCAGCCGAGACAGCGCTATGGCGCGGATCCGGTCGGTCAGCCGGGTCAGTTCGCCACGGAAGCGCTCTCGGGGTGAATCTGGCGTCATGTTCACCCGGGAAGTCTTGCGCGGCCGCATTCTGTGGTGCACCCTCGGGGCGAACGGGCATGACGGGATCGCTGCTGAGCATCGACGGCGACCGGCGAGAGGCACACGACCATGGCCCACACCCACTCCCAGGCCACGCACGAACAGCTGGTCGAACGCATTCCTGAGACAACGGGCCGTCCCCTCGACGAGTGGCTGGCCTGCTTGCAGGAAGGGCCCAGTTTCGTCCGTTCGGAGGAACGGGCGCGGTGGCTACGGACGCAGCACGACCTGTCCTACGGCTACGCCGCCGCGATCGTGCATGAGCAGAATCTGCGCAGGGCCCACCGCTCCTTCGCCTGATCTGCTGGGGCGCGTCAACGCAGACTCGGCGCGGCTCCGGCCGATCGTTTGCGTCGGGCGGCTACGGGCACGCGCAGCACCATGACCTCCTTCGGCTACACGATCATGGGCGAGCAGGCAGGCCCCCGACAGCTGGTGCACGATGCCGTGCGTAGCGAGGAGGTCGGCTATGACTTCCTCGTCGCGAGCGACCACTATTCCCCCTGGCTCAAGGCGCAGGGCCACGCTTCCTATGTCTGGTCGGTGCTCGGCGCAGTCGCACAGGCCACGACCACGATTCCGTTCATGACCTATGTGACCTGCCCGCTGTTCCGCTACCACCCATCGGTGATCGCGCAGAAGGCCGCGACGATGCAGCTGCTGAGCGGGGGGCGCTTCACGCTCGGGCTCGGCGCGGGGGAGAACCTCAACGAGCACGTCGTCGGCGGCGGCTGGCCGGCTGCAGACGTACGCCATGAGATGTTCCGGGAGGCGCTCGAGATCATCCACGCGCTGTTCGACGGCGGGCAGGTGACGTTTCACGGCGACCACTTCGACGTCGAGAGCGCAAAGCTGTGGGACCTGCCCGACAAGTTGCCCCCGATAGGCGTGGCGGTCTCCGGGAGGTCGTCATGCGCGATCGCCGGCGACTACGCCGATCTGATGATCGCGGTGGAGCCCAAGGCCGAGCTGGGCGAGATGTTCGACGCCGCAGGCGGCATGGGCAAGCCCCGCGTGGCGCAGCTGCCGGTGTCCTACGACGTCTCGCGCGACGCCGCGGTGACGCGCGCGCACGAGCAGTTCCGGTGGTTCGGCCTGACCTGGAAGGTCAACGCCGAGCTGCCCGGACCGGCAGCGTTCGACGCTGCATCGTCATTCGTCCGGCCGGAGGACGTAGCCGAGTCGATCCCGTGCGGAGCCGACGTGGGTGCGGTCATCGAAGGCGTACGCGCGTTCACCGAAGCGGGCTTCACCCATGTCGCGCTGTGCCAGATCGGCGGGGATGCGCAAGACAGCTTTCTCGACTGGTCCGAGGACGAGCTGCTGCCTGCGCTGCGCGCCGAGCTCGGATAACCAACCGGTCAGGCGCCGGCCTCCCGCGGCCGCTGTCGGACCGGCTTGGCAGAGGGGGCCCTTCTGCCAACCCCGGGGCCGCACAGGGGCACCCTCTGCCAAACCTATTGGCAGAGGGTGCCCTTGTGCCAAAAAAACCTCAGCGACGCAGGATCGAGATCAGGCGGAGGATCTCGACGTAGAGCCAGACCAGCGTGGCCAACAGGCCGAAGGCGCCGAGCCAGGCATAGCGCTCGGGCAGCCCGTTGCGGACGCCCTGCTCGACGAAGTCCAGGTCCATGACCAGGAACGCGCAGGCGAGGGTTGCGCCGATGAGGCCCAAAACGATCCCGAGCGGGCCGACCCGCAGGCCCCAGCCGTCGTTGACACCGGCGAGCGAGGTGGCGAAGGACACGAGGGCGACGCCGAGGTAGGCGAGACCCGCAGCCACCACGATGCGGGTGAACTTCGGCGTCACACGCAGGCGGCCGCTCTTGTAGACGGCCACGGTCGCACCGGCGGCGAGCAGCGTGCCGATGACCGCCTGGGCGACGATGCCGTTCCACCGGTCGTTGTAGAAGTGGCTGATGCCACCGACGAACAGCCCTTCGAGACCGGCGTAGGCCAGGATCATCGCGGGGTTGGTCGACTGCTTGAACGAGATGACCAGGCCCAGGACGAGGCCGCCGATGGCACCCACCAACGCGAGCCCGGGTGCGACGAACCATGCGAATCCGGCACCCACGACAAGCACGCCGAGGCTGATCGTGAAGCGCATCACGACGTCGTCGACGGTCATCCGCCCCATGCCCGCAGGTGTGGCGGCGGGGCGCGAATACATCTCCTCGAGCGTTCCCGGAGAAGGAGTGGGCGGCGGGGCATAGCCCTGCCCACCGGCGTTCGCGAACGCCGCGCTGCGACGGAACACGGGATTGTTGCTACGCACGGAAGCCACCTCCGACAGGGCCCGTCACGTCGACGGGACGCCACCACGTTAACGCCCTGGGCAACCCACGAAGTTCCCGCGCGGCGGATCTGTGGATGACGGCGTGCCCCCGGTGGGGGTCGAACCCACACTGTGCGCCTTTTAAGGGCGCTGCCTCTGCCGTTGGGCTACGGGGGCGGAGCTCCAGCAAAGCACCCTGCCCCGCTGGACGTCAGAGGTAGGTCGTGCGCTGGTGCAGCGCGTGCGCCCCGGAGACCCGGTCGAGGAAGAGAAACCCCGCGCAGTGATCGATCTCGTGCTGCAGCGCCCGCGCCTCGAACGCGTCCGTCGTCAGCTCGACGCGCTCGCCCGACACCGGCAGCTGGCCGGTGACCACGAGCCGGCCGGCCCGCTTCACGTCGCCGGTGAGGTCGGGCACCGACATGCACCCTTCACGTCCCTTCTCCCAGCGGCTGCTCCGGACGATCTCGGCGTTGACGAGCACGAAACGCCCGTGCGACGTCCGCGCTTTCGGGTGCGCGCTGACATCGAGGGAGAACATGCGCCACCCCACACCGACCTGGGTAGCCGCCAGTCCTACGCATCCGGGCGACACCCGCTGCGTCTCCAGCAGGTCGGCCGCGAGCTGGACCACCGCCGGATCACGCGGATCGACCTCCACCGAGGCGGTCGACAGGACAGCCGCCGGGGCGCGTACGACCGCCAGCACGCGCCCGGTCGGCAGTGCGGGGAGCGCCAGCCCACCGTCACTCACGGCGTGCTCACAGGAGATCGGCGTCCGAGGGCCGCAGGACGGCGTCCACCCCGAGCGCCGCAGCAACGTCACGCAGCTGACCGGCGAGCGAATCGACGTCGATGCCGGGACCGAGGTCGACCTCCGCCACGAGCACGTAGAGATCGCCCAGCAGGCGCGTCGAGAGGTCGGTGACGTTGCCCCCGGCCGAGGCGAGCACTCCAAGCAGCGGTGAGACGATGCCCGGCCGGTCGGCGCCGTGGACCGAAAGGAGGTAGGGCAGCCCTTCGCTCGCGCCACGGCCCGGCTCCTCGAAGGGCACCTCGCGCACGGCCACCTGCAGCGACCCGTCAGCGGCGACCGGTGCCAGGGCGATCTCGACCGCGGGGGCCGAGCTCGCCACGTCGACGATCAGGACCATCGCGAAGTGTCCGCGCAGCAGCGTCATCGTGGAGTCCTCGAGATTGCCCCCGAGACGTGACAAGTGGGCGGTGACCTCGGCGATGATGCCGGGCCGGTCGTGCCCGAGCACGGTGACAGCCAGGAGTGCCACTACTGACCGGTTCGCGGCAGCGGCGGCTGACCGGCGGCGACCGGGTCGAGCTCGGGCTTCCTGTCCTTCGGGCGAGGGGCGAACTCGTTGAACTCCTCACGCGGATGCTGCAGCGAGCCCAGCGACACGACGTCGCGCCGGAAGAACAACGCAGACGCCCAGTCGGCGACGACCTCGATCTTGCGTCGCAGCGTCGGCACCCGACTGCCGTGGTAGATCCGGTGCATCATCCAGGCGGGCCAGCCCTTGAGCTTGACGCCGTAGACGTTGGCGACGCCCTTGCGCAGCCCCAGCCCTGCAACCGACCCGACGTACTTGTGCTTGTAGTCGTGCGGCTCGAACCCGCGGATCACTGCGACGAGGTTGTCACCGAGCTGACGGGCCTGGCGGACGGCGTGCTGCGCGCTCGGACTGCAGAAGCCGCCGGGGCCGGCGCCGGTGAGGTCGGGAACGCCGGCACAGTCACCGGCGGCCCACGCGCCCGGCTGACCCTCGACCTGCAGGGTCGTCATGCACGCAACGCGTCCGCGCTCGTCGAGCGGCAGGTCGGTCTGCGCAAGCACCGGGTGCGCCTTGACTCCCGCGGTCCACACGACCGTGTTGGTGTCGAACTCGGTGCCGTCGGAGAGCACCACGTGCCCGTCGACACAGGAGTTGAGGAACGTCTTGAGCCGCAGGTCCATGCCGCGCTTGCGCAGCGACTCGAGCGTCCAGACACCCATCTCGGGGCCGACCTCGGGCAGGATCTTGTCGGCGGCCTCGACCAGCACCCAGCGCAGGTCGCCCTCGTCGATGTTGGTGTAGTAGCGCGTGGCGAAACGCGACATGTTCTCGAGCTCCGCGAAGGCTTCGATGCCGGCATAACCGCCGCCGACGAAACAGAAGGTCAACGCCCGGCGCTTGACCGCGGGATCGGTCGCCGACTGCGCGACGTCCATCTGGTCGATCACGTGGTTGCGGAGGTAGATCGCCTCTTCGACCCGCTTGAATCCGATGCCGTGCTCGGCAAGGCCGGGGATCGGCAACACCCGCGCGACCGAGCCGAGGGCCATGACGACCTGGTCGTAGGGCACGTCATAGGGGGCGCCGTCGTGCGGACGGACGTGCACCACCTTGCGCGCGTGATCGAGGCCGGTGACGTCGGCGGTGACGACCGTGCACTTGGGAAGCACGCGACGCAGCGGGACGACGATGTGGCGGGGCTCGATGTTGCCTGCGGCCGCCTCGGGCAGGAACGGCTGATAGGTCATGTAGGAGCGGGAGTCGATCACCACGACCTCGGCCTCGTCACGCCGCAGCTTCTTCTGCAGGCGCAAGGCGGTGTACATCCCGACATAGCCACCGCCGACGATCACGATGCGGGTGGGCGTGCTGCGGTCAGTGGTTCCGGCCATGGAACAACGCTAGCGGCACCGGAGGAAGCCGGCGCGCCACACAGATCGCGGCAGCGGCCTCGCGGGGGGCGACGACCGCCGTCGCTAGAGGCCCGCGAGGCCTACGGCCACGGCGAGCACGTCATCCATCATCGCCGGCGTCAACCGGCCGGTGAAGGTGTTCTGCTGGCTCGGATGGTAGGAACCGAGCAGGATGAGCCCCTCTGTCTCGACCTTCGCGCCGTGCCCGAAGGTCGGCGCCGATCGTCGTGCAGCCGGCTCCAGGTCGCCTGACCGGACCAGTGCCTGGAGTGACGAACGCCACGCGAAAAGGCCGAGCGCCAGTATCACCCTGACGTCGTTCCGGACGAGAGCGAGCTCGCGGTCGAACCACGGCGCGCAGGCGTCGCGCTCCTGCGGGGTCGGCTTGTTCGCCGGCGGCGCGCACCGGACGGCGGCCAGCATGCGGGTGTGCAGCAGCTGCTGGCCGTCAGCGTGGTGCGAGCTCGTCGGCAGGCGCGCGAGCCCCGCGCGGTGCAGCGCCGCGAAGAGGAAGCTGCCACTCTCGTCGCCGGTGAAGATGCGCCCGGTCCGGTTGCCGCCATGGGCCGCGGGTGCGAGACCGACCACGAGAATGCGCGGGCGCTCGTCACCCCAACCCGGGATGGGGCGCCCCCAATAGACCTCGGAGCGGTATGCGCGTCGTTTCGTGCTCGCGACGTCCTCACGCCACTGCACGAGACGCGGGCACGCGCGGCAGACGCACATGTGGTCGTGCAGCTCGGCGAGGTCACGCGACGCCGCGGCCGCGGTGCGTACGTCGTCGGCGTTCCCCGCCGGAACTGTCGCGGACACCCGCTCAGCAGCTGCGCACGAGTGACCATGCGATGCCGTCGAGGATGTCGTGCTCGCTGACGAGGACGTCGGCGACACCTAGCAGATCGACGATCGTGGCGAGCACCAGAGCGCCGGCGCCGATCACGTCGACACGTCCGGGATGCATGAATCCGGGTGCAGCCCTCTGCTCGCGCGTCGCGGCCAGCAGCCCTTCGGCCACGCGCTTCACCTTATCCGCGGATATACGACTGCGATGGATGCGCTCGGGGTCGTAGGAGGAGAGGCCCAGCGCCATCGCGGCGACGGTCGTGACGGAACCTGCGACGCCGACCAGCGTCGCGGTGTCCTGCAGCGGCACCGTCTCGGCGGCCAGCGCAACCGCGGCTTCGGTGTCGGCACGCGCCGCGGCGATCTGCTCGTGGGTCGGTGGGTCGTCGTGCAGGTGGCGCTCGGTGAGGCGTACGCACCCGATGTCGACGGACCGGGCGGCACGCGGGCCGTCGACGTCGCCCAGCACGAACTCGGTGGAGCCACCGCCGATGTCGACCACGAGATAGGGCGACGGCTCGTGGTCCCCGGCGAGCTCGCGCGTGGCGCCCGCGAAGCTCAGCGCTGCCTCGACCTCGCCGGGCACCACATCGGGCTCGACCCCGAGCAGGTCGCGGATGCCGTCGACGAACTCGTCACGGTTCGCCGCGTCGCGGGTGGCCGACGTGGCGACGAAGCGCGTCCGGGTGACACCGAGCTCGGTGATGAGATCGGCGTAGGCGCGTACGGCCGTGAAGGTGCGCTCGAGCGCAGCGGGCGAGATGCGGCCGGTCCTGTCGACGCCCTCACCGAGTCGCACCACCTGCATGAGGCGCACCGCGTCGACGAGCGTGCCCGCAGCGGGATCGACGTCGGCGACGAGCAGGCGCACCGAGTTGGTTCCGCAGTCGATCGCCGCCACGCGCTCGCTCATCGCTGTTGTTCCCCGACGCAGGACCCTGGCAGCCACCACGGCTCGAGCAGGGCGAGCGCTTCGTCGCCCAGCGGGTTGACCCCGAGCCCGGCAGCCAGCGAGTGGCCGACGAGGACGTGCAGGCACTTGACGCGGTCAGGCATCCCACCGGCACTGGTGCCGTCGATCTCGGGGACGACGGCGATGGCGTCACGCGCGGCGAGATAGGCCTGGTGCGCGCCCGCGTAGGCCGCCGCCAGCTCGGGATCGACAGCAAGACGTTCGGTCATGTCGCGCATCAGGCCGCTGCCCTCGAGCGAGCCGAGAGCGGAGGTGACGCGCGGACACGTGAGGTAGTAGACAGTCGGGAACGGCGTGCCGTCGGGCAGTCGCGGAGCGGTGGTGACGACATCGGGCGCTCCGCACGGGCACCGGTGCGCGACCGCCCGGATCGCGCGCGGCGGCCGGCCGAGCTGCTCGGCCACCGCGGCGACATCGTCAGGCGAGACCGGGGCCTGATCGCTCACCTGCGGTGCGGCGTGACGGCATCGGCGGCCCGCACCGTGCCCCAGAGCGAGGTGAACCACGTCGCGTCACGGGCCGCGCCCGAAGCCGTTGTCCGGGCAGCCGCACGCTTGGCGGGGTCGGGCTCGACGACGACGAGGTTGTAATCGCCGGGCATGGCGAACTGCAGCCTTCTCGAGGCCTGCGTCTTGATGTAGGCATCGTCCTGCCACTGGCGCAGGTCGCCCTGCAAGGCCGCCACGCTCGCCTGCTGGGCGCGGTTCTGGGCGCGCAGGCCGGCGATGTCGGCGCGCTGGGCCAGGAACTCGCGCACGGGATAGGCCAGGGAGAGCGCGAGCGCGCAGAGCACCAGCGCGAGCACCGTCGCCCTGGTGGTGAAGCGCGACCGCGCGGTCGTCGGTGCCTCGAGCGACCGCACGCGCCGCGCGGGCGCGGACGGTCGCCGCTCGCGCCCACGCGCCGAGGCGGGGGTGCGAGCGGCGGACGTCCGACGCGTCGTCACGGCAGTGCCGGCTCCGACTAGCCGGCCTAGGCCTGCGTGGCTGCGCGGGGAAAGGCGCTGCGACCGGCGTAGCGCGCCGCGTCGTCGAGCTCTTCCTCGATGCGCAGGAGCTGGTTGTATTTGGCCACCCGCTCGCCACGCGCCGGTGCACCGGTCTTGATCTGCCCGCAGTCCGTCGCCACCGCGAGATCGGCGATGGTCGTGTCCTCGGTCTCGCCGCTGCGGTGGCTCATCATCGCGGTGAAGCCGTTGCGGTGGGCGAGCTGCACGGCGTCGAGGGTCTCGGTCAGGGTGCCGATCTGGTTGACCTTGACCAGCAGGGCGTTGGCGGACTTGAGCGCGATGCCCTTGGCGAGCCGCACGGGGTTGGTCACGAAAAGGTCGTCACCGACGATCTGCGTCTTGTGGCCGAGCTCGGCCGTGAGCGCGGTCCAGCCCTCCCAGTCGTCCTCGTCGAGCGGGTCCTCGAGGGAGACCAGCGGGTAGGACGCAACGAGGTCGGCGTAGTAGGCGGTCATCTCGGCAGAACTCTTGCGTCCGCCCTCGAAGCCGTAGGTGCCGTCGGTGAAGAACTCGCTGGCGGCCACGTCGAGGGCGAAAGCGATGTCGGTGCCGGGGGTGAAGCCGGCTTTCTCGACAGCTCGGGTGATGAGGTCGAGCGCGGCGCGGTTGCTCGCGAGGTTGGGGGCGAAGCCGCCCTCGTCGCCGAGACCGGTGACGAGACCCTCGGCCTGGAGCACCGACTTGAGCGAGTGGTAGACCTCGACGCCCCAGCGCAGGGCCTCGCGGAACGTCTCGGCGCCGACCGGAGCGATCATGAACTCCTGGATGTCGACGTTGCTGTCGGCATGCGAGCCGCCGTTGAGGATGTTCAGCATGGGCACAGGCAGGATGTGCGCGTTGGGACCGCCGATGTAGCGGAACAGCGGCAGGTCTGCCGAGTCGGCCGCGGCCTTGGCCACAGCCAGCGAGACCCCGAGCAGGGCGTTGGCGCCCAGCCGGCCCTTGTTGGGCGTGCCGTCGAGGTCGATCAGGGCCTGGTCGACGAGGCGCTGCTCGCTGGCCTCGAAGCCGACGAGCTCGGGCGCGATCTCGTCGAGCACGGCCAGCACGGCCTTCTCGACGCCCTTGCCGCCATAGCGCGACTCGCCATCGCGCAGCTCCACGGCCTCGAACGCGCCCGTCGAGGCGCCGCTCGGGACGGCCGCGCGGGCGATGGTGCCGTCGTCGAGGGCGACCTCGACCTCAACGGTGGGATTGCCGCGAGAGTCCAGGATCTCGCGTGCGCCAACGGCGTCGATGCTCGCCACGATGTGGTGCTCCTCTTGTTCGTCCGGCACGCGGCCCTAGCCCTCACAGGGCTCGCCGCTGTCGTCTGCAGCCTATCGGCCGCACCGGGCAACAGACGTACGCCACGACTCTCGCGGCAACCCTCGCCGCGTCGCGAGGCGTCTGACGTCATCTGAGCGACACGTCACGCCTCATGACTGTCGGAGCAGTTGCGCGGTGGGCCGACGGTAGCGTCTCGCGGATGGCCCGAGGTCCCGAGTGGAATCCGGAGATCACCGTCGACGCCGACTTGGCCGAGACGCTGATCGGGGCACAGTTTCCCGAGCTGGGCGAGCTCTCGCGGGTGGCCGAGCTCGCCGCAGGCTGGGACAACACGGTCTTCCGGGTCACGACGCGGCACGACGAGCGACTGCCCGCGCCGGACTGGGCCTTTCGCTTCCCGCGCCGCGAGATCGCACTGGCCGGCGTACGCCGCGAGATGTCGTTGCTGCCGCGACTGGCGCCGCACCTCCCACTCCCGATTCCCGTGCCCAAGAAGCTGGGAGAACCGGGGGCGGCCTTCCCGTGGCCGTTCTTCGGCGCAAGGCTGCTCGACGGTCACGACCTGTCGGTGGCGCGGCTCGCCGACGACGAGCGTGCGCGAACCGCCGCCGACGTCGGCTCGTTCCTCCGGTCGCTGCACCAGGTGTCCATCGCCGAATGCTCGGGCGGTGGTATGGAGGTCGACCCGATGAACCGGGGATTCCCGAAGCGGCGTTCGGTCATGACGCACGAGCGGCTTGACCGTCTCACGAAGTCAGATTCATGGAAGATGACTGCTGGCGTTGCGAACCTGCTGGATGCGGGCGATGAGCTAAATGCACCGGCGGGTCGGCCGGTGCTCGTCCACGGCGACCTGCACGTGCGCCACGTCCTCATCGACAGCCGGCACGCCGTCACCGGCATCATCGACTGGGGAGACGCCTGCCTCGCGGATCCATCGGTCGACCTCTCGATCGCCTACAGCTCTTTCGTCGGACCTTCGCGTGCTGCGCTGCTCGAGGCCTACGGCGGCATCGATGCAGAGCGCGAGATCAGGGCCCGCGTGCTCGCGGTGTCGCTCTCCGCGGCCCTTGCCGAACATGCGTCTGCCGTCGGGGATGCAGTTCTTCTCAACGAGTCGCTGGCTGGCCTGCGCCGAGCCGTGTCCTGAGGTCGGTGTCGGGTGGCAGGCGCAACCGGGAGCCGCTGGCAGCCATCGCAGCACACAGCTGATCGCTGCTCATACAGTCTGCATAGAGGAAGCCCTGCGCGAGCTCACAGCCGATCCTCGCGATCTCGTCGCGCTGGGCGGTCGTCTCGACGCCCTCGGCTATCACGCCCAGCCCCAGGCCGTGAGCGAGCACCGTGACCGCCGTGACGATCGCCGCTCCGGACTTGTGCTGCCCGAGGTCCGCGACGAACCCCTGGTCGATCTTCACCATGTCGACCGGGAGCCTGCGCAGGTAGCCGAGCGAGCAGAAGCCGGTGCCGAAGTCGTCGAGAGCAAGGCGTACGCCTAGCGCCTTCAGCTCGTTGAGGACACAGACGGCACGGTCGTTGTCCTCGATGAAGATGCCCTCGGTCACCTCCAGCATCAGGGCTCCTGGGTCGATGCCCGTCCTGCGCATCACGCCCGCGACGGTTCCGGCGAACCCGGGCGTCATCAGCTGGCGCACCGACACGTTCACCGAGAGATCGAGCGGGCACGTCGGGTGCGACCCGAGCCAACGCATGCGGTCGGTGCAGGCTTGCTCGAGCACCCATGACCCGACCTTGTCGATCAGGTCGCTCTGTTCGGCCACGCTCACGGCGGTCAGCGCCGGCACCATCCCCTCCGCCGGGTGGGTCCACCGCAGCAGCGCCTCGACGCCGACCAGCACCGCATCGGTCGTGCGGACGATCGGCTGGTAGGCGACCTTGAGCTGGCCCTCCACCAGCGCTGCACGCAGGGCTTCCTCGATGCGGTTGCGGCTGCGTTCCTCCTTGGCCGCTCGCAGGTCGATCATCTGGTGCACACCGCCGCCACGTCGTTTGGCTTGATACATCGCCGTGTCGGCGTTCGCGATCATCTGGTGGGTCACTGCTTCACCCTGACCGCAGTAGGCGATGCCGACACTGGCCGACACATCGAGATGCAGCCCCCCCGACAGCGCGAACGGCTCGACGAACGCATCCACGATGCGCACAGCCAGGCGTTCGACGTCGTCGAGATGCGCGAGGTCCTCGCAGAGGAACACGAACTCGTCGCCCGAGACCCGCGCCAGCGTGTCACCCGGCCGCACGACCTCCGACAGGCGCTCCGCCACCGCGACGAGCAGCTCGTCCCCCACCGCATGCCCATGCGTGTCGTTCACGCGCTTGAACCTGTCGAGATCGGCGAAGAGCACTGCTGCGATGCTGCGCGAGCGACGGGCACGAAGCGCAGCATGCTCCAACCGCTGCTGAAGCAGAAGGCGGTTCGGCAGGCCGGTGAGCGCGTCGTGCAGAGCGCTCTCCCGAAACTGTTCGGTCGTATGCTGCGCAGTCTCTCGCGCCTGGGCATTGAGGACGTAGGCCGCAGCGACGTCCGCGAGGGTCTGCGCGGCCCTCATGTCGTCATCGTCGAGCTCACCGGTGACGTCGCTGTAGAGGTCGAGGGCGCCCAGTCGCCCTTCGCCATGGCGCAGCGGAAACGTGAAAACGGCGGCCAAGCCCGCCGCCACGGCGGGCGGGCCGAACACCGGGTAGTTGTTCACGGCGGCCAGGTCGGGCACCGACACGGCCCGGCCAGTGACGTAGGCGCTCAGGCAGGGCCCTTCGCCGGTGTCCGACTGCAGCTGTTCGAAGGCCAGGGCGAAGTCGTCCGACGCAGCGACATAGCGCGGCGCGCTACCCGGGCTGATCAGCGTGACGCCTGCGCCGGTGACGGGCAGGATGTCGAGGATGCGCGTGACCAGGTGATCGAGGATGCCCTGGATCGGAAAGTCGGTGATCAGCGTACGCGCGAAGTCGCTGAGAACAGAAGAAAGCATGTCGTCTCGTGGCACAGAACCCCCCGGCGCGCCTGACATAGGCCCGCGAGATCTGGACGGGTTCGCGCCAAAGGCGCTGAGTGTCAGACTAGCCGTCTCGCACGATACTGCAAACCCTTGCGGGCCTTCCACCAGGACATTATTTGCTCTGGGACATTATTTGCTCTGGCGAGCAGCCGCATGGTCCAGCAGCATCCGGGCCGGCAGCTCGCGGCCGATCACGCCCTTGGCCACCTCCGTGAGCTTGAGGTTGTGATCGCGCGAATAGCCACGGAGAACGGCAAACGCATCGGCCATGTCGAGGCCGCCCAGCTGGGCGAGCACCCCCTTGGCCTGCTCGAGCGCGACCCTGCTCGTGAGCGCCGTCTGCAGCTGCGCACTGAGCAGGTCGCTGTCGGTGACGGCCCGGTCCTGCACCAGCGCCACGCTCGCCACGTCGGCCAGGGCCTGGGCGAGATTGAGATCGGCCTCGCCCAGTTCACCGACAACAGACCCGAACAAGCCCAGTGTGCCGAGCCTGGCATCGCGCAGGCGCATCGGCAGCGCGTGCACGCTGGCGAACCCCGCTGAGCGGGCGGCCGGGACGAACTGCGGCCACCGGTGCTCCATCGCCGTGAGGTCGGCGATGCTCACGGCTGAGCCTTCGTGGTAGCAGTCGAGGCAAGGTCCCTCGGCCCTCTGGAGCTGGAACACCTCGAGGATGCGGGTGCGCTCCGAGGATGCGGCCATGACGTGCAGCACGCCGGCCGAGTCAGCGAGGAGCAGACCGGCGGACTCCACGTTGAGAAGACGCGCGCAGTCGCTCGTCAACCCGTTGAGCAGATCGATGACGTCGAAGCCGTTGGCCAGGCTGCTGGCCAGCGACACGAAGGCCGCGGTGACCTCACCCTCTCGGCGCTCGCTCATCCGGTCGGCCTTGCCGCGTGGTCGCCGCGCTGCCAGTCGTCGCTGTCGAGCGACACCCGTCGCTCGATGATCGCCCAGGCCAGCTCGCTGGCCGTCTGGCCTCGGGCGAAAGCCAGGGCGCGCAGCCGCACGAGCGCCTCTGCCGGCGACACGTCGAGCGCTCCCATGACCATGCCGGTCGCCTGGTAGACCTCGACGCGGTCGAGCGACGACAGGTGGTCCCAGCCGTCCTCGCCACGCGCGGCCGAGTCCCAGTCGACATCGGCGCTCATGAGGTCGAGAAGCGGCACTGCGGCGAGCTCGGCGGCGAGCAGCCCGCCTGTCAGCGCTCCGGCCGACAGCGGCCCGCTCCGATGTCGGAACAGGTCGAGCGCACCGACGGCTGTCGACGCCACCGACACCGGCAGCGCGAAGACGGCACTCACGCCCGAGGTCAGCAGGGCACCCCGGAACGCCGGCCAGCGTCGTTCGTCAGGGTCGTCGAGATCGGGCGCGAACACCGGCACCGACGCCGAGAAGGCGTCGATGCAGGGACCCTCGCCGTAGGTGAACTGAAGCTCGTCGAGACGCCGACTGAGCTCGCCGCTCGAGCCGAAGGTGCCACGCGTCGTGCCGTGATGCATCACCGAGATGGAAGCGCCATCGATATCGAGCAGGCCGACGCAGGCGTGGCACAACCGGTCGGCCGCATCGAGCGCCCCGCTCGCACCCGCCATCGCGGCACCCAGATCGGCGCGTAGACGCTCCGGCTTCTTCACCGAGCCACCCCCTCCCAACACGACCCAACGTGGGCAGTCTGCCACGGAACGCGATCACGCACCGGCATCAGGTGGTCGGCGCGGTGACAGCGACGGCCTGCACGGCAGTGAGCGCGATCGTGTAGATGATGTCGTCGACCAGGGCGCCGCGACTGAGGTCGTTGACGGGCTTCGCGAGCCCTTGGAGCATCGGGCCGACGCTCACGACGTCGGCGTTTCGCTGCACCGCCTTGTAGGTCGTGTTGCCGGTGTTGAGGTCAGGGAAGACGAAGACCGTCGCGCGCCCCGCGACCTCGCTGCCGGGACGCTTGCTGCGACCGACGGAGCCGACGGCTGCGGCGTCGTACTGCAGCGGGCCGTCGATAGCGAGATCGGGCCGCAACTGGCGGGCGAGTCGCGTGGCCTCGACGACCTTGTCGACCTCGGAACCGCTGCCCGACGACCCGGTGCTGAAGCTGATCATCGCGACACGCGGCTCGATGCCGAACGCCGCCGCGCTGTCCGCGCTGCGGACGGCGATGTCGGCCAGATCTGCCGCGCTCGGGTCGGGGTTGATCGCGCAGTCCCCATAGACCACGACCTCGTCGGGCAGGCACATGAAGAACACCGACGAAACGAGCCGCACACCTGGCGCCGCCCGGATCAGCTCGAAGGCGGGGCGTACGGTCGCGGCGGTCGTGTGGACGGCCCCGGACACGAGCCCGTCGACCTCGCCGGCCTCGAGCATCATCGTCGCGACGTAGACGGGGTCCGTGAGCCGCTCGCGTGCCATGGCCGGGGTGAGTGCTTTGCGGGCACGCAGCAGCACCATGCGGTCGACGAACCGCTCGGCATGCTCGGCGGGATCGAGAACCAGGAGGTTCGGCGGCAGCACGAGGCCCTGTGAGCGAGCCGTCTCGGCCACATCCTCGGGGGAGGCGAGCAGCACACAGCGCGCGATGCCGCGCTCGGTGCAGGCGATCGCCGCCTGCAGCGTGCGGGGTTCGGCACCCTCGGGCAGCACGATGCGCGCCTGCGCCGCGCGGGCCCGCTCGACGACGGAGTAGCGGAACGCCGCCGGGGTCAGGCGACGGCGCTGCCCGGGGGCGAGCAACGACGTGAGCCAGGCGAGTTCGAGACCGTCGGCGACGATCTCGGCGACCAGGCCCGCCCGCCGCGGATCGTCGAGCGGGACCTCCGGGTCCATGTCGGAGAGCGCGACGGCCGTCGGGTAGGTCATCGTGTCGACGATCAGGATGGGCAGACCTGTCGCTGACGCAGCGGTCGTGAGCCGCATGACGTCGGGGTGCGGAGCCACTCCCGCCGTCAGCAGGAGGCCCGCGAGGCGTACGCCGTTGACGGCAGTGAGACAGGCGGCCATGACGACTTCGTCGCGGTCGCCGGGCACCAGCAGCAGGCAGTCCTCGCGCAGCTCCGGCAGCAGCCCGGGCACGCCCTGCGCGCAGACGACGACCTCGGCGACGCGGCGCGACTGGTCGCCGGCGACGAGGGTACGGGCCCCGAGGTGCCGGGCGACGTCGCTGACCCGGGGCCACCCGAGCTCGGGGTGGGCCGGCACCGCACCGGCCAGGCGCAGCCCCCGGGCGGCGAGACGCTCGCGCAGCGGGGCCAAGGCCGCCTCGTCCACCGAGGCGAGCCGGTTGACGATGCAGCCGACGACACGTGCCAGCTCGCCCGAGCGGTAAGGCAGTGCGGCGATGGCCATGGCTTCGGCGATACGGTCGAGGTCGCCGTCGGAGCCGTCGCCGACGAGGACCACGTCGGCATCGAGCGCCCGCGCCATCGCGAGATCGAGCCGGGCCGACCACACCTGGTCCGAGGTGGGGACCAGCCCCTCGACCACCACGACGTCGTGCGCACGCAGCGGGGCGACGAGTCCGACGACGCCTTCCATGAGCTCGTCGATCCTGCCCGCGCTCAGCAACGCGTCGGCGTGGTCGCCCGTCAAGGGCTCGGGGGGCGAGAGCCGCGAGATCGCGCGCACCAGACCCGGTGAGCGCTCGACGTCGCCCTCGCGCGGCTGCGCGATCGGCTTCGCGAAGGCGACACTCGTCCCCTGCCGGTCCAGGGCGGCGACGAGACCGAGACACGTCGACGTCAGGCCGACGCTGTGTCCGGTCGGCGCCGCCAGCAGGATGCGACCCATCGTCAGATGCCACTCTCGAGCAGGAGCGCCCGCACGTGGCGCACGGCTGTCGTGCCACGACTCAGCATCGCGTCGTGCACCTGTTTCAAAGACGCAGTCGGATTCGCGACTTGCAGATCTTGTGACAGATCACGGACCCCTAGGTAGCCGACGAAGTAGGTCGAGAGCTGGGCGCTCGTGAGCAGCGCCCTGCGCCACTTGCCGACAGCCTCCCCCTCTTCCTGGTGCCCGCGCCCCATCATCAGGCGCATGGCTTCTTCCTCGGTCATGCCGCGGGCGTGCACCCCCACGTCGAGGATCGTGTTGATCGTCATGCGCAGCTGCATCTTCAGCCGCTGCATCGCCAAGGCCGCGTTGCCCTCAGCGCCGCCGGCCCCCTCATAACCGTGCTCCGCCATGAGCTGCTCGCAATAGACCGCCCAGCCCTCGGCGAAGGCGCCGCTCCAGCACGCGGCGCGGACCTTCGTCCCGCCGCGATAGCGCCGCGAGTGCGCCAGCTGCAGCACATGACCCGGCATCGCCTCGTGCACCGTGAGCTCCTGCACCATGTGGCCGTTGTATTCGCGGTAGAAACTGCGCACCCGGTCCTCGGTCCAGTCCGACGGCGTCGGGGAGACGGCGAACCAGGTCGGAAGCGGCTCCGGCTCCAACGGGCCGGGCGGGTCGCAGTAGGCGACCGCGACGCCGCGGTAGATCTCGGGCATGAGGATGATCTCCACCGGGTCGTCCAGCACCGTCACCAGCTCGTGCTCACAGACGTAGGCCGTCGTCCGGAGGAACGCGTCCTGGCACATCGGCAGGATCGTCGCGTCGTCGACCGGTGCCTCGCGTGCGATGCGGGCGAGCACCTCGCCGACACTTCCGCCCATCCGTGCCGCGACTTCGGCGATGGCAGCCTCGACCTCGAGCAGGTGCTCGTGCGCCATGGCGAGCAGCCCGTCGGGGTCGGCCAGCCGGCTGCTCGGGTCGAGGTCGAGCGAGAGCTGCAGCTTGCGAGCAAGCAGGTCGTGACCGATGCGCGGGTTGCCGGTCGCGGTGGCGACCTGGTGGTTGAGCCACGCCAGATGGGTGTCGAGCGCGTCGATCGCCGGACCACGCGCGGCGTCCACGGTCGACTTCAGGCGCGGCTGGGCCTCGAGCGCCCGGTCGAGCTCGCCGTGCAGCATGTTGCGGGTGCCGGTGAACTGTCCGACGGCCGTCTCGCAGGAGATGCGCGACATGTCCTTCGCACCGGCACGTGCGACAGCGAGGAAGTCGGGGAGCGCGGCCAGTCGGCCCGCGACGGCCGCGAGGCGGTCGGCGAGCGGTGCCGCCCCGCGAGCCAGCAACGCATGGATCGCGCCGCCAGGATTGGCAGCGAGAGGGTCTCGCGCGTGCTCGCGCAGCCCGTTGATCTCGAACCACCGACCGTGCAGCGCGTTGCCGAGTATCTCGGCGTCGGCGCGATCCTCCGGGTCGAGACGCTCGATCGGCAGGCCAGCCAGCGCAGCGAGGTGTCGCTCGAGCTCAACGCTCTCGTCGGAAAGGGCCTCGGGCGTCCGGTCGGCGAGCAGCGCGTCGAAGCGATGGTCCCCGAGCGACGTCGCCATGGACGGCGACCGACGCAGCAGGTCGTCAACGGCTGCGTCAGCCGCCTCACGGAACGCGCTGGTGGTGGTGCTGCTGCTGGCAGGGGTCACACGTGAATCCTGCCTGGTGATCGATCAGTTCAGCAGGCCGCCGAGCCCCCCGGGCAGATTGCCACCGAACTTCGAGACCAGATCACCCACGTTGATGCCGTATTTGGAGAGCAGGTCGGCGTGAGCGTCGGTGTCGACCTTGTCAGGCAGCTCGGCCTCGGCCTGCTGCGCCTTGTCGCCGCCCGTCTGGGAGCGGATGAGTTCCAGGACCTGTGCTTTGTCTATCTGCATGAGGGCTGGCTACCCCGCTCCACCCCGCCTATCCCTGTGTGTGTTCGCCCCACTGGTCGTGGTGTCGCTCAGACCCGGGGGAAGCCGCACCTGTGCCGGGAAAGACTCGCCAAGCCGTATCAGCCGCCACTCTCTCGACCTCCTGCTCCGACGGGTGAACACCCGGCGAAGACTCGAGGAGGCCCCATGAGCCAGGACCGTACGCCGCCCATGACCGCGGCAGAGCGTTGGATAACAGACGACCCGTGCGTCGATGAGGACAGGCGACCATGGGGCCACGTGACCGCGTCGGCGAACACGTTCTGGGCCGTCGACGGGGACGCGGTCGAGATCGTGGAGTCGGAGCTCCGAAAGGGCGCGGTCAGGCTGCGCGCCCGCGGGCCCTTGCTCGAAGGGCTTGCCGTCGAGCGGTCCGAGCAGGGGGCCGCACACCGCCGCTCGATGTCCGAGCGGCTCGACGCAGCGGAGGCCCGGCGTCGTATCGACGGCGGGGACGTCCGCTCGCCGGGCCGACTGGTGGGCGACGCGTGGTGTCCCGACGGTGTGCCGCGCGGCATGCACCCCAAGGTCTCCCGAGTGTTGACGAGCGAGCGGTTCGGCATCTCGGCCAGCGGACGGCGTACGGTGCTGTCCGAGGACCCACACAGCACGATCATCAACGGTGAGTCGCGGGTATTCCTCTATCCGGACCGCTATCCCTACACGGCGGTGTGCAAGCTGTATGTCAGCTACCTGCCCGAAGGGTCGGCGTCGTGGGTGCAAACAGGTGAGGCCACCGGCTACCTGATCGGCAAGAGCACCATGATGACCAGCGGCCATGTGCAGCCCCCGGGTGGACGTCCCTGGCGGATCAAGGTCGTGCCGGCCTGCTGGGCCGGGCAGTCGATCTTCGGTGCGGGGCTGGTGACTTATGTCAGCGAGACGCGGTGGTGGAACTCCGACGCGGGAAGCGACATCCAGGTCTGCCACCTCTACGACCCGATCGGCGAACGGCTCGGATACTTCGGCTACAAGGGCTACGACTCCGACTGGGAGGACCTGCAGGTCTGGACGATGGCGGGTTTCCCCTACGACCGCAGCCTCACCTCGATGTCGGCGCAGTTCGACATCGCCGTGCGTGACGACGACGACGGCGACGACATCGACGTGGATGGCGACTCGTACGACACCACCCAGGTCGAGAGCGATGCCGACGAGGCATCGGGCGCATCTGGATCCCCGCTGTTCGCCTGGTGGGACGGGGGCCCCTACGCGATCGGCGTGCACCACGGGGTCGAGCGGGACGGCACGGTCTCCGGCACGGAGATCTACTCCTGCGCCTCTGGCGGAGACGGCTTCACCCGGGCTGCTCACTGGGCGCGCGGGATGTGGGGCTGAATGCCAGGCCACTGCCCGTAGTCACGCCGACGGGAGTCGAGGACCGGTCAGCCGGCGGCTGCCGTGCGTACGCGGTCCGCATAGCGGCGCACGGCCAGCGGCGTACGGCCTCGCGCAGCGCGGCTTCCGGCTCGACGCCGGTCATGCGCGCGTGCGACAACCTCGGTGAGCCCGAGGGCAGCGCGGTCACGGGCAGGGCGGCATCGACGAGGGGCGCGGGCGGGGCGGTCGGCGCTGTGGGCGCGCGCGGAACGCGGCGCGCCCGGGGAACGCGGCCGGCTCACCCTGCGGACTGGCCCGCTCCGGCGGCGGGGTCGACCGGTGCGGCCGCGGCACTGGCACCCGCGGCGGCGGTCGCGAGCCCGCCGCTCAGCGAAGGGAGGACGTTCATGTCCTTGGCCGACCAGCTGCCGTAGCGGGGGTCGATCTTCACCCCGAGTCGACTGGCTTCCGAGACCTCGGCCTGGCGGATCTTCTCGGTGCGGGCCGCTGCGACCTTGGGGTCCTGGTCGTCGCCGGGGACGAGCTTGCGTCGGGCAGCTCGGCCTCGGCCTGCTGGGCCTTGGCGCCGCCCATCTGGGAGCGGATGCGTTCCAGGACCTGTGCTCTGTCCATCTGTATGGCGTCAGGGCTACCTCGCTCGGCCAAGGCCGATACCCGGCATGATCCTCAAGGTGTCAATGAGTGTCAGAGGTGTCACGACTTGTCACGCATCTCACGGTCCAGGAACGGCTGACCTGCGTAGGTGCGTCTCGACGGCGGCGACCCGGGCGGAAATGCTCCCCCGGGGGATCTCGACCAGGGCGAAGCCGAGCTCCCGGTAGACAGCCTCGTGGACGGCCTCGAACTCCAGGGCTTCGGCGTAGCTGATGCGCCGGGCGGGTGTGCGCTCGATGGAGCCGAGCGGCCGGACGAGGAAGACCTCGTTCTCGTAGACGCCGTCATGGATGGCGCGCGCGACCGCACGTTGCAGAGCCGGCGTCGGCGGATGCCCCAGGTAGCGAGCGAGGGCGAGCGTGCACACGGGTGACCGATCGAAGAGCTGCACGTCGGCCCTGACGCTTCGCAGCTGCCGCTCCAGCTGCAAGGACACGATCTTGCTGGTGAAGTTGCCGGTGAGCCGCGGTTCGTCGACACCCTCGGCCTGCTCACGGGCGATCACGTCCGTGGCGGCTTCGTGCACCACCGGCCACCCACGGCCGGCGAGGGCCTGCAGCAGGCTGGTCTTGCCGCTGCCGGGCGCACCGGTCAGGACGAAGCGTCTGGGCAAGCTCGCCCACTTCCTCGTGACACGCCGGCTAGCCGGTCTCTGCGGCGCGGACCCGGTCCGCGTAGCGGCGTACGGCCTCGCGCAGCGCGGCCTCGGGCTCGACGCCGGTCGTGCGCGCGTGCGCGACGACCTGCAGCAGCAGCTCGCCGACCTCGCCCTGCGCGTCGATCTCGCCGACGGGCACGTCGATGCCGGAGCGCTCGACGCGGCCCATGAGCTTCGCGGCGAGCGAGAGCGCCGGCTGCGCCATGGGTACGCCGTCGAGGGCCGAGGTCCGGCCCTTCTCGGCCCGCTTGATCGCGTCCCACTGGCGCTCGGTGTGCGTGGCGTCGCCGGGCTCCTCGCCGGCGAAGACGTGCGGGTGACGGCGTACGAGCTTGGCCGTGATCGCGTCCGCGACGTCATCGATGTCGAAGCCGCCGTCTGCCTCCGCGATCTCGCTCGCGACCCGGGCGTGGAAGACGACCTGCAGGAGCAGGTCACCCAGCTCTTCGTGCAGCGCGGCGGTGTCGTCGGTCTCGATGGCCTCGAGGACCTCGTAGGTCTCCTCGAGGACGTACTGCGCGAGCGAGCGGTGGGTCTGCTCGGCGTCCCACGGGCAGCCGCCGGGCGAGCGGAGCCGGTCCATGACGGCGACGAGGTCGAGCAGGTGCGAGCCGGGCGGGTCCCATGATCCCCGGACGAGCTCGGTGGCCACGCCGGCGTCGGCCAAGGCCGCAGCAAGCTCGCCGAGGCGTTCCTCATCAGGCGCGGGAAGATAGGCGACGGGCCCGGCGGCAGCCGCCCCGCAGAGCGTGAGCACCAGGTCGGCCAGCGATGCTGAGCCCGGCGGCAGCGCGGTCACCGGCAGTGCGGCATCGACGAGGGAGGCCAGAGCGGGGTGGCCGGCGCTCAGCACGATCTCGACGGCGCCGTGCAGCCGGGCCCACGCCGGCGGCGACAGCAGGCCGCCCGGGACCCGGACGCCGGTGGAGACGATCGCCAGGCGAGCAGCACCGGAACCGGCGCTGCGACCCGGCTTCGCGACGCGATCGGGGCCGGTGCTGTGGGCGCGCGCGGAACGCGGCGAGCCCGGGGAACGCGGCCGGCTCACCCTGCGGACTGGCCTCCGGCGGGGTCCTGCCCCGCTCCGGCTGCAGGGTCGACCGGTGCGGCCGCGGCACTGGCACCCGCGGCGGGGGTCGCAAGCCCGCCGCTCAGCGAGGGTAGGACGTTCATGTCCTTGGCCGACCAGCGGCCGTAGCGCGGGTTGATCTTGACACCGAGCCGCTCGGCCACGGCCTCCTCGGCCTGGCGGATCTTCTCGGTGCGGGCCGCCGCGACCTTGGGGTCCTGGTCGTCGCCCGGCACGAGCTTGCGGCCCAGCGTGTCGCTCAGGACGATCAGGCGCAGGAAACGCTCGGCGTTCTTGGGAGCCACGAACTGCTGCGCGATGACCTTCTCGTAGTCGGCCTGCGCCGGCAGCTGGGTGCGCGCCTGGGTGCGCAGCGCGTTGATCGCCTCGGGCGGCGCCTGCACACCTTGCGACTTCGCGACGGCGTCGATCAGCTGGAAGGTCACGAGAGCGGACAGCGCCGAGCGGGCGACGGCGGCGCGGTTGTCGGTCTGGTTGGCGCTCGCCTTGACGATCGCGTCGACCTGATCCTGCAGCTGCCTCTCGGGAATCGCGTGGTTGTCCACTACCGCGGCGTTGCCGGCGCGCGTGGGCGCGCACGCCCCCGTGCCGAGCAGGCAGAGGCAGGCGACGAGCGCCTTCACGGCCACCCGAGATCCAGCGGGAAGGCGCGAGCGAGCTGACATGGGGACGGTGCGGTTCACGACGAGCCTCCGGGCGACGCAGGAGCGGGCGCACCGGCGATTGCGGGGTCGAGCAGCACGGCGTCGATGAGGTCGCGTGCCCAGTCGAGCAGAGCACCATCACGCAACGGCGTGCCACCGACCCGAGCAGTCGTCGGGCGTGGCACCAGGATCGTACGGAGCGCGGGCTTGACCACGGTGCGCGGGTAGAGCCGTTGCACGCGCAGCTGTCGGCTCTCGGGCAGGTCGACGGGGCCGAACCGCACGCTGGTGCCCTGCAGGCCGACGTCCGTGAGGCCCGCGCGGCGGGCGTGGACGCGGAATCGGGCGACCGAGAGCAGGTTGGTCACCGGGGTCGGCAGAGGGCCGTAGCGGTCGGCGAGCTCCGCGCGTACGGCCTCCACCTCGTCATCGGTGCCGGCCTCAGCGAGCTTGCGGTAGGCCTCCAGGCGGAGCCGCTCCCCAGGGACGTAGTCGTGCGGGATGTGCGCGTCGACAGGCAGCTCGACCTTGATGTCGGCCGGCGTCTCGTCGACGTCACCCTTGAACTCGGCGACCGCCTCACCGACGAGACGAACGTAGAGGTCGAACCCGACGTCGGCGATGTGGCCGGACTGCTCCCCACCGAGCAGGTTGCCGGCCCCGCGGATCTCGAGGTCCTTCATCGCCACACGCATGCCGGCGCCGAGGTCGTTGTTCTGGGCGATGGTCACCAGCCGGTCGAGCGCCGTCTCGGTCAGCGGCTTCTCGGCGGGATAGAGGAAATAGGCGTACGCGCGTTCCCGACCGCGACCGACTCGACCCCGCAACTGGTGCAGCTGCGACAGACCGAGCATGTCGGCGCGCTCGACGAGCAGGGTGTTGGCGTTGGAGATGTCGAGGCCGCTCTCGACGATCGTCGTGCACACGAGGACGTCGAACCGCTTTTCCCAGAAGTCGACGACCACCTGCTCGAGGGCGTGCTCGTTCATCTGTCCGTGAGCCGTGGCGATGCGCGCCTCCGGCACGAGGTCACGCAGTCGGGCAGCCGCCTTGTCGATCGAGTCGACCCGGTTGTGGATGTAGAAGATCTGGCCCTCGCGCAGCAGCTCGCGCCGGATCGCTGCAGTGATCTGACGTTCGTCGTAGGCACCGACATAGGTGAGGACCGGGTGTCGCTCCTCCGGCGGGGTGAGGATCGTCGACATCTCGCGGATGCCGGTGATGCTCATCTCGAGCGTTCGCGGGATCGGCGTTGCCGACATGGTGAGCACGTCCACGTTGGTGCGCAGGTGCTTGAGCTTCTCCTTGGCCTCGACACCGAAGCGCTGCTCCTCGTCGACGATCACGAGACCGAGGTCCTTGAATGCGATCTCGTTGCCCAGCAGGCGGTGCGTGCCGATGACGACGTCGACCGAGCCGTCGGTGATGCCCTCCTTGACCGCGTTCGCCTGCTTGGTGGTCTGGAAACGGCTGAACTGGGATACGTGAACGGGGAATCCGGTGAAGCGATCGGCGAACGTCGCGGCGTGCTGCTGCACGAGCAAGGTCGTCGGCACGAGGACCGCCACCTGCTTGCCGTCCATGACCGCCTTGAAGGCGGCCCGCACGGCGATCTCGGTCTTGCCGTAGCCGACGTCGCCGCAGACCACGCGGTCCATCGGCGTGCTGCGCTCCATGTCGCGCTTGACCTCGTCGATCGTGACCAGCTGGTCGGGCGTCTCGTTGAAGGCGAAGGCGTCCTCCAGCTCGCGCTGCCACGGGGTGTCGGGGCCGAACGCATGACCCGCCGTCGCCATGCGCGCGCTGTAGAGGCGGATGAGCTCGGCGGCGATCTGCTTGACCGCGCGCTTGGCCTTGCCCTTGCGCTTCTGCCAGTCGGCACCGCCCATGCGGTCGAGGCTCGGCTGCTCACCGCCGACATAGCGCGTGACGAGGTCGAGCTGGTCGGTCGGGACGAAGAGCCGGTCGCCCGGATGACCCTTGCGCGACGGCGCATATTCGATGACGAGATATTCGCGGGTGGCGCTCTGGACCGTGCGCTGGACCATCTCGACATAGCGCCCCACGCCGTGCTGCTCGTGCACGACGGGGTCGCCGACGCGCAGCTGCAACGGGTCGACGACGTTGCGACGACGGCTCGGCATCTTGCGCATGTCGCGGGTCGAGGACCGCTGGCCGGCGATGTCGGTCTCGGTCAGGACGGCCAGCGACCGAGCCGCAGACAGCAGCCCGCGCTCGATGCAGCCGGTGGTCACGTCGACCACCCCCGGCGTCGGCGCACCGGTCAGGTCGTTGACGAGGCGGGCCGCGACGTCCTCGTCGGCAAGTCGCTCGATGAGCCGTTCGGCCGAGCCGTGGCCCTCGGTGACGAGCACGACGTGACGGCTCTCACCGAGCCAGCCCTTCACGTCGGCGAGCGCTGCCTGCACGTCGCCGCGGTAGCCGTCCGACTCGAGCGCGTCGACGGTCAGCACGTCTCCCTCGTCCTGCAGCTCCTCGTCGGCGCCGAACGGCGTGACCGTCCACCACGGGCGCCCGGACGCGAGGGTGGCGTCGCGTACGTCCTCGACGCAGCGATAGGCAGACGCACCGAGGTCGAGGGGGGCCTCGCCGCCGGTCGCGGCTGTCGCCCACGACGCCGCCAGGAACTCCTGGCTCGTGGCGACGAGGTCGGCGGCCCGCGTGCGTACGCGCTCGGGGTCGCACACCAGGACGTGGGTGCCGGCCGGCATGACCTCGGGCAGCAGCTCGAGAGACTCGACGAGCACGGGGATGAACGACTCCATGCCCTCGACCGCGGTGCCGTCGGCCAGCTTGTCGAGGGCCTCGACCACGTCGGGGCGGCTGCCCTGCTCGGCGGCGAGGGTGCGGGCTCGCGCGCGTACGGCATCGGTCAGCAGCAGCTCGCGGCACGGCGGCGCCCACAGGCCGTGCTCGGAGACCTCCAGGCTGCGCTGGTCGGCGACGCGGAACCAACGCACCTCCTCGACCGTGTCGCCCCAGAACTCGACGCGTAGGGGATGCTCGTCCGTGGGCGGAAAGACATCGAGGATGCCGCCGCGGACCGCGAAGTCACCGCGCTTCTCGACGAGGTCGGTGCGGGAGTAGGCGGCGTTGACCAGAGCTTCGACGGCGTCGTCGAGGCTCACCTCGTCACCCGCACGCAACGACACCGGCACGAGCTCGCCGAGACCGGGTACGAGCGGCTGCAGCACGCTGCGTACGGGCGCGACGACGACCTTGAGGGGTCCGGTCGACGGGTCACCGCCGTTGGCGGGGTCGGTCGGGCGCGCGAGGCGGCGCAGCACCGCGAGCCGGCGCCCGACCGTGTCGCTGCGGGGGCTGAGCTTCTCGTGCGGCAGCGTCTCCCAGGACGGGAAGAGCGCCACGTCGTCAGCGGGCAGCAAGCTCGTGAGCGAGGTGACGAGGTCTTCTGCCTCGCGGCCGGTCGCGGTCACGACCAGCAGTGTGCGGTCGGCGCCGAGGGGGGCGGCGGCCGCGAGAGCGGCAGCCACGAAGGGACGCAGGGCCCGGGGCGCCGCCAGCTGGAGCTGGCTCACCGAGCCCGCGCGCGCCGACTCGACGGCTCTCGCGATCGCAGGGTCCTTCACGACGACGTCGAGCAGTCCGGCAAGACTCACTGGGCGACCTCCACCACACCGCACCCGAACGCGCACAGCGCACGCACGTAAAGCCCGGACGCAGCGCGCCGGGCTAGACCTCCAGGGTACGGACTGCCGGCGGCCGCCGCACTGCCGGCGAATCGGTGTCCGGCACACCGGTCTGGCCCGGCTGGCCCGGCTGGCCCGGCTGGTCGCAGCGTCCCGGCGAGCGGGCGAGCCGGAAGCCCCCGGAGACGATGACATAGCTCACGAGCAGCAGGCCGGCCGACACCGCGCCGTCCGCCCAGTAGTGGTTGCCGGTCACGGCCACGACGACGAACATCAGCACGGGGTGTGCGAGGGCCAGCCAGCGCCACCGGCTGGTGCTCAGCGTCACGGCGAACAGGCCGAACAGCATCGCCCAGCCGCAGTGGATCGAGGGCATGGCGGACAGGTGGCTGACGTCACCGAGACCCTGCGGCCCGTAGACCGACTGCCCGTAGACCTCCGGTGTGTCGACGACGAGGTGGCCCGGGAGCAGTCGGGGCGGGGCCACGGCCAGCAGCTGGAGCAGGGTCGCAGACGCGGTGAAGGCGATGAGGACGATGCAGACCCGCAGGTAGTCGGCGCGGTGGCGGATCCACACCCAGGCGAGGAGCCCCATCAAGGGGTTGAAGTGGCCGTAGACGTAGTAGGCGTTGGCCGCCTGCGTGAGCTCTCGGTGAGGAAGCATCAGTGACTGCACCCACGCCTCGCTGGGAACGTGCCACCGGCGCTCCGCGTCCCAGATGGCCTGACCACGCGCCGTCGCGCCGATGACCTGCTGGGTGGTGTGGGAGCCGATGAGCCCCCACAGCCCGAACAGCGCGACCATGACGGCGCTCTGGCCCAGGGCCCGCGCAGCCCAGACGAGCGGCGCCACGCGCAGCGCCGCGAGCCTCGCGAGCGCTGCGACGCCGAGCAGAGCCGCCGCGAGCTGGAACGCCACCTGCCAGCCGAACTCGAGATGCGGCAACAGATGCTCCCAGCGGTCAGGGCGTACGACGGGGGTCCAGTCAACAACACCTCGCCCGTCGGGACGCCTGAAGCCGGGACGGTATGCCACGGACGGCACCGACCGGGGTTCTGTGCGCCAGAGACGGGCACTCCAACGAGAGCTCGGTTGCCTGGAGCCCGGGCGGTGACGCGGGACACCTGACAGCTCGTCTCGCTCGCAGGGGAACCGGCGCCCGAGGAAGACCCCGACGAAGGACCGGTCAGCCGCGCTGCTTTCGGCTCACCCGTCCCTGCATACCGCAGAGCATGCAGAGCCCCGAGCGCTCACCCCGCGGCGTCCGTGGCGAGGCACGGAGGGCGCCAGCGCCGGAAGACCTCGGCGTCCGAAGGCCACCCTCACCCCGGCTAAGGTCGGCACACGGACAGCGTCGTCCCCGCCGAGCTCGCCCGCACCGCACGTACGACCGCCGGGAGGCCACGATGACCGCCGAAACCGATCCCGCCCCCGGTGACGTCTCTGCCCCCCTGCGCGCGGACATCCGCCGGCTGGGATCCCTGCTGGGCGAGACGCTCGTCCGCCAGGAGGGTCAGGAGCTGCTCGACCTCGTCGAGCGGGTCCGCATGCTGACGCGCGAGGACGACGCCGCCGCCACTCGGCTGCTCGACGAGGTGGACCTCGCCACCGCCACCAAGCTCGTACGCGCGTTCTCGATGTTCTTCCATCTCATCAACGTCGCCGAACAGGTGCAGCGAGCCCGCGAGCTCGGCGCGCGCCGGGCGCAGGACGGCGGGTGGCTGGCGCAGGCTGTGGACGCGATCCGCGACGCCGACGTGCCGCACGACGAGCTGGCGGACCTCGTGGGCCAGCTCTCCGTGCGCCCCGTGTTCACCGCGCACCCCACCGAGGCCGCGCGGCGCACGATTCTCACGAAGCTGCGCCGCATCGGCGAGCTGCTCGAGCGCACAGACCCCGCCGACCCTCTCCTGACCCGCCGCGACCGCCGGCTCGCGGAGCTCGTGGACCTGCTGTGGCAGAGCGACGAGCTGCGCTCGGAGCGCCCTGAGGTCATCGATGAAGCACGCAACTCGGTCTACTACCTCGACGAGCTGTTCTCGATCGCCGTGCCCGAGGTCCTCGAGGAGCTGGTGGAGGAGCTGACCCGTGCCGGGGTCGCCCTGCCCGTCGACGCGAGCCCGCTGCGCTTCGGCACGTGGATCGGTGGCGACCGCGACGGCAATCCCAACGTCACCCCGCTCACCACGACCCAGGTGCTGTTGCTGCAGCACCACCACGCGTTGGCCGACGTCGCCGCCGAGGTCGACCTGCTTAGGGGGGAGCTGTCGAGCAACGCGGTCATCGCCGGGGTGTCCGACGAGCTTATCGCGAGCCTCGACAGCGACCTGGAGCATCTTCCGGAGGTGTCGCCGCGCTACCGGCGGCTCAACGCGCAGGAGCCCTACCGCCTCAAGCTCACGTGCATCCGCCAGAAGATCGCCAACACCCGGATGCGCCACGACAAGGACGCTGCGCACGAGCCGGGCCGCGACTATGCCGAGACGGTCGAGCTGCTGACCGACCTGACGACGGTGCGCGACTCGCTGCTGGCGCACCGCGGCGAGTTGATCGCGCGTGGCCGACTCGAGCGGCTGATGCGTACGTTGCAGGCGTTCGGGTTGCATCTGGCGACGATGGACGTACGCGAGCACTCCGACGCCCACCACGTCGCCCTCGGCCAGCTGTTCGACCGCCTCGGCGAGCTGGGCAAGCCCTATGCCGAGCTGAGCGCGCCGGAGCGGTCGGCGCTGCTGCGCGCCGAGCTCGCGAGCCGCCGACCCCTTGCCCCCTCGCCGCCGCCGCTGGACGCGGTGGGAGCGAAGGCGTTCGCGGTGTTCACGACCGTGCGTGACGCGCTCGACCGGTTCGGCCCGACGGTGATCGAGAGCTACATCATCTCGATGACCCACACGGCTGACGACGTGCTCGCCGCGGTGCTGCTGGGTCGGGAGGCCGGGCTCATCGACCTCGCCGGAGGCGTCGCGCGCATCGGGTTCGTGCCGCTGCTCGAGACCGTCGACGAGCTGCGAGCGGCCGACCGGATCATCGACGAGCTGCTCAGCGAGCCTTGCTACCGCGAGGTCGTGCGGCTGCGTGGTGACGTGCAGGAAGTGATGCTCGGCTACTCCGACTCCAACAAGGATGCCGGCATCGCCGCGTCCCAGTGGGAGATCCACCGGGCACAGCGCCGGCTGCGTGACACCGCGGTGCGCCACGGCGTACGCCTGCGGCTGTTCCACGGACGTGGCGGCTCGGTCGGACGCGGGGGCGGCCCCACCTACGACGCGATCCTGTCGCAGCCGTGGGGCACGCTCGAAGGCGAGATCAAGGTGACCGAGCAGGGCGAGGTCATCAGCGACAAATACCTGCTGCCGTCCTTGGCTCGCGAGAACCTCGAGTCGACCGTGGCCGCAACGCTGACGGCGACTGTGCTCCACCGCTCGCGGCAGTCGGCACCGGGGTCGCTCGAGCGTTGGGACCCCGTCATGACGACGGTCTCCGACGCGGGGCAGACGGCCTATCGCGCGCTGGTCGAGAACCCCGACCTGCCCGCCTACTTCGCCCAGGCGACCCCGGTCGACTCCCTCGGCGAGCTCAACATCGGCTCCCGGCCGTCGCGCCGCGCCTCCGCTGACGCAGGGCTGTCGGCGCTGCGCGCGATCCCGTGGGTCTTCGGCTGGACGCAGACACGCCAGATCGTGCCGGGATGGTACGGCGTCGGGTCAGGACTCGCGGCGGTCCGTGACTCGGGCGACGGCGACGTGCTGTCGGAGATGTATGCCGACTGGCATTTCTTCCGCACGTTCCTGTCCAACGTGTCCATGACGCTGGCGAAGACCGACCTGCGGATCGCCCGCCACTATGTCGACGCCCTGGTCGAGCCGCGGCTGCACCCGATCTTCGAGGCCATCAGCGCGGAGCACGAGCGCACGGTGGCGGAGGTCCTGCGCATCACCGGGGAGAAGGAGCTGCTCGGCAACGACCCGCCACTGCTGCGCACCCTGCAGGTTCGTGACGCCTATCTCGCGCCGATCTCCTATCTGCAGGTCGCCTTGCTCAGGCGCGTACGCGACGCCGGCGACGACGTCGACCCGCAGCTGCGCCGGGCGCTGCTGCTGACGGTGAACGGTGTGGCGGCGGGACTTCGCAACACGGGCTGACCGAGCAGCGACTCGACCGGGTCAGGACGCGATGCGTAGCGTGCGTAGGGGAATGTGAGCCCGCTGCACACCACGCAGCCGCTCGTGACGACGCGGGTGCGCCTGGATCGTCCACGTGGCACGCCGGAGGCCGACGCGCTGCTCACGACCGACCGTCCAGGCACCGACCCACTGCATGAGGTCGGCGTCGTAGTCGACGAATGCCGTGTCGGGCCCGGTCGTCAACACGCCTGAGCGCAGGACCGCCCCCTCCGGAAGGTCCGTCTCGGCCTGGGCCAAGAGCAGCTGCCACTGCTGCGGGAGCATCGTCGCCATCTCCGGGGCCATCGGCCGCAGCACCCCGTCGGCGCGCAGCTGCAGGCCGGAGAACACCTCACCGGTCGTCGTGCGGGTCCACGGGACGCCCGCGGGAAGCCAGCGCGGGCGGGGCGCCGGGACGACGCCTTCGCCGCGCAGCACGAAGAGGGCGATGCCCTCCACCGTAGCGAGCGATATGTCTCCCGCGTGCGTCGAGAAGTGCTGCATGGTTCGCGATCCCCTCACCGCCAGTGACCGATGTGGTGCCGAGGTCGAGGTTAGATGCGGTCGTCCTTCACGCAGAGTGTCGAGCACGACGGTCACCCGGACGACAGGTCGCGTCAGCCGGTTGGCCTATCCAGCCGGGCGTTTTCGCGCTCGTTGCCGCCTCAGCCTCGTGGACGGTCGCGTGCCGGCACGCAAGCACAGTGAGACTGTGGGCGACGGACAACGCGTCGCTCCGTCCTCAAAGCGCTGCCGCGTTCTCGTCACGCGCCACTGGCTGACGCCACGAACCGAGGGCCGTGAATCCGCGAGAACCGGGAAGTTGGCGGACGCGGTCATGGACCACCCATCAGCTCGTAGACCGTGTAGCCCGATGTGGTCCTGACCCAGATAACGGTCGTCGCATAGGACGGGAGAACTTTGGAGAAGAGTGCTGCGCCGCCTGCTGCGTGACCGATGAGTCCGGCACCGCTCGGAGGCGTGGAGTGATCGTCGCTCCGGCGGTAGTCGCGATGCGCGTAGACCAGCTTCGGAGGCGTCGACGAGGACGAGAGGCGCCACTCCCAGGTCTGGTCATGCACGTGCTGCACGCGCACGAACACCGCGGCGGCGACGGCGATCCCGAGGACGGCCAACAGCTTGCACCACGACGATGCCTGCAACCGGGTGATCACCGGCGCATGGTCTCACGTCATGCGCTGTTCTCACTGTGGGGCGGTGGCCGAGGCGCGCCGTTCTGCTGAACGTCCTAAAGTGCCGGGATGATCGTCTGGCTCGCTTCCTATCCCAGGTCAGGCAACACGTTCCTCCGCATCGCGCTGCACCAGATGTTCGGGGTGACCAGCAGCGTGGTGTACGACTTCGATGGCGTTGCAAGCCGGGTAGGCAAGGAACTGGTCGGCCACGTCGACCGTGCACCGTTGACCGAGCTACGCGCCTCACCCGAGGTGCACTTCGTCAAGATGCACCGGCCATACGACAGTGACGTCGAGACGGGTGATCGTGCGATCTGCCTTGTCCGTGACGGTCGGGACGCCGCGGTGTCCTGGGCCAGGCTGATGACGGAGCGGCAGCCGACGATGTACGAGGCGGTCCTTGCGGAGCTGGTTGACCGCCCTGAGCGGCGCGGAAGCGGCAGCTGGGGTGCGCACGTCCTCAGCTGGCTCGATGCGCCGCTCGACGCCGACCGCACTATCATTCTTTTCGAGGAGCTGACTGAGCATGCGACGCGCGTGGTCACCAGCGTCATGGACCGACTCGGATTGGCTCAAAGCCGACGGTTCGTCGCAACTCTTCCTACTTTCGACGATCTGCAGAAGTCGGATCCCCTCTTCTTCCGACGAGGGCGAGTCGGCACACATCGAGACGAGATGCCGATCGAGATCAGGACACGGTTCGATAACCGGACAGACAACGCCACCGCACTTCGACGGGTGTCGTCACTCAGGAGTTGTGCGTGATGCAGACGTACGCGAGAGGCGAGTTCGTGATCGTGGTGGACTGTGCGGACCTTGACCGGTCGGCGACGTTCTGGAGCGAAGTGCTCGGCTATCGCAACGCTGGCGCTGCGGGTTCGCCCTACGTGAGCCTGCTCGCTGAGGACGGCTCCGGCATAGAGCTTCTCCTTCAGAAGGTGTCGGATCGCAAGCGAGGCAAGAACCGTGTGCATATCGACTTACGCACCAGGGATCTTGCGGCTGAGACCGAGCGTGTTGTCCTCGCGGGCGCCATTCGGGTGACCGACGACCCGATCATCGAAGGCGGCTGGGTCTGGCACGTGCTGACAGACCCAGATGGCAACGAGTTCTGCGTGCTGCAACCACCGGAGGACCATTGGCCGGAAAGCAGCCGGACGCTGTAAGAACCAGACAGGCGTGGACGCCGCATGTCGGGCAAGTCTGTCGTCAGCGCTGCCCCAGTGACGCGTGAACCCGACGTCTCCTATCCTGGCCTGATGCCGAGTTCTGTCGACTTGCGTCCCCTCAACACCAGCGGGGTCGAGATCCTGCTGAGCGACCGCGAAACCGCGGAAGGCACGGGACCGTTCCAGTGGTTCGGATTCACCTCACCGAAACGGCTTCGCCAGAAGGCGGCCGACGACGAGCTCCTCACGGCTGAGGGCGGGATCCTGGGCGTCTTCGAAGGAGAGGAACTCGCGGGTAGCGTCGAGTGGTTCCGCTCGCTGTGGGGCCGAGCCGAGACGTCGTGGTGTTGGACCATCGCGATCGCGCTGCGACCAACGTTCCGAGGGCGGGGCGTGGGACGAACCGCACAGCGCCAGCTGGTGACCTATCTGTTAGCGCACTCTGTCGTGCAGCGCGTGCAGGCCTATACCGACCTGCAGAACACTGGCGAGCAGCACGCACTCGAGGCGGCCGGCTTTCAGCGTGAAGGGGTCATCCGCCAAGCGCAGTGGCGCTCCGGTGCATGGCATGATCAGGTGATGTATTCAGTGGTGCGCGGCGACGTCTGACCGGTGGTGGTCAGATGTTCGCAGCGGAAGCAGGGTATGACGGCCCCTGCACTTGGTCCCGGAGCCGGTTGAGCCGTTGTTCCCGGGCCGTGCGCCGAATGGCTGTCACAGGGCGCGGCAAAGCCCTGTTGCCGCACTCTGCAGGTCTTTGGCGCGCTTTCCTTCAGTCACACCCCCACGGGCGCCATCGACGGCGCGCGCCATGAAGGAGTTCTTGTGAACGTTCTCGATCCCCCGCGCAGGGCGGGCAAACGATGGAAGGCGAGCTCCGCGGTTCTTGCGGTCGTCGCGGCCGGCGGCCTCGTCGGCGCGACGTCGCAGCAGCCCGCTTCGGCCGGTGCCAGCACCGTGCAGGTCTACTGGAGCTCCGAGTCCCGCGCGGCGGGTTTCAGCCCGGCGAACGGCAACTGGTTCTCCGACCCGCAGACCGGGCTGGACAACACCCCATTCAAGCTGTCCCGCCAGGGGGATGTGGCCGTGACGGCCGCCGGCGCCTCCGCCACGATCGACGTCAACACCACGCAGCAGTATCAAGCGCTGCTCGGCGTCGGCTCGTCGCTCGAGGAGTCGACCATCTACAACCTGTCGCGCATGAGCGTTGCAGGTCGCGACCGCGCGCTGCGCCAGCTGGTCGATCCGAGCACCGGGGCGGGCTTCAACGTCATCCGTATCTCCTTCGGCACCTCGGACTTCACGTCGCACGACTTCTACAGCTATGACGACGGCGCGGTCGACACCGGCATGACGCGCTTCTCGATCCAACGCGACATCGACTACCACATCGTGGATGTCCTGAAGCAGGCGATCGCCATCAACCCGAGCATCAAGATTTTCGCCAGTGCATGGAGCGCACCGACGTGGATGAAGTCGAACAACAGCCTCATCGGTGGCTACCTCAACACGACCTACATCCCGCAGCTCGCAACCTACTACCGCAAGGCCGTGCAGGCGTATGTAGCGCAGGGCGTGCCGATCTATGGAATGACGCTGGGCAACGAGCCGGAGTTCGGTGCGCCCGACTATCCAAGCATGATCGTCACCTCCGACCAGGAACGTCAGCTCTCCAAGGCGCTGCGCACGGAGTTCACCAACAACGCACTGGCGCCCAAGCTCTGGGCGTTCGACCACAACTTCAGTGATGGCATGAGCTACGCCTCCGGCGTGGTCGGCACGAGCAGCGCCCACAATGACGCCTACGGCTCCGTCGACGGGTTCGCGTTCCACGACTACGGCGGTGACCCGTCGGCGATGACGGACGTGCACAACGCCTACCCCGACAAGGACGTCGCGATGACCGAGCGAGCAGTCTGGGGAACTCAGGGCGCCGATCGCATCGTGCAGTATCTGCGCAACTGGTCGACGATGTATGAGGGCTGGGTCTCGATGCTCGACCAGAACCGCTCACCGGAGCGCTGGACCGGCTCGCCTGACCCGAGCATGCTCATTCAGAGCCCGAGCAGCCCCGACACGTTCTGGGCCACGCCGGACATCAACATCATCGCGCAGTTCAGCAAGTTCCTGAAGCCGGGTGCTCGTCGCGTCAACACCGGCTACGGCTCGACCGGACAGGTCACGAATGTCGCCTTCCTGAATCCTGACGGCACGCTGGTGGTCGTCGTGGTCAACCAGACGACGTCCGACCAGGCCTTCACGTTGAAGGTGGGCAGCGAGCAGATCGCCGCCACCCTGCCGTTCAAGACCGTGGGCACCTACCTGTGGGCCGGCGCGAACAGCACGACCGTCGCCTCCGGCCCGACCGCGGGCGCGACCACCGTGCCGAAGTCCGGGCTCGCCAACAAGTGCATCGATGTGGCAGGCGACGACAACGGCGTCAACGAGGCGAAGGTCCAGCTCTGGGACTGCATCAGCACGGCCCTCGACCAGAAGTGGACGACCTACTCCGACGGCAGCCTGCGCACCCTCGGCAGGTGCCTCGACGTCATCGGCTACGGCACGGGCAACGGCAGCAAGGTCCAGCTCTATGACTGCCACTCCACCACCAACCAGGTATGGGAGGTCTATGGCAACGGATACCGCAATCCGGTCTCCGGTCGCTGCCTCGACGACCCGGGCGCCACGACAGTGAACGGCACGCAGCTCCAGCTGTTGGACTGCTCGACGAGCGTTGGCCAGATCTGGAACGGTACGACGCAGAGCACGGGGTCCGGCACAACTGGTGCCGTCGCGCTCACCAACCCGGGCTTCGAGTCGGGGCTGACCGGCTGGACGGAGTCCTACACCGGCTCGCGTTCCTCCGCGACAGTCGACACCGATGGGCCGCACTCGGGCACGAGCAAGGCCACGCACTGGTCCACCACCTCGGCGGAGCAGTCGGAGTGGCAGACCAAGGCCGTGGCCAACGGCAGCTACACGGTGACCGCGTGGGTCAAGTCCGGTGGCGGGCAGTCTGCCGTACGCATCTTCGCCCGCAACTATGGCGGCGCCGACCGTACGGCGGAGATCGGCTCGGGCTCAGTGAGCAGCTGGGCGCAGTACACGATCAGCGGCGTCGTCGTGACGAACGGCTCGATCGAGATCGGCGCCTACAGCAAGTCGACCGGCAACCAATGGGCGGGCTTCGACGACTTCACGCTCACGAAGACGGCTTAGCAACCTCGCCCAACCCGCCATCTGCGGGCGCAATGACGCAACGGCCGGGAACCTGACTCAGGTTCCCGGCCGTTGCCGCGATGGGACATCCGCCTCGCGACGAGGACGGCCCGCTCAGCCCGTGCGTCGCACCACGCCGGCACTTCCGCCGCCCCGCCGCACCGGCTCGGCTGCCGCGAGGACCTTGCCACCGCGAAGCACCTCGAGCCCGACGGCAGCGCCGATCTCGGGCGTCGAGGAGAACGTGTGGCCGAGAGCGATGAGCGGCGCGGTGTCGAAGGCGGGCTCGGCCTGCACGACCCCGTTGCGAGAACTCGCGCGTGGTGCCGCGATCGCCTGCGGAAGCGTGAGACCGAGGTCCAACCGGCCGATCAGCGTCTGCAGCACCGTCGTGATGATCGTCGCGCCGCCGGGCGACCCCACCGCGAGGACCGGTCGACCACCCGCGAGCACGATCGTCGGCGAGATGGAGCTGCGCGGCCGCTTGCCCGGCGCCGGCAGGTTGGGATCGGAACCGCCTTGCGTATCAGTGAAGTTGAAGTCCGTCAGCTCGTTGTTGAGCAGGAAACCGCGGTTGGGCACCACGATGCCAGAGCCACCGGTCTGCTCGATCGTCAGCGTGTAGGACACCACGCCCCCCCACTTGTCGGCCGTCACGAGACTCGTTGTCGACGTTCCTTCATGGGCGGTCGGCGCGGCGGGTCCTCCCACCGGGCAGCCGGCGTACGTCCCGTCGGGCGAGCCGGCAGCGATCGGCTTGGGCAGTGCACGAGAGGGATCGATCAGGCAGGCTCGCTCATCGGCGTAGGCCTGCGAGAGCAGCTGACCGGCCGGCACGTCGACGTAGCGCGGGTCTCCGACCCAGCGGTTGCGATCGGCGAAGGCGATGGCACTCGCCTCGAGATAGCGGTGCATGGCCTGGGTGTGGGTCAGCGAAGCGAGGTCGGAGCGCTCGAGGATGTTCAGCGCCTCGCCGACGGTCGTGCCACCACTGGAGGACGGGCCCATGCTGTAGACGTCGCGGTCGCGATAACGGACGTGGGTGGGTGCCTGCAGTCGTGCGGAGTAGTTCGCGAGGTCGCGCACGGTCAGGAGTCCCGGGCGCACCGTGCGGGTGCTGCCGGCGACGACCTGGGGGCGGCGTGCCGCACCGGCCACATCGCGGCCGACGTCGCCGGTGTAGAAGACGTTCATGCCGAGACGGCTGATCTCGCGGTAGGTCGCGGCGAGGTCGGGGTTGCGCAGCACCGTGCCGACGGGAGGCGGCTTCCCACCGGGCAGGAACAGCCGGCGGGTCGCGGGGAACGTCGCGAACCGCGCGGCGTTGTCCGTGGTCTGCTGCTTGAACGTCGTGTCGACGACGAACCCTTGCTGCGCCAGCCTTGCCGGTCCGTCGAGGACCTGGGCCAGTGTGCGACGTCCGAACTGCTTCAGGGCGAGGTCCCACGTCGCGGGAGTGCCGGGGACGCCGACGGACAGACCGCTGGTGACGGCTTCGTCGAACGGGATCGCCTCGCCGTTCTCGGTGAACGAGTGCACGTTCATCGCGTCAGGCGCCTTCTCGCGGCCGTCGATCGTGATGACTCGCCTGGTCGACGGGTTGTAGTAGACGAAGTAGCCACCGCCGCCGAGGCCTGCGCTGTAGGGCTCCGTCACGCCCAGCGCGGCGGCCGCGGCCACGGCTGCGTCGACGGCATTCCCGCCGTGTCGCAGGACATCGAGGCCGATGCGCGTGGCATCGGGATCGACGGTGGACACCGCGCCGCCGGTGCCGACCGCGACGGGTGTCTTTCCTGGCGGTGCTGCTGCCAGGGCCTGGGGCGCGAGCATCCCGGCGCCGAGCGCGGCCGGCAAGGTGAGGGCGAGGACCGCCCGGGCAGAAGTCTTCAGTCGCACGGTTGCCTCCGGTTCGTCGAGCGGATGGGGGCGGGCCTACCCCGAGGCGCCGCGCCCACCCCCGTCCCGCCCGCTTTCCGGCAGGCAGCGCGACACGTCCTAGTCGGCTTCCTCGACGGTCGCGTCCGCCGCGTTGCTCTTGACCGATGCTATGCCGTTCATCGCGGCCGCCTTGGTCGTGTATTGCTCACTGGAGGCGATGACCTGGCCGTTCGACGCGAGCAGGTTGAAGTGGAAGTTGCCGTTGCTGGTTTTCTTCAGGACAAACTTGCCGGCCATGACATATCTCCTTCGTCGGGGGTCTCGCTTCCTCGTCCCCGCCAAGGTCAACTTCTAGTCATCGATGCGACACAGAACCGCCCCGGCCGCGGGAAGGTCGGTTGTCATCGCCTCCGTCGTCATCGCGTCGGGCGAGTCGCGACACTCGACGCGGTGTTCACTGCAAGTTGTTTTCACTGCGAGTTCGCGTCGCTCCGGCGGTTGGGTCGAGCAGATTTCGGCAGCCAGCGCGACACCGAGCGAGGCGGCATAGACCACATAGGGCGTACGAAAGCCGTCGCTGGACGACTCGCGGGGCGGGCTGCGCACGCGGCAGCTGGCGCAGACCGCTAGGGGCCTCGGACCTGCGTCAGGGCCAGGGCGTGGACGTCGAGGTGCCCGCACCCGAGGACCGCAAGGTCGAGCGGGTGGCTGTTTCTCCGGCTCAGGTCGGGCAGGGACTGCGTGACCTTGACGATCCGCGGGTCACAGAGGTCGACGTCCGGTGGGACCGGTGGCTGAGCCACCCGACGAGATTGCGGTCTGACACGCGCTCGACGTCAGGGAAAGCTCCCCGAGGAGGGCGAGGAGGGCACGGTGAGAGCCGGCGCGGCGGAAGGAGCTGGTTCAGAAGCGGACTGCCTCGCCGGTCTTCGCTCGGGCGGCGGAGAGGAAGGCGGCGTAGCTCCACGTCAGGTCACGAACGCTTTTCTCATAGCCGGTCGCGCCGTCGTACTGCTCGCTGAGCTCGAGGTGGTCGCTGTGGGCGATCACCGCCTCGAGCAGCCGGTCGCCCGCGTTGCGCAGCAGAGCTGTGGCCTGTGCCAGCGGGGTCGTGGCGTCAATCCCGATCTGGGCGAAGTAGACGGTCGACAGCTCGTCCAGGGCGAGCCGCTTGTCCGTTTCGACCGAGGTCGCTACGCGGTAGTAGAGCTCGGCGACGACGCTGGTGCACAGCGGCCAAGGGTGTCCTCCGACACTGTCAGGGTCTTGGGTGTCGCCGTCGTAGTGGTCTTGGGGATATCGCCCGAAGAGCGGCCCTCGACCCGCTTCGGCGTCCTGCGCATTGACGGGGTAGAAGAGGGGCGAGTCCGGGTCGGCCCAGACGGCTCGCAGCGCGGCCGCTGTCGCGAGGAGACGTGTGTCAGTGCAGGGAATGGCCCCGTAGACGCCGGCCATGACGATGTCGATGTTCGGCTCGTAGCCTTCACCGGTGTCGGCGTCGAGCATCGAGCGGTAGATCGTGCCGTCCCAGTGCTGGGACAGAGCGTCGCTGAGCCATCGCCTCGCTGCGTCCAGCTCATCTCGCCGCGCTGCGGTGACGGCTGTTCGGCGCATCTCTTCGAAGCAGCGAAGCTGGACCGCGCGAGTGAAGAAGGAGTGGCCCCGGTGTTCCTCCCAGAGGTTCGTCGTCGGCAGCTGGTAGTGCGACAACAGGTAGGCGAGGTCCTTCTCGACCACCTCGGCGGCCGTCTCCGTGGCTTGCGCGTCCAGGTGTGGCAGCGCTCGCTGAACTGCCAGGATGCGAAGTGCCGGGCCGTCGCCCTGGTCGCTCCAGTCTCGCGGTGTCCCGTCGATCCGGTAGCAACCCCGGTCGAGCGGGGCCCCTGAGGCGTTCTGGCAGGTTTGCGCGAATGTCACATAGTCGGCCAGCGTCTGGTTGGCGCCAAGGTCTGCGGGCTGGACAGCAGCGGCGATCTCCATGGCGGTGATCGCTGCGTCGCGCGTCCAGTTGTAGACGTAGTTCTGGTCGACGATGTCGAGGTTCGCCGGATAGGAGGGCGAGGCGAGGATGGCACCCGGCCGGGACTGGAACCCGGTGCCGGGCTCGGCGAAAACGAACCCGTCGCTGGCGACGTTGCGCATCATGAGGTCGAACATGTGTTGGGCTACGGCGGGGAACCGCGCGTCCGCCGTCGCAGTCTGCACTCCGGCGTACACCACGGTGAGAGCTGCGCCATCCGGGTTCGGCACAGCCGTCGCCTCCGTCATGTCAGCGGATCAAGCCACCATCATGGCGCGACGCGACCAAGCGATGCCAGACCCGAATCTGTGGATGGACCGAGCCGGTAGGAGCACGCCACGTGGACTCGGCTGGCGCCGTCTTCGGCGACGTCGACGGCGCGCGGCTGCCCCGCGCGGCCATGCACGGCTCGGAAATCGCGACGCAAACGCCCGAAGACGCTGGAGGTCATAGCGACCCGGGATGCATCGCGACCCGGGATGCGATGGACAGCTTCAGGAATCAGCCTTTCGGGCATCCCGCGCAGAGCGGAGACGGTCGGCCACGGCCCAGCCGCCGACGACCGCAATACCGCACACCAGGCCCATCAACCACCCGGGCCACCCGAAAGCGTCCGCGGCGTAGGCAGCACCCGCTCCGAGCAACCCCGCAGCGACGGCAATGCAGATCACGCTCACGAGTCTGGACACCGACGCATCTTCGCACGCCGAGTCGCGGCCGTGAGCCGGTCAGATCTGCTCAGCTGTTGAACGCGTTCTGCGCCTTCTCCAACCCCTCGCGCACCAGGAGCTCGACAGCGTCGGCCGCGACCTCGAGGTTCACGTCGAGCTCCTTGCGCTGCGCCGCGCCGAAGGGCTTGAGAACGAAGTCCGCGGGGTCCTGGCGGCCGGGTGGACGGCCGATTCCGACGCGTACGCGCAGGAAGTCACCTGTGCCGAGAGACGCGCGCATCGACTTGAGGCCGTTGTGCCCGCCGTCGCCGCCACCGCGTTTGAGGCGTAGCGCGCCGAACTCGATGTCGAGCTCGTCATGGATCGCGACGACGTTCTGTGGGTCGATGCCGTAGGACGCGACGAGCGAGGCCACCGGACCGCCCGACTCGTTCATGTAGGAGCGTGGCGCTGCCAGGACCACGCGCGGCGAGCCGGGTCCGGCGATGCGGCCCTCGAGCACATGCGCCCGGCCGCGCGCGTGCGCCTTGAATCGGCCGCCGAGGCGACCACCGAGGAGGTCGAGCACCATGCGGCCGGCATTGTGGCGCGTCGCGGCGTAGTCGTCACCGGGGTTGCCCAGTCCGACGACGAGATAGGGCCCTGATTGCGACAACGGTTCCTCCGGCGCTCGACGGCCGAGCGAACCTATCGTCCCGCGCACATGCCGCAGCCGACCCGGTGTGTTCCGCGGCCGAGGAGCGCCTTGGCCGCCGGTGTCTTGCGTCACTTCTTCGCTTCGGTCGCAGCCGCAGAAAGACCCGAACGCAGGAATTTGGTCGGCATTATGCACTGACAGTGACCTCTGCTGACCGTTAGCCTGCCCAGATGGACGCCCCTCTCGGCCCCGCGCTACCCGGAGTGACCGAGTTCGAGGTCGACGGGCGCATCAGCGTCTTCTCCCCCCGCACCCAGCTGGTGGTCATGCTCAACGAGACCGCCTCCGACGTCTGGCGGCTCAGCGACGGCGACCACTCCCCCGGCGAGGTGATCGAGCTGCTCGCGGCCGCCTACGCCACGACCCCGGACCTCGTGCACGACGACATCATGAGAGTCATCCGCCAGTTCGTCGACGCCGGCCTCGTGAGCGCGCCGGACGACCTCGACACCGGCGATCTGCACGACAGCGGCTCCGGCTCGGCGACAGGCTGACCGCACGCCCGGCTGTCACGCTGCCCGAGTGACACCCACTCTGCTCGACGTTCTCGGCGTGCCGACGTCGCTCGCCGTCGAGGACGAAGCGCTCCACCGTGTCGTGGCGACGCTGTGGTCCGACTGCGCTGCGCCCGACGCCGGCGGGCGCGCCTCGGGCACCACGGTGACCGTGACGGGCACGGGCCCGTGGCACATCAGCTCACCGGGGCACAGCGCGTACGCCGAGGACGTGCGCGACGCCGTCGGTGAGACCTGTGCCGCCGTCAACGTCTCAGCCGTGGCAGCGACGCCGTGGCTGGCGCTCCACGTCGCCATGGTGAGGAAGGGGGGACGCTGCCTCGTCCTACCCGGCCGCTCGGGAGCCGGCAAGACGACGCTGACCGCCGCGCTGCTGCGCGAGGGCTGGGACTATGTCAGCGACGAGGCCCTGGCGATCGACTGGGCGACAGGACGACCGGCACCGCCATATCCACGCCCGCTGGCGCTGTCGCCCTGGTCCTGCAGAGCGCTCGGCGTGGACACCGGCGTCCCGGGACGCGACGAGCACTTTCTGCGGGCCGCGGACCTGGGAGCGCGGGTGCTCACCTCGCTGCCACCCGCACCGACCGACATCGTGCTGCTGACGCGCAGCGACAGGGGTGCGCCGCCGTCGCTCGTCGCGCAGCACCGCGCTGCCGGTCTCGCCGCCCTGCTCCAACGCGGCTTCACCCTGCACCAGCAACCCACCCGGGCGATCGGCCTGCTGACGCGCCTGGTCCAGGACTCCCGCACCTGGATCCTCGACCTCGGCGACCCGCGTCAGGCGGCCGCGCTCGTCACCGATCGGCTGACCTGACCGGGTGCCGTGCGGAGCACCCGCACTGCTGCGAGGGCAGGCTGACGTGGGGGCGGCGAGCGTGCCGCCATGATGGATGTCGGCGCGGCGGCCACCGGAGCGCCGTCCTCCTGCATGGAAGGAAGCCGACGTGGCTCTGCGTGTCCTCTACAGCTTCCCTCACGCCCTCGGCGGTCCCGGCATCGGTTTCACCGCCTGGCAGCAGGCCAATGCCTTGATCGAAGCCGGCCACGACGTGCGGCTGTCGGTGGCAAGCGTCCACCGGGCACTGCCGCCTGGCACTGCGGTGCGAACCAGCATGGTGTGGGCTGGCCGACGGGTGCCTCATCGCGTTCTCGGCGTCGACCGCACGCTGGCCCGGCACGATGCGCGCACCGCCCAGCTGCTTCGGCGCACGCAGGAACCGTTCGACATCGTGCACGTCTGGCCCGGTGCTGCGTTGCGCACGACGCAGGCCGCTCATGAGGCGGCCATTCCCGTTGTGCGCGAGGCGCCCAACACCCACACAGCTCACGCCTATGAGGTCGTCGCGCAGGAGCTCGGCCGCATCGGCATGGCGCTGCCGCCCGGGCACTCCCATCGCCATAACCCGGCACGGCTGGCGATGGAGGAGCGGGAGTACGCCTCGGTGGACGGGCTGCTCGTGCCGTCGGAGGCGGTTCGGGCTTCCTTCCTGGAGCGGGGAACGGCTCCTGAACGCCTGCTACGCCACCGCTACGGCTATGACGCGGCGACAGCCCCGGAACGTCCGCCGGCTCGTCATTCTCAAGCGCCTTTGGTGCTGGCTTTTGTCGGACGCTGCGAACCACGCAAGGGGCTGCACCACGCACTCGCGGCGTGGCGAGCGTCAGGGGTCGGGGAGCGTGGGGGGCAGCTGCTCATCGCCGGAACTTTCGTTGCGGGATATCGCGAGCTCCTGGCTGAGGGTCTGCGCGCAGCGGGAGTGCGCGAGCTCGGTTTCCAGGACGACCTCGACAACATCTATGCGCAAGCCGACGCCTTGATCCTCCCGACCGTCGAGGAAGGGAGCGCTCTGGTCACCTATGAGGCTCAGGCCTGGGGCTGCGCCCTCGTGGTGTCAGGGGCCAGCGGTGCGGTCGTGACGCACGACGTCGAGGGCCTGGTGCACGACGCCGGTGACGTCGAGACACTCACAGCACACATTCGCGCGCTCGGCGACCCGGCGACGCGACGTCGGCTGCAGGCGGGGGCCTGGGCGCACCGCAGCGACCTGACGTGGCCAGCAGCGGGTGGCGGTCTCGTCAACGCCTACGAGACCGCCATCCGGGCTGTGCAGGACCGGTGACCGCGACGCTCGGGGCCGACCTGGCCCTCGTGAACTGACCTCGCTGCTGCGAAGCGCCCCGACCTCGCCGAATGGCACGGCTTGTGACAACCGCCTTAGCGGACCTGCAGCCCGGAGCTCGCCCAGACATTAGTCGCATCGAAAACGGTGCCGGCCGCGAGTCCTGCCACCGGACCGTATCGAGCGTTGTTCACGAAACGGTTGCCTGTGATGACAAATCCCGAGATGGGCTGCGCATTGCCGTCACCGCCCTGGATGGTGTAGTTGCCGCCTTCGAGCCAGTTGTCGACGAACAGGAAACCGGCGACCGGGGTGTTGAGCCGCCCCGTCTGCAGTGCCGAGTTCATCGGGTCCTGGGTCTTGTAGTTGAAGGCGACGAGCGTGTTCCCCTTCACCACCATGCGTGATCCACCCTGCGTCTGCAGTGTGTCGTTGTGACTGCCGGGAGTGCGCTTGAGGTCGTGGATCCAGCTCTTCTCGACGGTGGAGTCGGTCCCGAGTCGCGGCCCGTCGACGACGTCGTGGATGTCCATGCGCAGCAAGGTGTATCGCGAGCAGCAGACCGCAGCGGAGACCTCGCCGGAGCTGCCGTCGATCTCGGTGTCCTCGACGAGCAGGTTGTCGGCGTTGGCGAGGACTCCGATCGCGTGGCCGCCCGAGCACGAGATGCGCGAGCGCTTGATCGTCACGTTGGGCGCCCGGACGTTGACGCAGCCGCTGATGTCGAGCGCGTCGATGACCGTGCCGGCGACCCTGATGTCGAGGCCCGGCGATGGCGTGAGAGGCGTGCCGGCCGGGACGCCGGTGTTGGCCTTGCCGGGCCACGCCGTCGGCTTGCTCGGAATGCTGACCGGGACAGCCGTCGGAGTCGGCTTGGGGGCGGCCGTCGGGCTGACCGTCGGCTTGAGGGTGGCTGTCGCCTTCGGGGTGGCTGTCGCCTTCGGGGTGGCTGTTGTGCTCGGGCGCGGGGCGGGCGGCGGCGTCACCGACGACGGCGTCGGAGCGGGAGCGGTGGGATGCGCGGCGGGCGGCGTGGCACCACTCGTGCTCGGCGCGCCGAGAACCGAGGGCGCGCTGACCGCAGCTGTGGGAGTGGCCTCCGGGTCGGTCGTGGGCCCGGCGGCGGGAGTGGGCGGCATGGTGGGCGGCATGGTGGGCGTCGTGGGCCCGGTCGTGGGCCCGGGAACCGTGCTCGGTGCGGGCGCGGCGCCGATGTTGTCGACGAAGATCGTCCAGGTCTGACGTGTGACGTCGCCGCCGTCCCACGACAACTCTGCCGTCAGGGCGTGCTCGCCGTTGTCGAGACCGTCGGTGTCGAACGGCTTGGCCTTGTCGGACTCACCCCCACCGAGGTCGAACGGGGCATTCTCCTCGCGCTGCACGGGACGACCGTCGGCCTCGGGGTCGTCGACATAGAACGAGACCGCCTCGACATCACCCGGTGCGTCGAGGGAGACGTAGACCTTGCCGCGCAGGGCCACGCCAGCCACGGGTCGCAGGCCGCTGCGATCGGGGCCCGCTGCAAGAACGAGGTGGACCTCGCGCTGGGCGGAGGGAGCCGAGCCCCCTCGGGCGACTGCTGCGGTGGCACCGGCGACCGCGACTCCACCGAGGACCAAGATGGCGACCCCGGCAGTCACGGTACGCCCACGTGGACGGATGGTTCTTTGCTGCACGACATCTCCCTCTCAGTACGCCTGCGGGGTGAGCTGTCGGGTTGGGGCGTGAGAGTCGCCCTGCCTCGTCACTGAGGCTGCACCCCGAGGAAACCGTTGCCGGACTCCGAGGACCTTGGGTCCCCCGCTCCTGCCCACTGCGTTTGGTGGGGTGCAGCCCGGGGCAGGACTCGGCGTTTCAGGCTGCAGAAGCAACCTATGGGTGAACCCGAATGGTTGACAAGCCAACACAAAGTGACATCAATCATGCTCACAGTGAGACAACAGGAGAATTAGCGCGTACGATACGCAATTCATCTTCTACGGACACCGTCCCTTTGCCGACGGCGGTCACCGGCCGACCGCTGCCACCCGCTCGAGATAGGTCGCGCGGTCGCGCGGGTCGCCCGCGTCGAAGACGGAGACGCGACCGGCAACGGGCGCGTGCGAACGGCGTACGGCGGTGGCCAGGTTGGCGAGCACCGACGCAGGGCTCGGCGCGAGGGTCCGTGCCACGGCGGGAGGCACGACCGACGTGGCCCCCGTCGCCCCCACGGGCGCCACGCGCTCACCCGCGGCCAGCCAGGCCCGCACCGTCACCGACGGCAGCAGGTCGCGCACCAGCTCGTTGCTGTGGGGCAGGCTCAGCAGCCCTGCGGCTCGACGCAGCATCAACGCGGTCAGCACCTCGGCGCCGGTGGCGCGGGCGCGGGCCACCAGCGCCCCGCCGGCCTCGTCAGCGGCCACCTGGCGGAGCGACACCGCGACATCGGCCAGCCACAGCAGCAGGTCGCCCCCGCCGAGGCCCGCGTGGACGCAGACGTGCAGGCACGCGTCGACCGGGTCGAGCACTGGCATCACCGGCAGGAGCGGTGCCGTTGCGGCGCCCTGCGCCACCCAGCGACGGCGCGCGAGCAGATCAGCCGTGGAAAAGGCGAAGCGCGACCGCACGGCCGGCCGGTTGTGCAGGCTCCAGTGCAGATCGACGCTCGAGCCACCGGGCGCTGAGAGGTGCACCTCGCCGAGCAGGTTGTCGGCGAGGAAGCGCCAGTTGGTGTCGAGGACCACGAAGCCTACGGCCTCGAGGACGACGAGCGCGTCGCCCAGCGCCCGCGGCTCGACCAGCACGTCGAGGTCGCCGTAGCGGCGCAGGTCACGCCGGGGGTAGGCCGCAACCAGCGCCGGCCCCTTGAGCACCGCCCAGGCCAGCCCCTCGCCATCGAGCGCCTGCGCCACCCGGCTGACGTCGTGCAGCGCGCGCAGGTGCCCACCCAGGCCCAGGGCGTACGCCTGGGCGAGCCCCCCGCCGGGCGGTGGTCGGTCGAGGACCACATGCAGCATCGACTGCACCCGGTGGCGCGCAGCGGCGATCAGCATCGCGTCGACCTGGCCGGCCGTCAGCGCGTCCAGCGCGGCCTGGGTGCGCTGGGGCGGCCCCTCGCTCAGCGACTCACGGACGGCCAGCCGGAGCACCCCGGCGGCACCACGCTTCACCAGCTGGAGCGTCCGCGCACCAGCCGCTGAGCCCGGCGGACGACGGCGCGCTTCTTCGCACGCCACCCGGAGTAGGTGGAGAGGTCGAGCGACGCCGCCTGCACCGCGTGCGCGGACTCGCGCATCTGTGACGTCCAGCCCGCCAGCGAGGACGCACCGGTCGCCTGCGCGCTGAGCGGCATCCGCCGCAGGAAGTCCTCATCGGTCTTGAACAGGGTGTGGGGCGAACGGGGGTCGTCCATGTGGTCCTCGCGCACGAAGGGGAAATACCACCCGTTGCGAGCTCCGTTGCGAGCCAGCGCGATGCAGTAGGCAGGCCACGACTGACCTTCGGCGAGCAGGCCCTGGCGCTGCGTCAACTCGCGGGGCACGAGATAGCCGCTGCCCTGGACCCAGTGGTTGCGCAGCAGCTGTTGGCCACCTGGCAGCCGTTCGATCTTGCGCTCGGCGAGCTCCGGCTCATAGTCCTCGTCGAAGAAGCGCCACGAGCCGATGGCGCCGAGGTCGGGGCAGTCGAGGTAGGGCGCGCGAAGCAGCGCAAGCCAGTCGGGGGCCACCAGGCAGTCGTCGTCGACCTTGGAGACGAAGTCGGCGTCGCTGTTGCTCCACAACCAGTTCGTGGGGGCGCGCAGCTTCTGGTTCTCACGGCTGTGGTGGAACTTGTGGACGCGCGGGTCGCCGATGAAGGGCTGCACCGCCGCGAGCGTCGCCTCGTCGTCACCGTTGTGCCAGAGCCAGACCCGCGCGTCATCGTCGCAGCTGTCGAGCAGTCGAGGCAGCGAGAGCGTGACGTAGTCGGCGCTGTTGTAGGTCACCATCAGGATGTCAACGGTCTTGCGCACGCTGCACCCTATCGACGGGCGCCGCCAGGCGCGCGCGGTCACCGGGCACCCACTCGCCGCCCCGATGCGCGGGCTGGCGCAGCAGCCGGCGCTCCCGGCGTACGGCAGGCGGCTCGTCCGGCGCCCGGCCCACCTTGTCGAGCCGCCACAGCGCGCCGATGGCACCGATGACGAGGAACAGCGTCCCGGAGAACGTGGTGAACGACAAAGAGTCGAACGTCAGCGAGCACGCGGCGGCGACGACGACGGACGCGGCCAGCGCCTGGCCCAGGTGCTGTGTCTCCTCGTCGGCGCCGTTGCGGCGCACCCGGCGCGCGAGGCAGAACGGCACGAGGAACAGCGCAGCCAGCGCGACCAGCCCGAGGAACCCCTCGGCGACCACCGTGCCCAGCGCCTGGTTGTCGAGCAGCGTGTAGCGCTCCGGGATGAACGTGCCCGCACCCCGCCCGAACCACGGCCGCGCCGAGACATAGTCGGCCACCACCGCGTAGTCGCTCTGGCGGTTCTGGATGCTCGGGTCGCTCTTGGCGTTCTGGAACAGCGCCTGGATCGTGCCGAGGAGGCCAGGCTTGAGGATGCGCATCACCACGAGGAACCCGAAGAGGCCGACCACTGCGGCGTACTGCTGGCGCAGCGTCCAGGAGATGAGCAGGACGCCGAGGCCGACCGCCAGGGAGAGCACGGCCGCGCGTGAGATGGAGAACGGGATGCCGACGGCGAGCACGGCGACCAGGACCCAGCGACGCTGCCGCTCGGCCCGTGACCGCGCGAACAGCGCGTAGTGCAAGGCGACCGGCAGCAGCATGCCGAGGATGACGCCGAACTCGATGTAGTGGCCCGCCGTGCCGGCGACCCGTGCGAAGCCGCCGCCGGCGCCGCGGTTCCCCACGCCGATCAGCGGCCGGTTGATGGAGAGCCCGGGCACGTTGATGAACCGCGTCACGTCGAACCCGACCAGGAACTGCAGCTCCCCCGCGACGGCCATGAATGCAGCACCCCACAACAACCACCGCAGCAGCCGGTCGAGGCTCTCACGGCTCGGGACGCCGTCCGCCACGATGAGCGTGAACCCGCACAGGGCAAGCACCGTGATGAGGCTGCGGTCGGCGCTGCGCATCTCGACGCCGTCCAGGCCGCGGTCGAGCCCGGCCACATAACTGAGCAGGTGGACGACGAGGAAGCCCCCGAGCAACCAGCGCACGGGCTGGCGGCCGTAGATCATCAGTCCGGGGATCATGCGTGACGCCAGCCACCAGACCAGCATTCCGGCGCCCAGCACCAGGGCGGGACGGCCAGCCGCGCCCAGACCCCCCACGACGAGGCGAGGCGGGAGCAGGAACAGCAACGCTATGGCGAGCCTGGCGATCGAGGCGGCGCTCCCGATCGCACGCAGGCCGGTGCCGCGCCGCGGAACCCCGGAGACGGACAGGCTGGCACGACCCGACATCGCGGGCAGCGGCGTCGCGCCCCGGTCGATCGGTGGAGCGGCGGTCATGGCGTCGCTGCCGCAGCTCGGCGGCTCACGACCCGACGGCCTGCTGCTGCGGCTCAGGCGCCGACTCCGGCTCCGTGTCGCGAGCGCCACGCCGCTCGACCCGACGTTCGGGGGGCGCGACGGAGGCTCCGGAGGTCGTGGGCGGCGTGGCGCTCGCGACGGCGGGCACACCGTTGGCCAGCTGCGGCTGCTGGGCCTGCGGCGCGGCTGCCACCTCGGGGACATAGGTCTGGGCCGGCGCCCCGGTCAGCGGGGCGTGAGCCCAGCTGGGCGTACGCCGGCGGCGCCGCGCGGCGAGCAGCGCGTCGAGAATGAGCGCGAGACCCACAGCCAGCGCGAGGCCGAGGCCCAGGACGACCGCCTGCTCCTTGCGCAGGCCGGGCTGCACCTGCGCGGGCGTCTCGCCGCTGACGAGGGTCTCTGCCGAGAGGCGCATGTCTCGTCGGGCGCGGCTCTGGTCCTGCACGCGGGTGAGCTCACCGGAGACCGTGTCGGGTATCAGGGCCGAGGTCTTGCGGGCACGGTCAGCGGTGTCGGCGACGATGTCGAAGGTCATGATCGAGCTGCGTGCGCGGACTGCGGAGCTGTAGCTCGCGGAGCCGCCGGCCTGGAGCACCTTGTAGCGAAGCGCCTCGCTCATCATGAGGATCTGCATGGCCTGCGCGGTGTTGGCGGTGCCCTGCTCGAGCCAGGGGTTGACCGGCACGTCGACGCCGTCGGCGAAGTGCGGACTCGTCGTCGGCCCGTTGATCTGCACGACGGCCTGCGTGTGGTATTCAGGCTCGATCCGGCCGCTCACGGACGTCACGGCGAAAGCGGTGAGGACGCAGACCGGGATGAAGACATACCAACGACGCAGGACGATCAGTGTGATCTGCCACAAGTCCATAGTTTCCCCCCCAGGTACTCGAAACCCTAGAGTACCGGCTGTCCCTCCGACCGGCCGCCAGTCGTCGAGACCGCTGCTAGCGTTGGCGGCGGGGGACGGGCCGTTCGGTTCAGGCGTCCTCGCGGTCATCCGAGGGCGAGGAGCGGCAGACATCATGGCACCCCAGACGGACGGGTCCGACGATTCGGTCGATTCCCACCGGTCAGCCGACAGGGGCCTGCGGGCCGTTCTGTTCGGAACACCCGGCGCCGAGTTCAATCTCGGCGTGCAGGCCCTGCGACTCTCGCTCCTGCATGGTTTTCTCCGGCGACGCCCGGACTCCCGACTCGTGACGTTCGACGACGGCCGGGTCGCGAGGACCGCCCTCCTGACACTCGACTCGGGAGCGCAAGCGACGTACGCACTTCTCGGCGCCCGCAACAGCCGCCGGCTGCACCGCCCCGAGAGCTACGCCAACATGCGTCTCTCGGCCCGCCTCGGCGGCCTGGCCAACCCCGGCGCGCGAGCGGTCCGCACCGCCGACGCCGTGCTCGACGTCAGCGGCGGCGACAGCTTCGCCGACATCTACGGGGCGCGCCGGTTCCAGACGGTGTCCCTACCCAAGCGGCTGGCGCTCGACAACGGCCGACCGCTCGTGCTGCTCCCGCAGACCTACGGTCCCTTCAAGGACGCGACGATCCGTCGTCAGGCGGAGATGTTCGTCCGTGCTGCGCGAGTGTGCTGGGCGCGCGACGTCGACAGCTATGCCGCGCTGCTCGAGCTTGCTGGGTCCGACGCCGATCCCGACTGCTACCGCCGTGGCGTCGACATGGCGTTCAGCCTACCGATCCGCCGGCCGACGGCGCCCGGCATCGCCGACGACGTCGAGGCGTTCTGCGCCGACGGGCCGGTCGCGGGCGTCAACGTGAGCGGCCTGCTCTACAACGACCCGGCTGCCCGCGCACACTTCGGTCTCGCGTGCGACTACGCCGTCGTCACGCGCCGGTTGGTGACCCAGCTGCTCGGTGACGGGGCTCGCGTCCTGCTCGTTCCCCATGTGCTGGGCACGCAGGGGCCGCTGGAATCCGACACCGGTGCCTGCCTGGACCTCATGAGCCGCTTGACCCCGGCGCAACGCGAGCGGGTCCACCTGCTCCCGAACGACCGCGATGCCACGCAGACCAAATGGGTCATCGCGCGTACGTCGTGGTTCGCCGGCGCCCGGATGCACGCCACGATCGCGGGACTGTCCTCGGGGGTGCCGACGCACGGCGTCGCCTACAGCATGAAGTTCGCCGGGGTGTTCGAGTCGTGCGGGCAACGGGAGCGGGCGCTCGACGCGCGGGCGCTCGACACCGAGGAGATGCTGGAGTGCCTGCTCGAGGGCTGGCGCACCCGCAACGCCGCGCGTGACCAGTCGGCCCTCCGCGGGGTCATCGCCTCCGCGGAGCGTCAGATGGACGACATCGTGAGCACGGTCGCCGCGTGCGCCGCCGACCGCCTGAACGCTCCGCGGCGCTTGGGCGCGGCGAGATGAGTCCGGTCGAGCTGGGACTGCCGCGCATGCGGCAGAGCGGCGCGGCACGAGGAATCCGCGACATCCGCGATGTCGCCGAGGGGCGGCTCTGCAGCGGTTGCGGCACCTGCGCCGCCGTCGCACCCTCGGCCGTGCGGATGGTCGACGACCTGAACGCCGGCCGCCGACCCGTGCAGACCGCGTCGGCCGACGACCCGGAGGTCCAGGCGGCCCTACGCGCCTGTCCCGGCGCGTCGCTCGCCCACGGCAGCCCCCCGGCGGGTGCCGAGCGCTCGCTGCTCGCCGACTGGGGTCCGGTGCTCGAGCTCTGGGAGGGCTGGGCCGCCGATCCGGAGATCCGCTTCGCGGGATCCAGCGGTGGCGTCGCGACGGCGCTGGCGCTGCACATGGTGACGAGTGGAGCTTCGTCCGCCGTGCTACACACGGCGGCGCGCACCGACGCCCCGCTGCTCAACGAGACCGTGCTGAGCACGACGCGCGACGAGCTGCTCGCGCGGGCCGGCTCGCGCTATGCGCCGGCAAGTCCTGCCGACGGGCTTGCCCATGCCGAGGCGGACGGCGCCGCGGTGGTCTTCATCGGCAAGCCCTGCGACGTCGCCGGTGCTCACAAGGCGCGAGCCGACCGCCCCGCCCTCGATGCCGGGCTCGCCCTCACCATCGCCGTGTTCTGCGCCGGCACACCTACGACCCAGGGCACCGTCGACATGGTCAAGGCCATGGGGTTCGAGCGTCCTGAGGACGTCAGGAGCGTGCGCTACCGCGGCAACGGCTGGCCGGGGCATGCACGCGCCGAGGGAGTGCGCGACGGGCTGCCTCACGAGGCCGAGCTGACCTACGCCGAGTCCTGGGGCTCGATCCTGCAGAAGCACCGGCAGTGGCGTTGCCACCTGTGCCTGGACCACACCGGTGAGTTCGCCGACATCGCGGTGGGCGACCCGTGGTATCGCGAGGTCGCCGCCGACGACCCCGGTCGCAGCCTCGTCGTGGTCCGCACCGAGCGCGGCCGCGCGACGCTCGCCGCCGCGATCGCGGCCGGCGCGCTGCTGCTCGAGCGCGTGGATCCGTCGATCCTGCCGGCCAGCCAGCCCAACCTCGTGCTGACGCGGGGCGCTGTGTGGGGCCGACGGCTCGCCCTGCGCTCGATGCGGCTCCCGGTTCCCCGCTATGCCCGCATGCCCAGCTTCCGCACGTGGCTGCGCAAGCTGTCGTTCAAGCAGAAGGGCCAGTCCGTGCTCGGCACCATGAGCCGGGCACGCAGCCGTGGTCTGCGCCGTCGCGCGGTCGTGCGTGAGAGCTAGCTGGTGCGCGCGCTCGAGGGGGTCGGCACAGGTGTGCCGTCCTCATAGGTGTTGCGCTGCCAGAGGGTCCCGTCGGGAACTGCACTGACGACGCCATAGCGGTGCTGCCGCCCGATCGTGTTGCCACGCACTGTGACGTTGATGACGGACGACCCACCGAGATAGAGCGTGAAGTTGCCGCCGTTGAAGCGGTTGCCCTCGATCAGCACGTTCTTCACGGGATTGTCGGCGTTCTTGGGCGAGATGATGACGGCGGAGTTCATGAAGTCGCCGTCGCGGAACACGTCGACCACGTTGCGACGGATCACGATGTTGGTGCCCTGCAACATCTGGATGCCGTCATTGTGCGTGCGGGCGTGCCTGGCGAGATGGTGGATGGTCGAGTCCTCCACCGTGGTCTCACTGCCCATGCGGATGCCGTCGGTGACGTCGTGCACCTCGACGTGGTGCAGCGTGAAGTTGTTGTAGCCGACGCCGACGCTGGCCTTGCCGAGACCGTCGACCTCACTGTCGCGCAGCACGAAACCCGTGGACCCGGGCATCACCCGCACCGCGGCGTTCGCGCCGCAGCGCACCCGACTGTCGGTCACGACGACATTGTTCGCATAGACGCGCAGGCAGCCGATGTCGACGCCACGCAGCACCGTGCCGTCCTTGCGGATCGACTGGTCGCCCACCGGCCGCAGCACGCCCGGCGTGCCCGACAGCGTGGGATGCGTCTTCGGGGCCTCGCCAGAAGTTCCCGGCGAGCACGAGACGAGCACCGTGCTCGCGAGAATCGCGGACAACACATAGCGCAACTGCACAGGACCCCCTGCCCGAGACACTAGCCCACGCAACGCGAGAGGGGCCGCCCCCGCTGGGACGGCCCCTCTCGGGTCACTGTGGAGGTCGCGCAGCCATGCGCCCGCTGCGCCCGCTGCGCCCGCTAGCGGACGGGTGTGCCGTTGTCGTCATAGACGTTGCTGGCACGGTCCCACCCAGCGTCGTCACTGACCGCACTGACCGGTCCATAGCGGAAGTTGCGACCCCAGCGGTTCCCGCTGACCTTGATGTTGGTGACGGGCCAGTAGCCGCCACCGCCTGCGTAGACCGTGTAGTTCCCACCGTTGACGTAGTTGTCGGCGAAGACGACGTTGTCCACCGGTCCCCCCGCTGCCTGGCCCGCACTGATGATGTAGGCCGAGTTCATGGGGTCACCCGTGTCTGCCCGGTAGGGCAGCAGGGTGTTCTCGCGGATGGTGATGTTGCTGCCCTTGAGCGTCTGGATCGCGTCGTCGTGCGTCGCCGACCCACGCGCAAGGTCGTGGATGTAGGACTGCTCGATCAGCACCTCGCCGTCGGCGCGCACCCCGTCGACCGTGTTGGACAGGTCGACGCGGCGCAGGGTGAACGACTTGCAGCAGATGCTGACGGAGGCGGTTCCTCCGCCCACGATCTGGGTGTCCTCGATCAGCAGGTTGGTCCCTCCCAGCAGGCGCACGGGATAGGCAGTGGTTCCTGCAGGCTGGCGGATGCGGCTGCGGCGGATCGTCACGTTGTCCGCGGTGATGGTCACGCTGCCGGCGATGTCCAGGCCATCGAGAACCGTGCCGGCCACGCTGACCGTGATGCTGCCGCTCGGCTTGAGCACGGTGCCGGCCGGAACTCCGGTGTTGCTCGCCCCACGGCGTACGGACCCGCCCGGGTTGGTGCTGGGTGTGGGGGTCGGCGACGCCGTGACGGTCGGGCTGGGTGTCACCGTCGGGCTGGGTGTCGGTGTCGGTGTCGGTGTCGGTGTCGGTGTCGGTGTCGGTGTCGCCGTGACGGTCGGGCTGGGTGTTGCCGTCGGGGTGGGTGTGGGCGAAGAGGTCACCTCGTGGGCGACGGTGTAGGTGGCCACGACGCTGGACGTACCGCTGGGGGTCGTCACACGCGCGAGGACCGAGTGCGTGCCCTCCGACAGCTGACGGGTGTCGAGCGCCTGCGAGGTCAGGACCGTGCCGCCGGAGAAGTCGAACGGTGCACTCGACTCGACGTGCACGGCTGAACCTGTCGCGACGGTGGTGTCGCGCCAGAAGGACACCTTCGACAGCGAGCCGCCGCTCGTCGTGCTGACGTAGACCAGGCCGGAGACGGTGGAGCCGCTCAGGCCGGTCGGAGCGTGGCGGTCGGAGAACGAGCTCACCATGAGCGCCGGGGTGCGCCGCACCCAGAAGGGGACGGTCTGCGTCGCGGTCGACCCGTCGGAGAAGACCGTACGCGCGGTGAGCTGGTGGCGGCCTTCGGTGAGCTTCGTCGTGTCGTAGGGCTTGGCGACGCCGCTCGCCGTGCCGCCGAGGGCCGCCCACGTGCCGGTCGCGCTGACGAGCGGGGTCGTGGTGGTGGCGGCATCGATCCAGAGCTTCGTGGACTTCGCGGTGGAGACCGACGAGGTCCAGGCGTAGAGGCCGCCGGTCACGACCGCGTCCCGCAGCGGGAACGAGGCCGCTCTGGCCGACGTCTGCGCCATCTCCAGCAGCGGTGCGGAGCCGGCGTGTGCGGCCGGCGTCGCGACGAGAGCACCCGCGCACAGCGCGGCTCCGGTCAGCGTTGCGGCCAGGGTGACCCGCGCCTTGCGTGGCGTCGGTCGATGACGAGCGGTGTCGAAGGTGGGCACGGGTTCTCCGGGGGAGCGGCCTGAGCAGACTGGCGAGGGAACGCCGTCCTCGGCGGAGCCAGGGCTTGCAGCTCGCCGCAAGACAAGGCATCGGGGGGTCCGCGGGCGCGCCTTGATAGGCCCGGGAACCGCGCCACCCGAGTGGCTCAGACTGTTGGTGCGCGCGGACCCCCCTCGACGAGTCCGCCTAGTCCCCCTGAGGTCACCCTGTCGGGTGAATACCTCGTCGATCGGGCCACACGTCCCGGGACTGCTGGCGCTGCGCTGCCACCTGGGACCCGGGATCGTCCCGACTCGTCCCGGCCGGGAAGCGACCCTTTGGGCCCGGGGTTCAGGGCCCGACCGTCAGCTGCGGGGGCTGCCTTCGCGCAGCGCGGAGACGACGCGGGCATAGGTGCCGACATAGCGCACGTAGAACTCGGCGAGCACATAGCCGCACTTGGCTCGCGTCTTCGGCAGCCGGGGGTCGCGCAGCGCGCGACGTACGGCCCCCAGCGGCGGCAGCAGGCCGTGGAGCACCTCGTCGCGGGTGAGCAGTGGAAGCCCGTCGATCACGCGGGAGTCCCGGCTGCCGCTCACGACCCGGCGCAGCTTGGTGTGCAGCTCGTGGAAGGTGCGGCGGGCCGGGTGCCGGACCACGGCGAGGGGAGCATAGGCCCAGGTGCAGCCCGCGCGGCCGGCCCGCTGACCGAACTCGCGGTCGCCGCCCGAGCGCAGCCGCTCCTCGAAGGGGCCGACCAGCTCGAGCACCGAGCGGCGCAGCATCAGGTTGGCGGTCGCCGCAAAGCCCTGGACCTCGACGTAGCGCTGCTGCGGGAAGGCCTTGACCAGCTCATAGGCTTCCACGGCCGTCAGCTGATCGGCACTCACCGCAAAGAGCTCGATCGCGCCGCCGACAAGGTCGACCCGTGGCGGCCCGTCGAGCACACGCAGACCCTCTTCGAGCCAACGCACGACCGGCCGACAGTCCGCGTCGGTGAAGGCCAGGAGCTCAGCCCTTGCGGCGCGTACGCCGGCGTTGCGCGCGGCATAGGAGCCGGGCAGCGGCTCCTCGACCCAGCGCACGGACAGCCCCGCGACATCGCGGAAGGGCGGTGTCGTGCGCGAACCGTTGTCGACGACCAGAACCTCGAAGGAGTCGGCGCCGAGGCTCTGCTGGGCCAGCGCCTCCAGGCAGGCGCGCAGGTGGTCCCACTGGTCGTAGACCGGGATGATCACGCTCACGCGCACCACGCCGGCCGGATCGAGGTCGCGGTCGCCTGCATCGCCGACTTCCGGGGCGGTGCTCATCCTCGCTCTGTGCCCATCGGGGGTAGCGGCCCGCTGCCCTGCATGCCCGGGGGTGCCAGCGGTGCCGCAGCGCCGGCCGCCGCGCCTGCTCCCGTGCCGTCGACCGTCGGGATCGTGGTCGGCGGGGTCGCGGTCGGCGGGGTCGCGGTCGGCGGGGTCGCGGTCGGCG
>CAXSDR010000003.1:0-67312 GCA_964236445.1 uncultured Motilibacteraceae bacterium | reverse complement strand
CTTGCGTATGTTGCGGCTTTGAGCCAATGAGCTGAAGGTTGCGAAGAACGGTGATCCGCGTCGGATCCTGAGGCGGGTCGTGGTCGAAGGTGCGAAGCGTGGGTGAGTCGGCGGTCTTTTGGATGATGAGGTTGATCGCTTCCGTGCCGCCGTTGCAGATCCGCTCGGTGTCCGAGCGGGCGACTTCGGGAATCGGGCAGGTCGCGTACGAGCGGATCACCTGCTCGGCGATCCGGCGTCCTTAGGTGTTGGACTCGGCCTGGTAGATCGAGCGCAGCTGCTGATAGCAGGACCAGGTGACGGTGACCGCGAAGTCGGGGTCGCCGGCCGAGGTGCTCACACGGCGGCGTCGGAGCAGGCCTCGGATCTTGTGGAGCGGGTCGTCTCTGTGGCCGCGCCGCGGACTTCGTCGAGGACCGGGTGCCGAGCTGACGACGTGGCACGCGTCGAGCACGGCGACGGCGTCGGGGAGCTCGTCGCGCAGCGCGTTGGCGTAGTTCGACGGCGTTCCAGCGGGTGTGCCAGTCCACCCCGAGATGACGGGCGAGCGCGGACACGGTGGTGTCGCCATCAGCGAGGCGTCGGTCGCCCAGCCGACCCGCCCGGGCCGTGAGTCTCGCGCGGGGGGGCCCGCGATCCTGTAGCGCTTCGTCAGGGGGACCGAGGATCGACTGGAAGAACAGGAGCGGATTGTGTACGTGCCCCTCGATCACACGCTGGGTAAATGGGTCAGCCGTGGTGGTATCGCCGCACATGGTGGCGAGGACAATCGCGGTCCATCGCTCCGGGGAACCGTCAAGCCCGACGAAGAACTCCGGGGCGCCGAGGCAGGCGGTAGCGACCACGCGGGTGACTGAGCCGGGAGCCGCCGAAGCCTCTCCCCTTCGGTAGGTATATCCCGGCGGCACCCGGCGAGCCTTCGGCCGTCTCACCCAGGGGGTCGCTGGGCGGACAGTGTCACGTCGGTCTGGTCCGCGACCTGCGTGGTGTCGCCCGCCGCGGCGTTGTGGGTCCGTTTGACCGAGAGATCGCAGCACGGCGCAGGAGCCTGTCGGCTCCGTCGGATGCGAGCTGCCCGGTGAGGGACCGCCGCTCTACGAGCCGTTGCCCGGAGGCCGGAGTCGCTGAGCAGGAGCTCAACGGTCTGACGGCCATCGGCTACCTCGCGTCTGGGCCCGTACGCCGTCGCCACGAAATTGACGTCCGCAGGCTATTCCCTTGGCGCAGGCCTCGGGGGTACGGTCCGACCACCGAGCCGGGAACGTTTCCGGAACAACCTGCTTCGTCACGTTGAGACGTGCCGGGCACCGCAGCTGGGGGTCCGGACGTGACACCACAAGCACGGCGCCGGAGCTGTTGCCGACTCGCCGGAGCTCCTCCGCGGTTCGCCATACGTGCCGAAGCCAAGCAACTCGACGAGCTGAAAGAGAGCTAAACGGTGAGAGTTCACAGAACCGCGACTGTGTTGGCCGGTCGCCAACGACGGCTCTTCGCAGCCTTCATCGCGATGACGACGGTGTTCGCCGTCCTGGGCACCGTGCAGCAGCGCGAGGCCAAGGCGGCCAGTTGGAACCTGGTGTGGAGCGACGAGTTCAACGGCAACGGCGCACCGAACAGCGGTGACTGGAACTACAACGTGGGCAACGGCCGCAACCCCGGCCTGAATGCCTTCGACGGCTGGGGCAACGGGGAGTGGGAGTGGTACCGCCCGGAGAACTGCACCCAGTCAGGCGGCAACCTCAACCTTCGTGCCGATTGGCTCGATTCGCCCATGGTCATCGACGGTCGCAACTGGTTCCAGCGCTCCTGCCGCCTCACCACCGATCAGCACCGCTCGTTCACGTACGGCCGCATCGAGGCCCGGATCGCCATGCCGAATGCGAACGGCTCGTGGCCTGCCTTCTGGCTGCTCGGCGACGCGTGTGACGAGACATCCACCAACAGCTACAACCCCGACCAGTCCTACAGCGACGTCCTGCCGACGAACTGGGCGAGCTGCGGTGAGGTCGACATCATGGAGCACAAGAACTCCGACCAGACCGTGGTCAACAACATCTTCTGGGACACGCGGACCGGGTTGTTCCCATGGACCGCTGGCATGAACGCCAATTATGTGACGACGGCGAACTCCGGCAATGTGGCGAACTTCAACGTCTACGCCATCGAGTGGGACGCCAGCTACATCCGATGGTTCATCAACGGCACGCAGACGCACGAGATCGACATTCGGCCTGCATCGCTGGAAGAGTTCCACAAGCCGATGCATGTGATCATGAACATGGCACTCGGTGGCTCGTTCCCGGCGATGAGTCCTGAGAAGAGCCAGTTCCCGTTGAACACTCAGGTCGACTACGTACGCGTCTACCAGGACGGCGGCACGACGACAACCCCGCCGCCGCCCCCGCCCACCCCTGCGCCCGGCTCCGCATCGATCTCGGCGCCCGGTGGCAAGTGCGTGGACGTCGCCGGTGACGACAACGGTGGCAATGGCGCTGCGGTGCAGATCTGGGACTGCCAGTCCGCTGCTGCGGACCAGAAGTGGGCCTGGAACGGCACGTCGGTGCGGACGTTGGGCCGATGCCTTGACGTGACGGACTCCTCGACGGCGAACGGCGCGAAGCTGCAGCTGTGGGATTGCACGGGTGGTCCCGCGCAGCAGTGGCAGCAGGTCGGCAACACGTTGCGCAACATCGCGTCGGGTCGCTGCGTCGATTCGCCGAACGGTGCGACGGCGAACGGCACGAGGCTGCAGATCTGGGACTGCAACGGGTCGGGGGCCCAGACCTTCGTGGTCGGTGGGAGTGGTGCAACCACCACACCGACGCCGCCTCCGCCGCCTGCGTCGAGTGCTACGCAGATCAACGGCCCCGGCGGCAAGTGCATCGACGTCGCCGGAGATGACCTCGGTGGCAACGGTGCGGCCGTCCAGTTGTGGACGTGCTTGGGCGGAGCTGCGGCGGATCAGCAGTGGACATGGAACGGCACGTCATTGCGGACGTTGGGTCGGTGCCTGGACGTGAGCAACGCTGGCACAGCGAACGGCGCCAAGCTGCAGCTGTGGGACTGCAACGACGGCGGGGCTCAGCAGTGGCAGCAAAACGGCAGCACGTTGCGCAACCCGGCTTCGGGCAAGTGCATTGACTCGCCGTCTGGTTCGACCGCGAACGGTGCGCGTCTGCAGATCTGGGACTGCAATGGCACCGGCGCGCAGTCCTTCGTCAAGGCCGCCTGACGCGCAGCACTGCGTAGTGCGATCCGGTGCTTGGCACCTCCCACGTTGTGGGAGGTGCCAAGCACGTTGGCCGAAGCGGGGGAGGCGAAATGGTGCACGCGTGTGCCTGAGACCGGAACCGCTGTCTCACGCCGAGCCGGTTCTCGTCGCTCCGCCAGGCGGTACGCGCGTGTCCGCACCGCCGGAGAAGTCGTGCATATTCTCGGTTCATGCAGGTTGCGACATTGCCCTCGTCCGAAGAACCCAGCGTCGAAGTCGTGCCTTATGACGAGGACTGGCCAGCTCGGTACGCGCGCGAAGCACCACGGGTGTGTGCCGCGCTCAGCGCGCTGCTCGTGGACTGCCAGCACTTCGGCTCTACCGCGGTGCCGGGCATGTGGGCTAAGCCGATCATCGACATCCTCGTCGGTGCCGGGCGCGCGGGCGCGCCCCGTGTGCAGGAACTCGAAGCCCTGGCCGAGATGCGCTACGTCTATCTCGGGGAAGACGGCCGACGGCCCGGTCGCTTCTTCTTCCGCCATCGGGAGGGTGACCTTTTCAACCTGAGCGTGGTGCCTCACAACGGTGATCTATGGCGCGACAATCTCGCGCTGCGGGACTATCTGCGGCGCACTCCCGGCGCGATCGACCACTACTCCGCCGCCAAGCGGATGGCAGCGCAAGCACATCGCGGCTCTCTGCGGGGCTACCAGAACGCCAAGCGCGAGGTCGTCGAGGACTTGAAGCGTGCCGCTCGAGGGACGGCAGCATCATGACCACGCCATTGGTGGGCACAGCATGCACGCAACGACACCCGTCGACGCCACCCCGGCGAGCGTCGGGTCATGCCGTCTCCCCCAGGAACGCCAGGAGTCGGTCCCAGGCGTCGGCGGTGGCCACGGGGTGAAAGCTCGGACGGCGGTCGCAGAGGAAGCCGTGGTCCGCGTCGGGATACTCGATGAGCTGGAAGTCGACCCCCGCGGCGGTCAGGGCTTCGCGAAGCTGTTGTCGCTGTGACGGGGGAATGAGCTTGTCGTTGGCGCCGACGTGGATCTGCACGCGTCCGCGGATTCCCGCCGTGCCGGCGATCGTGGGGTCTGGCTGGCTGAGGGGAAGGTCGGTGGTGGGGATCCAGCCACCGTAGAAGACGGCGACTGCGGGTAGCGCGAAGCGGGTAGCCGCGAGATAGGCGATATGGCCCCCCACGCTCAGACCCACCATGGCGAGCACGGGCGCATAGCCCCGGGCTGCCCACTCGACCGTCGCGCCGACATCTTCGAGCACCTCCCCCCGGCTCAGGGCGTGGAGCAACGCGAAGCCGCGCTCGCGTCCGCTGGCATCAGCCGGGAGTTCGATTCCCTCACCGTGGCGGTGGTAGAAATCGGGTGCGATCGCGACGTAGCCCTCGGCAGCAAGACGATCGCAGACATCGCGCACGTGAGCGCTCACCCCGAACAGCTCCATACCGACGATGACAGACCCGCGGGGGCCGGCGTCCTGCGGGCGGGCGACGTACGCGCGCATCGGGGTGTCGCCCGAACCGGTGATGTCGATGCTCTCGCTGAGGCAGTATCCCCCAGCAACCGTTGCCGGACGCTCGCCAGCGCCGCCCTGTCGGGCGTCGCGCGCTGTGAGATCACTGTGATGGCGGTCCGCTGTGCCCTGATGCATGGCTTCAGCCTGCACCCGGCCAGTTCCCGTGTCCAAGACCATCTTGCGCTGGCACTGAGAACGTAGAACTCTTAATTGGTGGAGCTGCGCCAGCTGGTCTACTTCGAAACGGTCGCCCGCCTCGGTGGTTTCAGTCGCGCCGCGCGCGAGCTGCACATCGCTCAACCTGCTGTCTCCGCCGCGGTTCGCCGCCTCGAGGGGGAGCTCGGCACCGCACTGTTCGAACGCACCACTCGACGGGTGCGCCTCACCCCCGCCGGGACACTGCTGCTGGGGCGGGTCCGCACGGTGCTGCGTGAGCTTTCCGCGGCCCGCAGCGACCTCGAGGAACTCGCCGACGTGCTGCGCGGCCAGCTGCGTCTCGGGATCACTCAGGTGCTCGGATCGTTCGATCTGCCGGGCATGCTCGCCGAGTTTCACCGCGACTACCCCGGCGTCGCCCTCGCCGTACGCAGCGCCCTGGTAGCCGACCTTCTCGCGGAGCTCGACACAGGCAGCGTCGACGCGCTCATCGCCCCGATCCACCACGACCTGCCTGACCGCTACACCGCCCAAGCGTTGTCCACCGAACGCCTGACTCTGATAACTGCACCGGGACACCTGCGCAACGCCCGCGGCGTAGTGTCCCTGAGCTGCGTGCGAGACGACCTGTTCGTCTGTCTGGCGCCCGGCAGCGGGCTGCACACGATCCTGGGCGCGGCCGCAGCCGAGCAGGGATTTGCCGCGCAGATTCCTTTCGAGGCCCCAGATCCGGCAAGCATCCGGCGCTTCGTCGCGGCCGGTCTCGGAGTGGGGATACTGGCCGAGTCCGCGGCCCGTGTGGAGGGCCCAGCCATCGATGTCTACGCGTTGCAACCGGCGCTGCGCCATCCGGACATCGGGCTGATCCGGCTCCGGGACCAGCCACCCACACCGGCGTTGCGCGCGTGGCTCCACCAGATCGGCGCGCGGAGCGCGCCGGTCATGTTTCGGTCGGGTTGATCGATCAAGCCAGCCGTTGCAGCGCGGCAGCGCCCCGCCGTACGTCCTCGTCCGTTGCTGTCAGGGCGACGCGGACGTACGCCGCCCCGGCCGGGCCGTAGAACTCCCCCGGCGTCACGAGCACCCCCACGGACGCGCATGCGGCGACCGTGTCCCAGCAGGGCTCGTCGCGGGTGGCCCACAGATAGAGACCGCCCTGCGAGTGCTCGACGCGGAGTCCGCAGTCGCGCAGCGCTGCGAGCAGAACGCGGCGTCTCGCGGCGTAGACCTCACGCTGCGCCTCGACATGGGCGTCATCGCCGAGCGCCGCCGTCATCGCCGCCTGCACCGGCATCGGCACGATCATGCCCGCATGCTTGCGGATCTCGAGCAACCGGCGCACGAGCACAGGGTCGCCGGCGACGAAGCCTGCGCGATAGCCGGCGAGATTGCTGCGCTTGCTCAACGAGTGGACGGCGAGCAGCCCCTCGTGCGAGCCGCCGCACACCTCGGGATGCAGGACCGACATCGGCGAGGCGTCCCACCCGAGTTCGATATAGCACTCGTCGGAGGCGACCACCACGCCGCTCTCGCGCGCCCACTCGACGACCTTGCGCAGATGCTCGACAGGCAGCACCTGACCGGAGGGGTTGGCGGGCGAGTTGAGCCAGAGCAGCACCGGCCGCTGTGGCCCGAGCGCGGTCAGTGAGTCGGCGGCGCGCGGTATGGCGCCGGCGAGGAGGGCGCCGACGGCGTATGTCGGGTAGGCGAGCTCGGGATGCACGACGAGGTCGCCGGGACCCGCGCCGAGCAACGTCGGCAACCACGCGACGAGCTCCTTGGAACCCACCGTCGGCAGGATCGCCGCCGGATCGAGGCCGACGACCCCCAGCCGGCGCGCGAACCACCCCGCCGCGGCTTCCCGCAGAGCCGAGGTGCCGTGGGTCGTGGGATAGCCCGGCGAGTCGGACGCACCGCGCAGCGCCTCCTGCACGAGCACCGGCACGCTGTCGACCGGAGTGCCGACCGAGAGGTCGACCGGTCCGGCGGGACCGGCCGCCTCGCGGGCACGCTGGGCGAAAGGCGCGAGACGGTCCCAGGGGAAGTCTGGGAGCGTCACGCCGGAGGTGCGCGTCAGAGCCGGCTCAGGACTCTTCGGTGGTCTGGGGCGGCAATGCCGAGACCAGCGGGTGGTCCTTCTCGATCAGGCCCATCTTGCTGGCGCCACCGGGCGACCCGAGATCGGTGAAGAACTCGACATTGGCGGCATAGAACGGCTTCCACTGGTCGGGGACGTCGTCCTCGTAGAAGATCGCCTCGACCGGGCAGACCGGCTCGCACGCCCCGCAGTCGACGCACTCGTCGGGGTGGATGTAGAGCATCCGCTCGCCCTCGTAGATGCAGTCGACAGGACACTCCTCGATGCAGGCCTTGTCCTTGAGGTCGACGCAGGGCTGCGCGATGACGTAGGTCACGGGACGCTCTCCAGGGTGTGCGAGTGAAGACAGTGCCCATTATCGCCAGACCTCGCAGCGAGGACACGCCAGGGCGACCTAACCGCGCGTCCCGGCCCGCCTCGGCTGGTCGATCGTCAGGTCACGAGCCTCGGCGTAGCGCTCCCGGACGTACGCCGTCGGCTCCGCCGCGAACGCCTGCACCCCCTCGACCGCCCACTCCGGCGGTTCCTCGCCGCCGGACAGCACCCACGCGGCCTGGCGCGCCGCACCGTCGGCCACGAACTCCCCCGGCGGCGGCACGAGCACGGGACGACCGAAGACGGCGGGGGCGATGCGGCGTACGGCCTCGGACCTGGCACCACCGCCCACCAGCAGCACCCGGCGTACGTCGGCGCCCTGGGCGACCAGCGCGTCGATGCCGTCGGCCAGGCCACACAGCAACCCCTCGACGGCGGCGCGTGCGAGGTGTGCCGGAGTCGAGTTGGCGAGCCGCCAGCCGTGCAGCGCACCGGTGGAGTCGGGTCGCACCGGTGTGCGCTCCCCCTCGAAGTAGGGGATCAGCGCGAGCCCCTCGGCTCCGGCCGGCGCGGCGAGCGCGAGCCGGGAGAGCTCCTGGTGGTCGACGCCGAGGGTGGCGGCGACCGCGTCGAGCACCCGCGCGGCGTTCAGCGTGCACACCAGCGGCAGGAACCGTCCGGTGGCGTCGGCGAACCCTGCCACGAGGCCGCTGGGGTCGGCCGCCGGAACCTCGGCCACCGCGCTCGCGACGCCCGACGTGCCGATCGAGACGACGACATCACCGGGGGCGGCACTGATGCCGAGCGCCGCCGCGGCATTGTCGCCCGAACCTGGCCCGAGGACTGTGCCGCCCGTCATGACTCCTGCTCGCTCGGCAGGACCGAGCACGCGCGGCAGTCGGGCGTCGTGGCCGAGTGCGCGGACTAGCAGGTCGCGCCGGTAGGCGCCGGTGCCCGGCGACCAGTAGCCGGTGCCGCTGGCGTCTCCTCGGTCGGTGATGAGGACTTCGACGTCGCGCGCGCCGGCCAGCTTCCACGTGAGCCAGTCGTGCGGCAAGCAGACAGCAGAAGTGCGTTGCGCGTTTTCGGGTTCGTGCTCCGCGAGCCAACGCAGCTTGGTGACCGTGAACGACGACACCGGCACGGAACCGACAGCGTCGGCCCATGCCTGGCGCCCGGTCTCGCCGCCACCGAGCTCGTCGATGAGGTCGAGGGCCGCCTGGGCGGAACGCGTGTCGTTCCAGAGCAACGCCGGCCGTACGACAGCACCGCTGTCGTCGAGGCAGACCATGCCGTGCTGCTGGCCACCCACGGCGACCGCGTCGACATCGTCGATTCCACCCGCCGAGGCGATGGCATCCTGCAGCGCGGTCCACCACAGGTCCGGCCGGACCTCGGTGGCATCAGGGTGCGCGGCTCGTCCCTGTCGCATGAGCGCACCCGAGTCCGCGTCGCGGACGACGACCTTGCACGACTGTGTCGACGAGTCGATGCCCGCGACGAGACCCATGCGCGCGCCGCTAGCCGCGTGCGCCGAGCAGGTGCTCGATCGCCAGCCGCTGCAGTCGCGCGAAGCCGTAGCCCTGGGTGCGCGCGATCTCGACGTCGTAGTCCTCGTAGGACCCGCGATCGGCGAGCAGCTGCTCATAGCCTTCACCCTCGCCCAGCGTGGGCTCCGCCAGCTCGCTGACGCGCGCCGCGGCGAGCGCGTCCTGCACCTCGGGATCAGCACGGAATGCCTTCGATCGTTCTTTCAGCGTCAGGTAGATCTCCATGTTCGCGCGCGCCGACTCCCACACGCCAGCCATGTTCTCGGTGCGCAGCGGCTTGTAGTCGAAGTGGCGGTCCCCGTCGTAGGTCGGGCCGCCGTTCGTGCCGCCGTTCTCGAGCAGGTCGACGGTGGAGAACGCCTGCAGGAGGTCGCCGTAGCCGAAGACGAGGTCCTGGTCGTAGCGCGGCCCCTTCTGGCCGTTGAGGTCGATGTGGAAGAGCTTGCCCTGCCACAGCGCCTGCGCGATGCCGTGCGTGTAGTTGAGGCTCGCCATCTGCTCATGCCCGACCTCGGGGTTGATGCCGACCATGTCGTGGTGCTCGAGCTGGGAGATGAACGCCAGTGCATGACCGATCGTCGGCAGCAGGATGTCGCCGCGCGGTTCGTTCGGCTTCGGCTCGATGGCGAACCGCATGTCGTAGCCCTTGTCGATCGAATACTGCGCGAGCAGGTCGATGCCCTCGCGGTAGCGGTCCAGCGCCGGGCGGATGTCCTTCGCGAAGTCGACTTCTGAACCCTCTCGCCCGCCCCAGAAGACGTAGATGTGAGCACCGAGCTCGGCGGCCAGATCCAGGTTGCGCATCACCTTGCGCAAGGCATAGCGCCGCACCGAGCGGTCGTTGCTCGTGAAGCCACCGTCCTTGAAGACGGGGTCGCCGAACAGGTTCGTCGTGACCATCGGGACCTCGAGCCCGGTGTCGGCGAGGGCCTGCTTGAACTCGGTGATGATCTGGTCGCGCTGTGCCGACGTGCTCTCCGGCGGGACGAGGTCGTCGTCGTGGAAGGTGATGCCGTAGGCACCGAGCTCCGCCAGCTTGTGAACAGCCTCGACGCCGGCGAGCACGGGCCGGGTGGCTTCGCCGAAGAGGTCGCGCGCCTGCCAACCGACCGTCCAGAGGCCGAAGGAGAACTTGTCTTCGCGCGTCGGCTGCGTTGCCATCGCGACCTCCCGGATGATTGTTTAGTGGTTGAACATAAGCAGGGATACTGGCACTGTCAATCCATGGCGACAACGACGAGGCGAGCAACGGCTTCGCCGGTTCCTGCCCGCGCACCGGCACGGCAAGCATCGCTGCGCGCACACAACCTGGCGCTCGCCGTGCACCTCGTCGCCACGGCGGCCTCGCCCGTCTCGCGGGCCGACATCGCCGGCGTGACGGGGCTGACCCGGGCCACCGCGTCATCGCTCGTCGACGCCCTGCTCGACGGCGGCCTGCTGCAGGAGGTCGGACCAGCGCAGCGTGCGGGCGGGGGCAGGCGTGCCACGGGGCTCGCCCTGGCGACGAATGGGCTGGCCGGGCTGGGGCTCGAGATCAACGTGGACTACGTCGCTGCCTGTGTTCTCGACCTCACCGGCGCCGTACGACACCGGGAGGTCGACCTGGGAGACGTACGCGGGCTGTCACCTGCCGAGGCGATCGCGCGGGTGTCGCGGCTGGCCCGGACCGCCTGCCGGGTCGCCGTGAAGTCCGGCCTGACGCTCGCGGGCGCCGCCCTGGTCGTGCCGGGACTGGTGACGGCACCGGACGGCCCGCGCCCCCTGGCCCCCACCCTCGGCTCGCGCGCCGTCGACAGCCTCCGGGTGCTTCGCTCACACCCGACGATGAAGGCGCTCGGCGAGGTAGCGGTGACAGTCGACAACGAGGCCAACGCCGCCGCCCTCGAGGAACGTGCGGCCACTGTCGAGGAGAGCTTCGTGCTGGTCTCCGGCGAGATCGGCATCGGCGCCGGCATCGTCATCGAGGGAGCGCTGCTGCGCGGACAGCACGGGTGGGCCGGCGAGCTGGGGCACCTGCCGGTGCGCCCCGACGGCCCGGCCTGCCCCTGCGGGGGACGCGGCTGTCTGGAGGAGTACGCCGGACTCGAGGCGTTGCTGCGAGCCGTGGGCGGGCCACCGCCGACGGGCACTGGGCTCGGCGGAGCGCCGGCCGCCGCCCACATCGCCTCACGGGCGGCGGGCGGCGACAAGCCGACGCTGCGGGCACTGACCCGGGCCGGTGAGGCGCTGGGCGTGGCGCTGGCCTCGACGCTGAACCTGCTCGACGTGCAGGTCGTCGTGCTCGGAGGCGTCTACCGCGAGCTGCATCCCTGGATCGCACCGGCTGTCGAGCGCGAGCTGGCGCGGCGGGTCCTCTGGGCACCGTGGGCTGCACCGGTGGTGCGGCCGGCGAGAGTGGGGGCCGACGCCGCCGTCCGAGGGGCCGCCCGCTCCGTCGTACGCGCGGTGCTGGACGACCCGGCGCGCCGGCTGCACTGAGCCGCGACCCTCAGGCAGCCTCGCGGTCGGCCAGCGCGAGGCGGGCACCGTGCTGGCCGGCGCTGTCGTGGGCCGCGGCGAGCGACTGCTCCGCCACCTCGATGAGATGAGCCATGGCCGGGTTGACGGCCGCGAGCGTGAGGTCGGCGATGACGGTGTCGACGGACATGCCGAAGTTGTCACCGAGGATGCGCTCGAGATAAGGCGTGGAGTGGTCCCAGCCGTGGCGGGGCGTCCCGGCACGGTAGCCACCGCCCTGCGCCACGATGAGCAGCGCGGACTTGCCCGTGAGCTGGGTCGATCCCGGCCCGAGGCGAGGATCGGTGATGAGCAGGTCGAGCCAGACCTTGGTGTAGGCGCTGACGCCGAAGTTGTAGAGCGGCGACGCCAGGACGAGCACGTCGGCGGCGATGAGCTCGTCGGCGAGCGTACGGCCCAGCTCTTTTGCTGCCCGCTGCTCGGCCGTCCAGTCCTCGGGCGCGACGTAGGCCGCCCCCACCGAGCGGGCCCACGCCTCTGCCGGCAGCGGTGCGGAGCTGAGGTCGCGCCGGACGACCGCGCCGGTGGGCTGCTCCTCCTGCCAGGCGCGCACCGCGCTGTCGGCTACGGCACGACCGACGGAGCCTTCGACACGCAAGCTGGCATCGACTCGCAGAAGCGTGGGCGACTTGGGGGAGTGGGGCGAGTCGAGCGAGTCCGGCGAGTCCGGCGAGTCCGGCGAGTCCGGCGAGTCCGGCGAGTCCGGCGTGGTGGGCGAGCTGGGGGTGGTGGCCATGGCGGTTCTCCCGGTGTGTCGGTCAGCAGATCGTCTGTGACGCAGAACATATGTCGGACAGACGTCTTCGTCAAGACGGCGCTAGACTCGGCTGTATGACGGTGGTGAAGGGGTACGTCGGTGCCGAGTGCGAGACGCTCACCGCTCCGGGCGACCTCGGCTGGGCCCTCGCCACCGTTCTTCGCGCCCATCTGCGTGCGGCCGAACTCGTGCTCTCGGACCTCCCCGGCGGTGTCCGCGCCTACCGGCTGCTCGTCGGGGTGCGTCACGAGCAGCACGCCAGCCAGCTGGCGCTTGCCGACGCGGTTGGCCTCGACCGCACCGTCGTCACTTATCTTCTCGACGGCCTCGTGACTGCCGGGTTGGTCGAGCGTCAGGCCGACCTGCAAGACAGACGAGCCCGCCGCATCGTGCTCACGTCGTCAGGCTCGAGCAGGCTGGCGGACTTCGAGCAGCGGCTGCGCCAGGTCGAGCACCACGTGTTCGGGTCGCTCGATGATGGCGACGCCGCACAGCTGCGCAATCTGCTCGAACGCACCGCGCGCGCCGTGAAGAACCTCGACCCCACCACCTGCCGTCACATCGCCGAGCTCACCGAAGACGAGACGGCCGGCGTGCCGGCGGCTGTCGACTGCTGAAGCCGCCCCACGGCTGGGGCGTCATGATGGTCAGGACCAGCCGACGACGTCAAAGGGGACGCGAACCGTTGTCCACCACACCCTGGGACGGGCGGGGGCTCCCGCCGGCCGCGCAGGCGCGCATGTCTCGGTTCGCGACCGCTGGTGTCGCGACGTCGCTGCTCGGCGTCGGGTCGACCGTGGCGATCTCTGACGTCGGCCTCGAGCCGCTCGGCGAGGTCATGGGCTGCATCGTCGAGCATGTCGGCTGGCAGGGCTGGACCGGATGCGGCGCATGGTCCGGCTTCGGCGCCGGCCGTCTGGCGGCCGTGACGAGCACACGGTCGAGCGTCTTCGCCGGCTACCGGCCCTACGTCGACGCACTCAACCGCGGCTATGACACCGCGCTGCGCCGGATGCTCGACGAGGCGAGGGCCATGGGCGCCGACGGCGTGGTGGGCATCCGACTGACGATGGAGTCCGTCGAAGGGCTCGGCCGTGAGTTCGTCGCTCTGGGCACAGCCGTACGCGCGCGGTCGCGCACCCACCCCGCCTACCCCTTCACGACCGACCTGGCCGGCACCGACGTGGCGAAGCTCATGAGCAACGGCTGGATGCCCGTCAGTGTCGCCATCGGGCTCGAGGTGGCCATCCGACACGACGACTACCGAACTCAGCGTCAGCAGTCGTGGGGAGCCGGCAACGTCGAGGTCTCCGGCTACACCGAGCTGGTGCAGCACAGCCGCCACTTCGCCAACCAGCGGTTCGCCGAACGCATCAACAGCGTCGGCGCCGAGGGTGCAGTCGTGAGCGACATGAGCCTGCATGTGTGGGAGGTCGAACCGTCGGACGGCCACACCGACCACGTCGCGGAAGCCTTCGTGGTCGGCACGACGCTCGTGCAGTACCGCAGCAGGCCACCCGCCGCTGCCCGGACACTGACCATGCTGCCCCTCACCACTGGAGCCCGCACATGAGCGAGACGCCTTCCCGCGCAACGGATCTCGGCATCCCCGAGGATGCGATGAAGCGCCTGGCGCAGATGCGGCCGGGGCAGTCGACCAGCTTGTTCACTTCGGACCTCAGCGTCAACGAGTTCCTGCTCGTGCGGGAAGCGGGCTTCCGCCCGCTGGGGCTCGTCCTGGGGTCGAGCATCTATCACGTGGGCTTCCAGGCGCGCCAGTGGAGCCGCAACCAGGAGCTGGAGACGCTGTCGCAGGCGATGTACCACGCCCGCGAGCTGGCGATGTCGCGCATGGAGGCAGAAGCACAGGCACTCGGTGCGGACGGCGTGGTCGGCGTACGTCTCGAGATCGAGTTCAAGGAGTTCGGCACAGATCTCGCCGAGTTCGTGGCGATCGGCACGGCAGTGCATGCTGACGAGGCCCATGCCGCAGCGCCCGACGGCTTCTCGTGGCGCAACGCACACGGACTGCCTTTCACGTCGGACCTGTCGGGTCAGGACTTCTGGACGCTGATCCAGGCCGGCTACGCGCCGCAAGGCTTGGTCATGGGCAACTGCGTCTATCACATCGCTCACCAGAAGTTCTGGCAGACGATGGGCAACATCGGCCAGAACGTCGAGATCCCGCAGTTCACCGAAGCCCTCTACGACGCGCGTGAGCTGGCGATGAGCCGCATGCAGGCCGAGGCCGAGGCGTTGAAAGCCGAAGGGATCGTCGGTGTCCAGCTGCTGTCGCTGCCGCACCGGTGGGGCGGGCACACCACCGAGTTCTTCGCGGTCGGCACGGCTGTGCGTCCGGTGCGTGCGGACCACACGATCGCCAAGCCGGCTCTCGTGCTGCCCCTGAGCGACTGATGAGTGAGGCTCTGCCCGCAGCCGACGGGCAACCGGACATCGAGGCGATCGCCGCGGCACTGCGCGCAGACCTCGTGGACGTGACGACCTATGCGCGCGTGCTGACGGCGACGATCGGCGACGCGTTGCCCGCCGGCATGGTGGACGTCGTGCGCCGCCGCACGCTTGGGGACCGCCTTGCCGGGCGGGAAGGCGTCGCCGTCGCGCTCGTCGTCCGCACGGAGGCGCACATCCTCACGTTGCGCGAGACGGAGCATCGGCGCATGGCTGCTGAGATCGAGACAGTGGTGCGCGGCGTGACCATCTCGCGCCGCGTCGTCTCGGTGGACGAGTGGGTGGCGGTCCTGGCGCAGGAGCTGACAGACCTCGCGCGCCGCAGCGCTGCCGCCAGGGAGGCGCTGCGCCGGATGCTCGGCAACTGAATCGTGCGACTCATGCGCATCGGTAGCCCCGAGTTCCAGGCCATGGCCGAGAGGGTCCTGCGGGTCACCGAGCTCACCTCGCGCCTGAACGCCCTCCCGTTCCAGGACGACGCGGGAAAGGCCGCGCTGTTCGAGCAGATCCTGGGACGGCAGACGACGGACCGGCTCGGTGACCGATCGGCATGAAGGGTTTTGGCCGTCACCCCGCCCCGCCGGACTGGTGCTCGTCGTCCACATCGCGGATCAGGATCCGCGTGCGCGAGACCAGCTTGTCGTAGCGATAGGGCTTCGTCTCGCCGGTCTCGCGAAAGCCCAGACCAGCCCAGAACACCAGCACGTCGGCATTCGTCTCCACGACAGCCGCCCGCAGCCGGCGGATCTCGGGCCACCCACCTACCTCGGTCTGCATGGCCTGGAAAGCCGCCGTCCCGAGACCCCTGCGCACATAGGGCTCCGAGATCAGCAGAAGTCCGACCAGTGCGGTGTCGGCGGCAGGCCAGCCCCGGATGACGTCGATGCAGCCCACCATGGTGGCGTCGTGCATGACAGCCCAGACGAACTTCGACGAATAATCCACACCGTCGGGCAGGATCGAGAACAGGCTCTGCGCGTCCGCGGCTCCGGGCGGCTGACCGGTGACGCGCTCGGCATAGGCCGGCGCGGCGTCCAAGACGCCTTGCAGCGACGCCATCTCGGCCGGTTCACCGGTGACCAGCCGCAGCGTCACAGTCACAGAGGACCGCGCGATGTCGTTCATGACGACATCATCCTCAGCGTGCGGCAGCCGCCCGCTGTCGGCTCATGCGCGCGTTGTCCACGACGACAGCCGCGGGCCCCTCGACGAGGCGCAGGGTGGTCATCGACGCTTCGCCGAAGGCGTTCTTGCTCGCACTGGCCAACGCGAGGCAGCCGATGACCCGGCCGCCCGTGCGCAGCGGCATCGACAGGAACGTCGCCATGCGGCCCTCGTCGTCGGCACCGAGCAGGCCGTCGGGGTCGGCGACCCGGGGGGCGAGCGAGGACACCGAGACGGCTGCACCGGTGACCTGGCTGGCGGCCTCGGCGATCGAGGTGAAGAACTCGCTGTAGAGCGTCGTGGACGTCTCGCGTCCCACGCTGACATAGGTCGAGAGGTCCTCGAGGACAAGCATGGCGGCGAGGTCGCAGTCGACGACCCGGCGCAGCATCAGCAGCACCGCCGCGACGGTCTCCTCGAAGCCGTTCACGTCTGCCGCGATCGCCGTGACCTCGGCGGCGACGCTGGCCTCGAAGAGCTTGCGGTCCAGCAGCTCGGAGATGCGGGCCAGGACCTCGTCGTCGCCCAGGTCGACGGCCTCGGCACGGTAGGATGGGCGCCCGCCCCGGCGCTCGTCCGCGGCAGCCAGCACCTCGCGTACGGCGTCGACGAGGTCAGCGGCCTCGAAGTCCTTGGTGAGAAAGCGGTCGGCACCGGTCTGGCTGGCCCAGTAGCGGTCGCTCGCGGCATCGAGCGAGGTCAGGATGATGACCGGCGTCTCCGTGGTCTGCCAGTCGTCCTTGAGCAGCCGCGCCGCCACATAGCCCGAGACGCGCGGCATCTGGACGTCGAGAATGATCACGTCGGGCTGGACCCGGAAGGCCTGCTGCAGCGCCTCCACGCCGTCCTCGGCCGTGTGCACCTCGAAGCCCTCGCGTTCCAGGACCGAGGTGACGATCCGGCGCAGCGTCGGACTGTCGTCGGCGAGCAGAACTCTCGGCATCACATCTCCGGGTGTAGCGGGCGAGTCGTACAGGTCCACCTGAGCAGCGGGCGGATGGTCAACGGAGGCATCTCAGCGACCGATCAAGCGGCGGACCGTACTGAGCAGTTCGGCCTGGTCGAAGGAGCTCTTGAGCAGGTAGGCCGATGCTCCCGCGTCCAGCCCAGCGCGCCGGTCGGCGTCGTCACCCCGCGAGGTCATGATGATGACCGGCACGTCCTGCCAGCCGGGCGTCCGCCGCAGCGCACGGGCGAGGGAGAAGCCGTCCATTCCCGGCATCTCGACGTCGGACAGCACGAGGTCGAACGGCCTTCCGCTGAGGCGGGCCGCCCCCTCGCTGCCGTCCATCGCCGTGGTCACGTCATAGCCGGCACCCTCGAGAATCGCCCGCTGCAGCTCCCGGACCCCGACCGAGTCCTCGACGACCAGGATCCGCGCCGGCCCGGACGCGTCGCCGCTGGTGCGGACGCCCGACGGTGCCCGCAGCGCCGGCATGCCGGGGTCAGGTCCCATGCTCAGCGGCGCCGTCGCACCGCGGGAGGCCAGCTCTCGTACGTCGAGCACGAGCACCAGCCCGCCGTCGGCGTCGATCGTGGCTCCGGTGACAGCGGCCTGCCGGCCGAGGAAAAGCCCGAGGTCCTTGATGACCATCTCGCGCTCGCCGTCGAGCGCATCGACCGCGAACGCGGTGTGCTCGCCGACGGCGCCGGAGCGGACGATCACGGCGGCCCGCGGGTTGCGCTCACCCCTGACACCGACGGCGACCCCCAGGTCGAGCAGCGGGAGGGAGACGCCGTGACGCACCAGGACCGGCACGCCGGCCACCTCGGCCCGGGCGACGCCCTTGAGCGTCACGGTCTCCACGACGCCCGTGACCGGCAGCGCGTAGGTCTCACCACCTACGCGGGCGACGAGGCAGCGCTGCACGCCGAGGGTGACAGGCAGCATGACGGTGAACGTGGTGCCGGACCCCAGGCGGGTGCCGATGTCCACCGTGCCGCCGATGCCGCCGACGGCGTGGGCCACCACGTCGAGGCCGACCCCGCGCCCGGAGCTGTGGGTGACCTCGTTGCGCGTCGAGAAGCCCTCGACGAAGAGGACGCGCAGCAGCGCCGAACCGGTCAACGTGCGGGCCTCCTCGGCCCCGAGCACACCGCGCGCGACCGCGACGGCGCGCAGCCTGTCCTCGTCGATGCCCGCACCGTCGTCCGAGACGTCGATGACGACCGAGGCGCCCGCCGCGTGTGCGGCGACCGTGATCGTCGCGGTGCCCGGCTTGCCTGCGGCGATCCTGTCGGCGACCGACTCGCAGCCGTGGTCGACAGCGTTGGTCACGAGGTGGCGCAGGGCGTCGGCGGCCGCGTCGAGCACGCGGCTGTCCAGCTCGACCGTCTCGCCCTCGACGACGAGCACCACGTCCTTGCCCGTGCCGATGGTCAGCTCACGCACCAGGCCCGCGAACCCTGCCACCACCTGGCGCACCGGGACCATCGCGAGGCTGATCGTGCCGTCGCGCACGATCGACATCGCGCTCTCGGCGTCCTCGAGCAGCGTCGGGAGGTCTCCGGCCGCGATGCGCATCCGCTCGACAGCTCCGACCAGGGCCGATGCTGCATTCGCCAGAGGGTCGCTCTTGCGCCCTGACGTCGCACCGCGCACGACCTGCGCCGCGCTCGATGCGGCCGCGAGCGCGGTCGACAGCTCATGCGTCTGCACCCCCACCCGTCGCGCGGCGAGCTCGGCCTCGCCGACACCGTCGAGCAGCTCGCGCACGCGGCGCACCGGAACCCGCACCGCGGTCTGGCGCGGCGGCGGGAGCTGGTCTTGCTGGGCGGGGCGGGGGCGCGGAGCAGGCACGCCGGGGGTCGGTGCAGGGGGTGCGGGGGGTGCGGAGGGTGCGGAGGGTGCCGCGAAGGGCGACGGAGCTGTCTGTGGCTCCTCGGCCGGCGCATGGAACACGGCCGGCGCCTGGAACGCGGGAAACACCGAGAAGGCGCTGAACGCGGAGCCCGTCGCAGCCTGGGCGGACCGGTCCGCCGGAGCCACCGAGGCAGCAGGTGCTGGCACCTCCGCCGCCGCCAACGCCGACTCCTCGGCATTGGTCTGCTCGCCGGTGACGACCGGCACGGCCACGTGGTCCTGTCCGCGCAGGGCCGCGTGCAGCGCGTCGCTCAGGCCCTTGATCTCGGCACTCGTCGCGGGCCGCGGTGATCCGGGCATCGCCCGGGAGATCGCGTCGCAGGTGGCCAGCAGGACGTCGATGTGGTCACGGCGTACGTCGGTGCGCCCGTCCCGCAGCGCACCGAGGAGGTCTTCGGCCCGGTGAGCGAGCGACACGACGTCGTCGAGCCCGAGCATGCGAGCAGAACCCTTGACCGTGTGGGCGTCACGAAAGAGCTCACCGATGATCTGCCGCGGCGACGGATGACCCTCGAGCTCGAGCAGTCCGCTGCGCAGCGAGGCCAGCCGGTCGTCGACCTCCGCCCGGAAGGTCGCGAGCAGGTCGGGGTCGTTCGCCCAGTCCTTCATGTGGGGTCCCAGCCCCGTCAGGCGACGCGGAACTGCTCGATGGAGGCACGCAGCTCAGCAGCCAGCACGTTGAGCTGGGCGGCGGCCGCGGCAGACTGGCGGGAGCCGACGGCGTACTGCCGGGAGACGTCGGACACCTGGGTCATCGCCGAGACGACCTGGTCGCTCGCGGAGCGTTGCTGCTGGGTGGCGATGGAGATCTCCTTCGCCGCGGTGGTGGTCTCGTCGACCATTCCCGAGATGCGCTCGAGCGCCTCGACCACGTCACGGGCGAGCAGTGAGCCGCTGGAGACCTCCTTGGCCCCCTCCTCACTGGCGAGGATCGTGGCGTTGGTCTCGGCCTGGATCTGGGTGACGATGGCCTGGATGTGACCGGTCGACTCCTGGGCGCGCTCGGCGAGCTTGCGGATCTCGCTCGCCACGACGGCGAAGCCACGACCGTGCTCACCGGCACGGGCGGCCTCGATCGCGGCGTTGAGCGCCAGCAGGTTCGTCTGGTCGGCGATGTCGTCGATGACCTCGAGGATGCGCCCGATCTCCTGGCTCTTCTCGCCGAGCAGCAGGGAGCGGGCGGCGATGGAGTCGACGCGGGTGGCGATGGTGTCCATGGCGGTGACGCTCGCGGCGACGGCAGCCCGGCCGAGCTCGGCGTGGTGCAGGGTCTCGGCGGCGAAGCGTGCGACAGCCTCGGAGGTGTCGGCGATCTGCGCGGCGGTAGCGGCGAGCTCCTCGATCGTGGCCGTGGTCTCGGCGACGGCGGAGGACTGCTGGTTGGCGCTGCTCGCGTGCTCCTCAGCGGTCGCGAGGAGCTCGCTGGCGCTGCCGGTGATCTGCTCGCCACCCAGGCGGACCTGCTCGACGAGCAGGCGAAGGTTGACCACCGTGGAGTTGAAGGCGTCGCCGAGCCCGGTCAGCGCGTCGGTGCCGAGGTGACCGTCGGACGAGCTCACGCGCACGGCGAGGTCGCCCTCGGCCGCACGACCCAGGGCCAGCGAAAGCTCCTGGACGCGGGCTGCGAGCTCGTCGCGGTCACCCTGGGCCTGGCGACCGGTGGAAAGCAGCGCGTCCGCCAGCTCCCCGCCGAGCACGGGGAGCAGCGACAGCGTGAGCACGGCGAGCATCGCTGCACCGGCGGACGGTGCGGAGAACGTATGGGTGACGACGCCGATGATCGTCAGGGAGGCGGCCAGCACCAGGGCCAGCGCGGAGTTCGCCCGCCGCGGCAGGACCGACGGTGCGACGAGCAGCACCTCGGCCATCAGGATCCAGCAGGGTCCGCGGAAGCCACCGGTCGCCAGCGAGAGGCCGGTGACGACGAGCACCTGGCCGAGGAGCAGCCCGGGCCCTGCCCACGCCAGGAGCACGTCGCCGTCGTGGTTGGCCGGCAGGGTCGCGAGCAGCGTCGCAGCGCCGGCGAGAACCGCACCGACGGCGATCCACGCGATGACCGCCGGCATCGAGACGGGCAGATCGTCGACGTGGTCGGCGAGCAGGGCCGCGATCGCTGCGAGCACCAGCGAGATCCAGGACGCTGTCGCCGTGACGCCCAGCACCCGCTTGCCGCTGTCCATGCTGATCCCTTCGGCCCCGACGATGTTCACCCGTGTGCAGCAGGCATCGGCGCTGTCGGTCCCGCGCTGAAGGATTCTCCGGCCGAGTCGCGGTCCGGCCGCAGCAATCTGCCCAGCGCGAGCACGGCGTCGGCGTCGAACAACCCGAGCGGTCCGGCATCGGTCACCACCTGCGAGGGGACCAGGAGTGCCGGGCCCGATGCCACGGTCGTCGGCACCACGACGGAGCCATTGAGCTCGAGGTCGCTGACCTCGGTCACCGCGTCGGTCAGGACCCCCGCGCGCAGCGGCCCGCGGACGAGCACGACGACGCGGGCGCTCGAACCGAGCGCGGTGACCTCGATGCCCAGCAGCGGGCGAAGGTCGAGGACCGGCAGGACACGACCGCGCCAGTTGGCGACGCCGGCGACCCAGGCCGGGGCGTCCGGCAGCCGCGTCGTCGACAGCATCCCCGCGACCTCGCCGACGGCCGAGGCCGCGAAGGCATAGCGACCCGTCGCGATGCGCAGCACGACGCACGTCGTGCCGGTGCCGGTGCCGACTGCCAGATCCCTCACGCGACCTGTGTCGACCGGTTAGACCCGCGGCTTCAGTCCTGTGCCCCGCCCGAAGGACCCGATCGCGTGCACTGCGATCACGGCGACGACGGTCAGTGCTCCTCCGAGTAACCACACATAGCCCAGGACCGACGCCGTCACGACGAGGTCGCCCTCGGGACGCCGGCTGCTGAGCAGACCGACCGCGACGAACCATCCGACGCCCGCCGACGCGCCGCCCACCGCACCACCCGTGCGTACGCCGTGGGCCACCGCGACCGCGGTGAGGAGGAGCCCCGCCGCGACCCCCCACGGGACGCGGACCCGCTCGGTGTCGAGCACTGCGGACTGGAAGAACGACCCCAGCGTCCCCGTCACGACGCCCAGCACTGCGGCCACGGCGACCGAAGCCGCCGTCCGCGCGCGGGTTGGCACGGCGACCCGGGGCACCGTCGCAGCGTATGACCCGCGGCCCATGCTCAGCGAGGGTGGAGCTCCAGCGCGGTCAGGTCGAGGACCACCGGGGAGTCGTCCGTGCCATAGACCGGGCCGTACGCCGCCGCAGCCGCATCCAGCACCTCGGTGATCTCCTCGCCGATGAGCTCGTGGCGCTCGAGCAGCGCGTCGCGCAGGGCGGCGACGAGGTGACGGTGGCGACCGAGCAGCGACCGCACCATGGCCTTCTGGTCGTGCAGCAGTTTCTCCACCCGCTGCCGACCGGCAGGATCACCGAGCACGCGCCCGACGATGTTGGTGTCGCTGAACGAGCTGTTCTCGACTGCGAGGTAGGAGACGAGCGAGTCGCCCATGCCGACGGCTCCGACCATCTGCGCCGCGATGGCTGTCGCATAGCTGAGGTCACCACCGGGGCCCGTCGACACGTCGTTGTCGAAGAACAGCTCCTCGGCCACCTGGCCGCCCATGGCGATCTGGATAAGCGCGGTCATCTCCGAACGCGAGCGGGTGTAGACCTCTTCACGGTCGCCGTGGGCCAGCATGCCGAGCGCGTCGCGGCGCTTGATGATGGTGACGACCTCGAGGCGGCGCTCGGGGGCGACGAGCCATGCCACGGTCGTGTGGCCCGCTTCGTGCGTGGCGATGAGGCCCGCTTCGTAGGCGGTGTAGGCGACCGGCTGGGCAAGACCCACCTCAGTGACGAGGCGGGCGCGCTCGAGGTCCTTCCATGACATCTCACGACGGTCCTCGCGCACCGCGTTGATGAGCGCCTCGTCCATCAAACCCTCGAGCATCGCGGGGCTGTAGCCCTGTGTGAGCGCCGCGAGCGCGTCGCGGTGCTTGGCATCCGCGACATCGGCGTCGTGCGACTTCTTGACCAAGAAGTGATCGATGAGAGCTCGGCGTCCCCGCTTGTCCGGGAGCTCGAAGGTGAGCCGGGCGTCGAAGCGACCCGGCCGCATGAGAGCCGGGTCGAGCTTATCGGCTCGGTTGGTCGACGCGATGAGAAGGATGTTGGGAGTCGGCTTGTTGTGCCGGGTGATGTGCGCGTAGGCGGGCAGCAACAGGTTGATGCGGTCGGCCAGGGTGCCCTTGAACTTCTCCCAGCCAGTCGGCTCGTCGAAGGACTGCATCTGCACGAGCAGCTCGTTGACGATCTGTCCAGCGTCGCCACCGGCCTGGAACGGCATCGTCTGAACCGCTGTGCCGACTCGGAGGTCAACCGACGGAAGACCCACGAGGCCACCGCAGCACATCGTCATGCTCGATCGCGCCGGCGCGGCGGGGACGGCAGCGGCTGCAATGCCCGAACGCGCGTAGCCCATCGCATCGAACTCGTCGATGAAGCCGATGGCGCCGCCTTCGGCACGCGCCGCCTTGCGCAGAGCCTTGAAGTACTGACGCACGCGACGCTGGCTCGCGCCCTGCAAGCTCGAGGTGAAGGAGGTCCCGGTGGCGAAGAGGAACGGGACGCCGGCCTCGGCGGCCATGGCCTTGGCCGTGTAGGTCTTGCCGGTGCCGGGTCCACCCTCGAACAGGATTCCGCGCCGGGCTCGCCCACCCATCTCGGAGGCAAAGGTCTCGTGTGACAGGAACAGCTGCAGCGAGCGCGCGACCTCGTCCTTGACGACATCGATGCCGACGACGTCATCGAGGCTCACGCCGATCTGTTCCGGGCGGAACATGGTGTGCGGTGACTTGCCCTGCGTACGCATCATCGACGCCTGCATGGCAAGTGTGGCAGCGATGAGCAGCACGATGACCGCAGGAAGCAGGTAGATCGGGTCGATGTGAGGCAGCTGGAAGAAGTTGATGGGCTGATTCTCGAGGATGCGCCACCACAGGAAACCGGCCGGTAGCCCGAGAATGGCGATGACCTTGCGCAGCCGGCTGAGCCGCTGCCTCTCCCGAACGAGAGAGACGTCGGCGGCCTCGCGACGCACCGGCATGATGGATCCAGCGCTCCGGGGCGTAAAACCCGATTCGTCCGTCACTGCGGCCTCCTTCTCGGCGCTCGCACGCCATATCACCCGTTCGGGCGCTCCAGCCGGGCCGCTGCCGGTCCGACTGAAATCCGTGGGGCGATCCTCGCTGCCGTTGTGCCCTCGGCCAACCGATGCCTGTCCCTTTTGTGGCGGTTTGACCGATTTATGACACCCGTACGGCCGACATCACAGGCCGGCGAACAGATCGGTCTCGCGGCCCTCCGGCACGTCCCCGACTACGAGCTGGTAGTGCTCGACCGCCCAGACCTCGTTGCCCAGGTTGTTCGACAGCGCGAAGAACGGCCCGTCCACGGTGATCTGCGTGGCGTGCGCGCGCATGGCCGCGAGCTTGGCCGCGACGTGGCCCGTGCCGTCGATCGATGCGGTCACGAGCTCGTCGGCGACAGCGATCGGGATGTCACCCTCGGGGTCGAGGCCGCCGAACGAGGTGTCGTCGCCCATCTCGCGCAGGCGGCGCAGGCTGCCGCGGATCCAGGAGTCGGGAATGACGTTCCAGTAGACCTTCTCGACCTGCCACGGCTCACCGATGCCGTGCTCGGGATCGGCCGCGAGGTCCACGGCACGCATGGCGACGCGGTGCGCCTTGATGTGGTCGGGGTGGCCGTAGCCGCCGATCTCGTTGTAGGTGATGAGCACCTGCGGGCGCACCTCGCGCAGGATCTGCACGAGCAGACCGGCGGCCTCGTCGAGGTCGGCCTGCCAGAAAGAGTCCTCGCGCTCGTTCGTGGCGAGCCCCATCATCCCCGAGTCGCGGAAACGACCAGGGCCCCCCAGGAAGCGGAAGTCCGTGACCCCCAACGCCTCCATCGCTGTGGCCAGCTCGTTGACGCGGTGCGCACCGAGTGTGTCGTCCCGGTCGGCCGCGAGATGGGCGAGCTCGGGGACGAGGACCTCGCCCTCCTCGCCGGCGGTGCAGGTGACGAGCGTGACGTGCGCACCCTCGGCGGCATAACGCGCCATCGTGACGCCGTTGTTGATCGTCTCGTCGTCGGGGTGCGCGTGCACCAGAACCACGCGTCTCGCGACATCGAGCAGCGTCATCTCGCGTTCGAGCTCGTCTGCCATCGCAACGTTCTCCAACGCCTCAGCGGCGTCGTCGAGCGCCCGCTGGGGACCGCCCTCTGCTTCGAACTCATCACCTGGAAGCGTGCTCATGGCGGCGAGATTATCCGCTGCTGGCGAGGACGGGTTGAATGGCCGGGTGAGCACTCAGAGCAGCGAGCTGTCCTTTCCCCGCCTCAAGTCGCGCACGCAAGGCTTCCGGCTGGGCGCTCCACGCGACGTGACGCTGACGACCGACGGCCTTCGGGTCGTGTTCGTACGCTCCGCAGGCCCCACGGACCGGGTCGGCAGTCTCTGGGTGCTCGACGTGACCAGCGGCGACGAGCGGCTCGTCGCCGATCCTCGCGCACTGCTCGTGGACGCCGCCGACGAGCTGCTCTCACCCGAGGAGCGCGCCCGCCGCGAACGACGCCGCGAGGCGGCAGGCGGCATCACGGCCTACGCCCTCGACGCGAAGGGCACAGGAGCGACGTTCGCACTGTCCTCCGGCGTCTACGTCGCCGACCTCGTCGGTGGAGACGTACGCCGCCTGCCGACCAGCGGCTCCGCCGTCGACCCTCGCCTCGACCCGACCGGCGCCCGCGTGGCCTACGCATCGGACGGCTCCCTGCGTCTGGTCGACCTCGCGACGGGGGTCGACCAGGCGCTCGTGACGGGTGAGTCCGCGCACGTGAGCTGGGGTCTCGCCGAGTTCATCGCTGCCGAGGAGATGGGGAGATATCGCGGCTTCTGGTGGGCACCCGACGGGCGCTCGATGCTGGCGGCGCGCGTCGACGAGTCGGCCGTGCAGCAGTGGTGGATCTCGAACCCGTCGCAACCGGCACAGGCCCCCACTGCGGTGCGCTATCCCGCCGCCGGAACCGTCAACGCCGACGTACGTCTCGTCCTGCTGACGATCGACGCCCGGCAGACCGAGGTCGAGTGGGACCGCGTCAACTTCCCCTATCTCGCAAGGGTCTCCTGGCAGGCGGTGGGTTCTCCCCTGCTTCTCGTCCAGTCGCGTGACCAGCGTCGCGCCCAGGTGCGATCGGTCGACGTGACGACCGGGGCGACGACACTCCTGCACGAGCAGGTCGACGCAGACTGGGTCGAGCTCGTTCCCGGGGTGCCCGCCTGGCTGCCGGACGGCCGCCTGGTCACGACCGTCGACGACGGCGAGACCCGGCGGCTCGCGATCGACGGCGAGGCGGTGACACCAGCGGGCTTGCAGGTGCTCGCCGTGACCGAGGTGGACGCCGCCGGCGTGACCTTCCGCGCCACCGCCGACGCGGTCAACGTGCAGACCTGCAGCATCTCCGCAGACGGCACGCTGACCCCGCTCTCGCAGTCCATCGGTGTGCATGCGGTGCAACGTCATGCCGGCACCACACTGGTCTCCAGCGCCTCACTGTCGTGGGACGGGACTCGCACCTTCGTGAACCGGGACGACGGAAGCTCGGTTCGGCTGACGTCGCTGGCCGCAACGCCACCCCTGGCCGACGTACGCCCCCATGCCATCTTCGACGCGGGCCCCCGACGGCTGCGTACGGCGGTGCTCCTCCCCCGCGTCCCCTATGACGGCCGGCTGCCCGTGCTGCTCGACCCCTACGGCGGCCCGGGGCACGGTCGGGTGGTCGGGGCACGCGCCGCGTGGCTCGAGTCGCAGTGGCTCGCCGACCAGGGCTATGTCGTGGTGGTCGCCGACGGGCGCGGCACGCCGGGCCGGGGGCCGCGATGGGAGCGGGAGATCTCGGGGGGCCGATGGGCCGAGGCGGTCCTGGACGACCAGGTTGCCGCGCTGGATGCCGCCGGCGAGCGATATCGCGACGTCATGGACCTCAACCGCGTCGCGATAAGGGGCTGGTCGTTCGGCGGCTACCTCGCAGCGCTCGCCGTCCTTCGCCGCCCCGACGTCTTCGCAGCTGCGGTGGCCGGCGCACCCGTGGCGGACTGGACGCTCTATGACACCCACTACACCGAGCGCTATCTCGGTGACCCGACCGCCGGGCCCGCGGTCTATGCCGCGAACTCGTTGATCGACGACGCACCCAAGCTGCGTCGACCGCTGCTGATCGTGCACGGGCTCTCCGACGACAACGTCGTCGTAGCCAACACGCTGCGGCTGTCGTCGGCCCTGCTGGCCGCCGGCCGACCCCACACCGTGCTGCCCCTGTCGGGTGTCACGCACATGACGCCGCAGGAGATCGTCGCCGAGAACCTGCTCCTGCTCGAGATGAGCTTCCTGCGGGCAGCGCTGCCGCGGCCGACGCCGTGAGTCGACGCCGCGCCGGTCGGGTCCTGGTCCTCGACCGCAGCGGCAGAACGCTGCTCCTGCAGGGTCACGACCCGTCGCGACCCGACGACCCCCTGTTCTGGTTCACGCCCGGCGGAGGTTGCGACGGTGACGAGACCATGCGAGAGGCAGCCCGGCGCGAGCTGTTCGAGGAGACGGGACTCGTGGTCGACGACCTCGGCCCGGTGATGCACACGAGGAGCGCCTCGTTCGTGTTCGACGGCGTCGCCTATGAGCAGGACGAGGAGTATTTCCTCGTCACCGTCGACAACTACGAGCTCGACAGCTCGGGATGGACTTCACTGGAGCGGCGCGCCATCCTGGGCCACCGCTGGTGGTCCATCGACGACCTGGCCGCGACCGACGAAGCCGTCTTCCCTGAAGACCTCTGCGTGCTTCTCAGACGATCGACGCGATGACGTCGGTGTCCTCTGCGAAGTGGCAGCGGCTGAGGTGTGGGTGAGCCTTGCGCAAGACCAGCTGGGGCGTCTCCGTCGCACAGATGTCCTGGGCCTTCCAGCAGCGGGTGCGGAAGTGGCATCCCGACGGCGGGTTCGCCGGGCTGGGAACGTCTCCGGTGAGCAGCCGGCGTTCGCGGTGGTCACGTCCGACCGGGTTCGGGATCGGCACGGAGGACAGCAGAGCCTGGGTGTAGGGATGAGTCGGGTGCTCATAGATGTCCGTGTCGGTGCCGAGCTCGACGAAGCGGCCGAGATACATCACCGCGACGCGATCAGAGATGTGGCGGACGACCGACAGGTCGTGGGCGATGAAGACATAGGACAGGCCGAGGTCGGTCTGCAACTGGTCGAGCAGGTTCATGACCTGGGCCTGCACCGAGACGTCGAGCGCCGACACCGGCTCGTCGCAGACGATGACCTCTGGGTTGAGCGCGAGGCCCCGCGCGATGCCGATGCGCTGGCGCTGACCACCGGAGAACTGATGCGGATAGCGGTTGATGTGCTCCGGGTTCAGCCCGACGAGGTCGAGCAGGTCCTGCACCTTGCGCCGACGGTCGCCCTTGGGAGCGACCTCGGAGTGGATCTCGAACGGCTCGCCGATGATGTCGCCGACGGTCATGCGCGGGTTGAGCGAGGAGTAGGGGTCCTGCATCACGATCTGGATGTTGCGGCGCATCTCGCGGAACTCGCGCCCCTTGAGCTTGAAGATGTCCTTGCCGCGCCACTTGACCTGCCCGGCCGACGGCTTGTCCAACGCCATCAGCAGCCGCCCGAGCGTCGACTTGCCGCAGCCCGACTCGCCCACGATGCCGAGCGTCTCGCCACGGACGATGTCGAAGCTGACGCCGTCGACCGCGCGTACGGCGCCGACCTGCTTGCGCAGCACGATGCCCTGGGTGATCGGGAAGTACTTCGCGAGGTCGACGACCTGCAGGACCGTCTCGCCCATCGCGGGTGCGGCGCCGAGCTTAGAACCGGCTTTCGTCAGAGACGTCATCGAGCACCTCCTCCCAGTAGTGGCATGCGCTGCCGCGCGTCGGGCTCACGGCATAGAGCGGCGGCTCGACCTCGTGGCAGGCGCCGGGACGCACGTAGGGACAGCGCGGGTGGAACGCGCACCCCGAGGGGATGCGCATGAGGTTGGGCGGCAGCCCCTTGATCGCGCGCAGCTCGCCGCCCTTGGCATCGACGCGCGGGATCGAGGCGAGCAGCCCCTTGGTGTAGGGATGGGCCGGCTTGGCATAGATGTCGAAGACCGGCGACTGCTCGACGATGCGCCCGGCATACATCACGGCGATCTCGTCAGCCACGTCGGCGACCACGCCGAGGTCGTGGGTGATGAGGATCATGCCCATGCCGCGCTCACGCTGCAGCTCCTTGAGCAGGTCCATGATCTGCGCCTGCACCGTGACATCGAGCGCCGTCGTCGGCTCGTCGGCGATCAGCAGCTCCGGGTCGAGCGAGATCGCCATCGCGATCATGATGCGCTGGCGCATGCCGCCGGAGAACTGGTGCGGGTAGTCGTTGACCCGGTCGCGCGCCGACGGGATGTTGACGCGGTCCATCATCTCGATGGCCTTCTTCTTCGCGTCGCCTCTCGACATGCCGCGGTGCACGCGGAACATCTCGCCGATCTGGCTGCCCACCGTGAAAACGGGATTGAGCGCGGACAGCGCGTCCTGGAACACCATGGCCATGCGCTGACCGCGATAGGGACGCCGGTCCTTCTCCGACAGGGCGAGGATGTCGCGGCCCTTGAACCGCACCTCACCGCGGGAGATGAAGGCCGGCGGGCTGTCGAGAATGCCCATGATGGCCTGGGCGGTGACGCTCTTGCCCGATCCCGACTCACCCAGGACGGCGAGCGTGGAGCCGGCCCGCACCGAATAGCTGACGCCGTTGACAGCACGCGCGACGCCCTCGCGGGTGCGGAACTCGACGTGCAGGTCCTTGACGGCCAGCAAGGGCGCCGAGGCATCCTCGCCCCGAACCGTGGTCTCGACAGCATCGGGTGAGGCGATGTAGCTGGTGCTCATGATGGCCTTCTCAACGAAGCTTGGGGTCGAGGGCTTCGCGGATGCGCTCGCCGAGGAGGATGAAGCTCAGCACCGCGACACTCAGCGTCGCCGAGGGCCAGAGCAGTGCGTGGTGCGCCTCGAGGAAATGACCCTGTGCGTCGGAGATCTGCTGGCCCCACGACACGGTCGGCTTCTGCACGCCGATGCCGAGGAACGAGAACGTGGCCTCGCTCGCGACCACCGCGCCCAACCCGACGGTCGAGACGACGATCACGGGGGCGAGGGTGTTGGGCAGGATGTGCTTGAGCAGGATGCGTGGCCCGCTGGCTCCGAGCGAGCGTGCGGCGACGACGAAGTCGGCATCGCGGATCGCGATGACGGACGACCGTGCGATGCGGGTGACGCTGACCCAGCCCAGGACGCTGAGGGCCACGACGACGCCGGTGATGCCGCCGGTCTGGATGATCGTCAGGATCACGATGCCGCCCAGGACGTAGGGCAGACCGAGGAAGATGTCGGTGAGCCGCGAGATGATCCCGTCGAGCCAGCCGCCGTAGAACCCGGCGAGGACCCCGAGCAGAAGGCCGACAGCGGTCGTGATCGCCGTCACCAGGAATCCGACGGAGATGGACGCGCGGGCGCCGTAGATCGTGAGGGCGTAGACGTCGCAGCCCTGGAAGTCATAGCCCATCGGGTGTCCGGACGACGTGCCCTTGAGCGAGTTCGACAGGTTGCAGGCCCAGGTGTCGCTGTAGGGGCTGTTGCTGGTGAAGAGCCCCGGGGCGATGGCCATCGTGAGGAACACGCCGATCACGAGCAAGGACGACCAGAAGAAGACGCTGGACCGCAGCTCGCGCCACGCATCGCCCCACAGACTGCCTCGGCGCTCCGCGGTGACGTCGGTCTGACCGATGTCACCTCCCGGCGCACCGAGCGTGGGGAGCCCCTGAACGGCACCCGGCGACACGACGGCGCTGCCGTCGGAACCGGCAGCTCTTGCATGGATGTCAGTCAAAGCGGATCCTCGGGTCGAGCAAGGCATACATCAGGTCGATCAGAAGGTTGACCACGGCGTAGATGCAGACCAGCAACGTCACGATGCCCACCACGACGGGGGTCTCGCCGAGGCGTACGGACTCGGCCACCTGCCGACCGACGCCGGGCAGGTTGAAGATGGTCTCCGTCACGACGGCGGTGCCCATGATCGAGGAAAGGTCGGTGCCGATCTCCGTCACGATCGGGATCATGGTGTTGCGCAGGGTGTGGACCCCGACGACGCGGCGGCGCGGCATGCCCTTGGCGATGGCGGTGCGCACATAGTCGGCGCGCAGGTTCTCGACGATGCTCGTGCGGGTCAAGCGGGCCAGGACAGCCAGGCCGAGCAGCGCGACGCAGAGACCTGGCAGCAGATAGGCACGCGGGAAGCCTGCCTCGATGCCGGCGACGGGCAGGTGGAATATGCCACGCCAGGAGACGCCGACGACGAGCTGGACGATGAAGGCGATGACGAACGACGGGATCGACACGAAGACGAGGGTCACGACCAGCACCCCGCGGTCGAAGAGACCGTTGCGGCGCAGCCCGGCGATCACACCGACGCCGATGCCGAGGACCGCCTCCAAGACGATGCCGATGAGGCCGAGCTTGAGGGAGACGGGATATTCCTCCTTCAGCAGGTCCGACACCGGGCGCTGCTGGAAGGTCTCGCCGAAGTCACCTGTCGCGAGGCGGGCGACGTACTTGCCGTATTGCACGACGAGCGGGTCGTCGAGGTTGTAGTGCTGGCGCAGGTAGTTGGCGCGGGCCACATCGGGGCGACGCTCGCCGGACAGCCGCTGCACCTTGTCACCAGGCAGGGCATAGACCGCCGCGAAGATGAGGAAAGTGGTGGCGAGCAGCATCGGGATCAGCTGCAGGACGCGACGGACGGTGTAGCGCCACACGCACTGCCTCCTGGACGGCTCGGTCTTCCGGTCGCTCGGTGCCAAGGCGAGCATCAGGGGAGGCGGACAGTGTCCACCTCCCCTGATGCGTTGCGCTACTTGCTGACGGTCAGCGCGAACTTGTCGATGCGCTGGTAGGCGTCGAGGTTCACGTTGCTGACCCGCTTGGACCAGCCCACCTGCGAGCTGCCGTAGTACATCGGGGCGGCCGGGAAGTCCTTCGCCAGGATGTCGTCAGCCTGCTGATAGAGCGGGATGGAGTCTGCCTCGCTCGCCGCCTGACCCTTGAGGACCAGGGCGTCGAACTCCTTGTTGCTGTAGCCGTAGTAGTTGGAACCACCGTTGGTCGAGTAGAGCGGACCGAGGTAGTCCTGGGCGGACGGGTAGTCCATGATCCAGCCGAGCCGGAAGGCACCGAAGGCCTGCTTGCTCTTCTTGGCCTTGTCCAGGTTGTTGAGCATGGTCGCGAAGTCAGGCTGCGGCTTCGCGACGCACTGGATGCCGAGGGCCTGGTGAATCGAGTTGCATGCGGCCTCCATCCACTCCTTGTGACCGCCGTCCGCGTTGTAGGTCAGCGTCATGGCCGTGGGCGGGTTGGCTGCCGCGCTGAACGTGGCCTTCGCCTTGGCGCGGTCGTAGACGCATGCCTCGCCACAGCCGCCCTTGCGGTAGCCCGGGACGATCGGGGCGACGAAGTCGTCAGCCGGGACGCGCGTGCCGTTGAACACCGTCTTCATGATGCTCGCGCGGTCGATGGCCTCGGAGATCCCCTTGCGGACGTTGACGTCCTTGAAGGTCGGGTCGAAGACCGGGAAGCCGATGAAGCCGTAGTTCGACGAGGGGAAGTCAGCGTAACGGTCGCCCAGGTCGGTCTTGGCGCGACCCAAGGAGGCTGAAGGCACCTGCGTCAGGACGTCCAGGCTGCCGCTGATCAGCTCGTTGTAGGCGGTGTCCTGCGAGGTGTACATCTTGTAGTCGATCTCGGAGACGTGGGGCTTGGTGGCGCCGCTGTAGGCGTCGTTGCGGACGACCTTGATCAGCTGGTTGTGGACCCAGGTGCCGCTCATCTTGAAGGGGCCGTTGCCGATCGGCGCCTGCTCGAACGCCTTCATGTCGGCGAACGCGGCCTTGGGCAGCGGATAGAAGGCTGCGTAGCCGAGCTCGATCTTGAAGGTGTTGTCCGGCTGGGACAGGGTCACCGTCATCTCGGTGTCGCTGACCTTGGCCAGCCCGGACATCGTCTTGGCCGTCGGCTTCGGCACGACCTTGTCGTCAGGGTTGGGGTCGGTCGGGCTGACGTCGGCGTAGCCCTTGATGTTGGCGAAGAAGTAGCTGTTCTGCTGGCCGTTGGTGCTCAGGGCGCCGTAGTTCCAGGCGTCGATGAAGCTGTCGACCGTGACCGGCTCGCCGTTGGCGAACTTCCAGCCGGGCTTGATCTTGATGGTCCACACGGTGTTGTCCGGGGACTCGACCGACTCGGCGAGGTCGGTGTATTGCGCCTTGTTGTCCTTGTCGAACTTGATCAGTCCGGTGAACAAGGCGTCGAGGACTTCAGAGGCGTTGGTCTCGGCGGCGTTCGTGGGGATGAGGTGCTGCGGCTCGCTGAGGTTGATCGAGACGGTGCCGCCGTCGGTCCCTGCACTGGAGGAGGCGGTCGTCTTGGTGCCGCTGCCACTGCTTCCACTGCTGCAGGCGGTGGCAACAACGGCGATGGCCGTCATGCTGACCGCGTACTGAGCGCGCTTGAGTCCGCGCATGCTTCATCCTCCTGGTATGGGGTCATTGCCCCGTCGAAACTGCGTGACGAGACCGTAGACGAGCGTACGTGACGGACAAGCGCAGATCTGTTGCAAATGCGTAACGCATGAGCGGAGATCATCTCACGATGCGGGATGTTCACGCGTCCTGAAGCGCGAGAACCACCGGCATGTCGCAGTCCAACCAGGTCACGCTGAGCCACTGCCCCGGCGCCAACCACCTCAGCTCCGAATGGTCCTGGAGCGGGAGCGGAATCCCCTGCGTCACGGTGGCACGCCAGACGCGCAGCAGCGTACGAGGTCCCAGCGGCCAGTTCGCGCCGACCTGCTCGCCCAGCTCGATGATGATGCCGAGCTCCTCGAGGCACTCACGTCGCAGCGCGGACGTCGGCGCCTCCCCCGGCTCGACCTTGCCGCCCGGCAGCTCCCAGCGCCCCGCGAGCGCTGCGGGGGCGCTGCGCCGCGCAGCCAGCAACCGGCCGTCGGCGTCGATCAGGGCGGCGGCGACGACCAATATGGACTCGCCGGGCACGGCCGTCAACGCCGGGCCGACGGGGCGGGTGAGCCGGCGTCTCGTACGAGGCTGCGGGCGACGTCGCACAGCTTGCGGTTGGCATCCTCGCTGGCCCGGCGCAGCATGTCGATATCGGGTATCGCGTGGGACACCAGCCGATGCAGCGCGCCCGCCTCGCCTGCAGCCACGCGAGTCACACGTTGAAGCGGAAGTCCACGACGTCGCCGTCAGCCATGACGTAGTCCTTGCCCTCGATGCGTACGCGCCCACGCGCCTTCGCCTCGGCCATCGAGCCGGCGGCTATCAGGTCGTCGAACGCGACGATCTCGGCCTTGATGAAGCCGCGCTGGAAGTCGGTGTGGATGACGCCGGCAGCCTCCGGCGCCGTGGCACCGACCGGGATGGTCCAGGCGCGTGACTCCTTGGGCCCGGCGGTGAGGTAGGTCTGCAGGCCGAGCGTGCGAAAGCCGATCTGGGCGAGCAGGTCGAGCCCGGACTGCTCCTGGCCGGTGGACTGCAGCAGCTCGAGCGCCTCGTCCTCGGGCAGCTCGCTCAGCTCAGCCTCGAGCTTCGCGTCGAGGAACACCGCTTCGGCCGGGGCGACGAGTGCACGCATGCGCTCCTTGAGCTGCTCGTCAGCAAGCTCCTCGTCGTCGAGGTTGAAGACATAGAGGAACGGCTTGGCCGTGAGCAGGTGCAGCTCGCGCAGGAGGTCGCGGTCGAGCCGGCCCGCGAAGACGGTCTGGCCGGCATCGAGCGTGGCGCGGGCCTTCTCGGCCTCGGCGACCACGGCGACCTTGGACTTGTCGGTGCGCGACTCCTTCGCCAGGCGCGGCAGCGCGTTGTCGATGGTCTGCAGGTCCGCGAGGATCAGCTCGGTGTTGATGGTCTCGATGTCGGCGCCCGGCTCCACACGACCGTCGACGTGCACGACGTCCGGGTCGGTGAAGACCCTGATGACCTGGCAGATCGCCTCCGCTTCGCGAATGTTGGCGAGGAACTTGTTGCCGAGCCCCTGGCCCTCGCTGGCGCCCCGCACGATGCCCGCGATGTCGACGAAGGTCACGGTCGCGGGCACGATCTTCACGGAGCCATGGACCTCGGCCAGCGCGGCGAGACGGGCGTCGGGGACGCCCACGACGCCGGTGTTGGGCTCGATCGTCGCGAACGGGTAGTTCGCCGCGAGGACGTCGTTGCGCGTCAGCGCGTTGAAAAGGGTGGATTTGCCGACGTTGGGCAGGCCGACGATGCCGATGGTGAGTCCCACGAGGACGCGAGCCTACCCGCGATGCTCGCGCCGATCGGACAGCCGTGTGCTCCGGCTCATCCGCGGCGAACCGAAACTGTCAGTGGTGCCCGTCAGCATGGCGGCATGGAGATTCACACGCTGCTCGCCCTGATCGCCGGCATCGCGCTCGGGCTGCTGGTCGGCCTGGCTGCGGGCCTTGTGCTTGCCGCGCGCGCCGGGCTCAGCGACGACGCGCTGGCGCGCCGCGAGCGCCGGGTGGTCGAGCTCGCCGACTCCCGCTTCCGCGAGGCCGGGGCCCGCACCTCGGGGGACCTCGCGCTGCGCGAGCAGGCGGTGGAGCACATGGTCGCGCCCGTGCGCAGCGCCCTCGAGCGGGTCGAGACCCGACTCGTGCAGGTCGAGACGGCACGCGCCGCTGCCCAGGCGGCACTCGGCGAGCAGGTGCGCTCGGTCGCCTACGCCTCCGAGCAGCTGCGCGCCGAGACCGCCTCGCTCGCCGGAGCGCTCCGCTCGCCCAACGCACGTGGCCGCTGGGGTGAGGTGCAGCTGCGCCGGGTCGTCGAGCTGGCGGGCATGCTCAAGCACTGCGACTTCTACGAGCAGGTGACCCTCGACACCGGAGATGCCCGACAGCGACCTGACCTGGTGGTGAGGCTCGCGGGCGGGCGAGGGGTGGTCATCGACGCCAAGGTGCCGCTGTCGGCCTATCTCGAGGCGGCCGGCTCCGGGGGGGACGGCGTCGTGCGCGAGGAGCGCCTGGTCGCTCACGCGCGAGCGCTGCGCAGCCACGTCGACACCCTTGCCGCCAAGGACTACTGGGCGGCGGTGCAGCCCGGCCCGGAGATCGTCGTGCTGTTCGTTCCCGCCGAGGCCTTCCTCGCACCCGCCCTCGACGCCGACCCGACGCTGCTCGAGCACGCGATGGGCAAGGGCGTGGTGATCGCGACCCCGACCGTGCTGCTCACCCTGCTGCGCACCATCGCCTTCGGCTGGCAGCAGGACTCGCTGGCCGAGGGCGCGCGCGACGTGGTCGCGGCCGGCCGCGACCTGCACCGGCGGCTCGGCACGCTGGCAGGCCACGTCGACAAGCTGGGGCGCTCGCTCTCGCGCAGCGTCGACGACTACAACACGGCCGTCGGCTCGTTCGAGCGCAGCGTCGTGCCCGCGACACGGCGGCTCTCCGAGCTCGGAGTCGGGGACGCCGTGGCCTCCCAGGGGGTGTCAGCGGAAGGCGTCGGGTCTGGTGGGCGGCGGGGCGGGGGGACGCAGCTGCATCCCGCTCCGGTCGACAACGCCACCCGGCCCATGACGGTGCGTCTGGCCAGTGCATTGGAGCCGGTGGACTCGATCCCGGCATCTCAGGACGGTGCGCCGTTGCGAGCCGCCGAAGGATGACGCGTTAGCGTTCCGGGGTGTCGCCCCACCCCCCTTCCCCCTCTGACGCCGGGCTCAGCGCCACCGGTGCCGCGCTCCTCGCCACTCTTCTGACCTGCGCCGGCGTCCTGGTCGACATCGTCGTGTCCCGAGGTCTGCACTGGGGATTCACTGCGGGCTTCGTCGTTGCATGCGCCTGGGTCGCGACACGGGTCGAGGGTCGCCACCTGCTGGCAGCGGTCACGATTCCGCCATGGGTCTTCGTCATCGGGGTCCTGCTGGCGCAACAGGTGCTGGGTCTCTCCGGCTCGGGGTCGTGGTTGTTGCGCGAAGCCACCGACACCAGCACCAAACTCGCCCTGAATGCGCCGCTGCTGCTCGGCGGTGAAGCGCTGGCCGCTGCAATCGCGCTGACGCGCCTGGTCAGACGACGCAGGGCGGATGCCCGGATCGGCAGCGGGGGACGCCGGTCGCCGGTCTCCAACGCCCCCAACGAAGCGTCACGCCCGGCGGCGGGCTCATGGACTGCTGCAGAGAACGAGAAGAACGACGGCGAGCAGGCTAAGCCTGACGAGCCCTGGCTGTTTTGAGGTCACGGCGCAACTCGACCGGCAGGGAGAAGAGCAGGCTCTCCTTCGCCGAGACGACTTCCTGCACATCTCCCCAGCCGCGCTGCGCAAGCCAGTCGAGCACACCGCGTACGAGGATCTCGGGGACCGAAGCGCCGCTGGTCACCCCCACCGTCGTCACGCCCTCGAGCCATGCCTCGTCGATCTCGTCGGCGATGTCGACGAGGTAGGCGGCGTCGGAGCCCGACTCCTTGGCCACCTCCACGAGGCGCACGGAGTTCGAGGAGTTGCGCGAGCCGACCACGATCGTGAGCTGCACCTGCGCTGCCATCTCCTTGACGGCGACCTGGCGGTTCTGCGTGGCATAGCAGATGTCGTCGCTCGGGGGGTCCTGCAGCTGCGGGAAGCGCAGTCGGAGGCGGCGTACGGTCTCGAGCGTCTCGTCCACCGACAGCGTGGTCTGCGACAGCCAGGCGACCCGCTCGGGGTCGCGCACCACGACGTGCTCGACGTCGTCGGGGCCGTCGACGAGGTGGATGTGGGCGGGCGCCTCGCCCGTGGTGCCGACGACCTCCTCGTGACCCTCGTGGCCGATCAGCAGGATGTCGTAGTCGTCCTCGGCGAAGCGGCGCGCCTCGTGGTGGACCTTGGTCACGAGGGGGCAGGTGGCGTCGATCGTCTTCAGACCACGCTCGCGAGCCTGGTCGTGCACGACCGGTGCGACGCCGTGCGCGGAGAAGATCACGGTGGCACCCTCGGGGACCTCGTCGGTCTCGTCCACGAAGATCGCGCCTTGCGCCTGCAGGCTCGTCACGACATAACGGTTGTGCACGATCTCCTTGCGCACATAGACCGGGGCGCCATAGAGCCCGAGCGCCTTCTCGACCGTCACGACGGCGCGATCGACGCCCGCGCAGTAGCCACGGGGGGCAGCGAGCAGGACGCGGCGGGCTGTTGTCGAGGTCGCGGGCACCCTGCCATCGTAGGCGGCAGGTGCGGTATGAGCCGGTGCTCCTCCGGAACCCGGCCGCACGGCGCGATGTCACAGGAGGTCACGTGCGGATCCATCGCAGATCAGCCGTCGTCAGGCGGCGCGTCCTCGCGCGTCGCGTCGCCGGCGTACGCCGAGGGCAGCCGTCGTCGGGCCGCAGCCTGCCGCGACGCGTGCACCGCTTTTCCCGGAGGTTCCCCGGGCGCGCCGCCACGGCACGCACGGTGCTCGTGGGTGTGCTCATGGCTGCCGCGACGGCCTCGACGGCGTGGGTCACGAGACGTCGCTCCGCTGCCGCGCTTCGCAGCGCACCGCCCGCGCGGGCCCTCGTCACGCCTCCCACGCCTCCCACGCCTGGCAGAGGGGCCCCTTCTGCCAATAGGTTCGCCACAAGGGTCCCCTCTGCGGCGCCGATGTTGGCAGAGGGGTCCCTTCTGCCAACCACGCCACCGGCCGGTGGCCCGCCGCCCGAGCCGCGCGTACCTCAGGCTGCGCCCGAACCCCCGCCGGACCTGCGCGCAGCTGAACCACCGGTCGCCGCCGCCGCGGTGCTCGCGCACGACGATCTGCCGCTTCCCGACTACGACCACCTGACCCTGGGGTCGTTGCGCTCACGGCTGCGCGCGCTGACGCCCGCTCATCTCGAGCAGGTCCTCGCCTATGAGCGCGCGCACGCCAACCGGCTGCAGGTGGTCAGGATGTTCGAGAACCGGCTTGCGAAGCTGGCAGCGCTCGAAGCCGCTGACGCGGCGCCGGCGAAGACTGTCGGCGGTCCCGCCTAGCCTGCCCTCGTGACGCTCGAGACCTCCGCTGGCCACCCGGCTCCCGTCCGGCGCATCAGCCAGCTGCTGGTGCAGTGGATCGGGCGTCTCGGGCCGGTGTGGGTGGAGGGTCAGGTGACCCAGCTCGTACGCCGCCCGGGCACCCGCACGGCGTTCGTGACCCTGCGCGACACCGCCGCCGACGTGTCGCTGTCGGTGACCGTGCCGACCGAGGTGCTGGACGCGCTAGGCGCACCGATCCGCGACGGTGCCCAGGTCATCGTCCACGCGCGCCCCAGCTTCTGGGCGGCCCGCGGGTCGCTGTCGATGGCCGCCGACGAGATCCGCGAGGTGGGCATCGGCGCGCTCCTGGCGCGGCTCGACCAGCTCCGCCGCTTGCTGACCGCCGAGGGCCTGTTCTCCGCCGCCCGCAAGCGACCGCTCCCGTTCCTGCCGCACGTCGTCGGGCTCGTGTGCGGGCGCGCCTCCGCTGCGGAGCGCGACGTCGTGGAGAACGCGAAGCGGCGCTGGCCCGCCGTGGCGTTCCGGGTGGAAGAGGTGGCGGTCCAGGGCCCTAACGCCGTGACCGACGTCGTCGCTGCCCTCGGCCGGCTCGACGCCGATCTGACTGTCGACGTGATCGTGATCGCCCGGGGCGGCGGGTCCGTGGAGGACCTGCTCGCCTTCTCCAACGAGGCGCTCGTGCGCGCCGTCTCGCAGTGCCGCACGCCGGTCGTCAGCGCGATCGGGCACGAGATCGACACCCCGCTCGTCGACCTGGTCGCCGATGCCCGAGCCTCCACCCCGACCGATGCGGCAAAGCTCGTGGTGCCCGACATGGCGGAGGAACAGCTGCGCATCGCGGCTCTGGACAGCCGCATGTCGCAGGCGATGACTACGCGGCTGCGCCGGGAGCAGGCGAGCCTCGACGCGATCCGCAGCCGCCCGGCGATGGCGGACCCGGGACGACTGGTCGACGTCCACGAGCAGGCACTGTCCGACACGCTGGCGCGCGCCCGGCGCTGTTTGACCGGGCGGCTCGACCGCGCCGACGACGACCTGACACATGCCCGCGCCCGCGTCGCCGCGCTGTCTCCGGCCGCCACGCTCGCGCGCGGCTACGCCGTTGTGCAGCGCAGCTCCGACGACGCCGTGGTGCGAGGCCCCGGTGAGATCAGCCCAGGCGATGCGGTGCGACTTCGCCTAGCCGGCGGCGAGGTGACCGCCACCGTCGCCACCCCACGGTTGGCACCCACAGGGGAGGCACCCACAGGGGATGCAGGCAAGACGACCGGCCGTCGTTCCCGCCCGACACAGCAGAAGACCTAGGCTGCCCGGGTGGCAGACGAGGCTCCGACCTATGAGCAGGCTCGTGACGAGCTCGCCGACGTCGTACGCCGTCTCGAGGCAGGCGGCACGACACTCGAGGATGCGCTCGCCCTCTGGGAGCGCGGCGAGCGGCTGGCTGCCATCTGCCAGGAGTGGCTCGACGGCGCGCGGCGCCGGCTGACCGCCGCTGCGCAGGAGACCGCTCGCAACGTTGTCGCCGAGCAGTCAGAGCATTCAGAGCAGCCGCAGCACCGCAGCTGACCCCAGCACACCGATCGCCTCCCAGCTCACCGATCGCCTCTCAGCTCACCGGTCGCAACGAGCGGCCGAACAGCTCGACCTGGTCCCAGGAGCCGGTGCCGCCGACAACGGTCGTGACGTCGGCATCGCGCAGCCAGATCGCCCGATGGTCGCGGCCGGGCGCGTAGGTCCTGATCCACAGCGACTCGTTGACCGTGCTGAGCCCGACCGCGGTGCCGCGCTCGGTCATCTCGGCGAGAAAGCCGTAGGCCGGCCGGTCGCTCTGCTCGACCCCCACACGCTTGCCGTCGGGGGTGTCGAACTCGAGGTGCCAGTGCACCGTGCCCTTGCGCACGTCGGTGCGGGCGCTGGTGGGGCGCCACGAGGACGGCAGCCCGACAGGTGCGAGCACCGTGAAGTGCGCGGCTGCCCGGGCCTTCGCGGCGACCGGGGCCCAGTCGACCACGTGGACGGCATCGATGTTCGACCGAGGTGTGAGCGCGACGACAGCTGCGACGACAGCCACCACGAACCCCCCGCAGAGCGCCGCCGTCCGCCCAGTGGCCCGCCGTCGTGGCGCAACGCCCGGGGGCGGTTCGGGCGCCGCTTGAGCAGGTGCAGTGGCGGTGCTCACGCTCCATGGTCGCCGATGCGTCAGCGGCGCAGCGTGCCAGGTCGCGACTGACTGTCATCACGGCTCGTTAGTGTTCGCGCATGGCCGAGCCCTCTTCCCTGCCCACGTCCCTCGCCGTCAGCCGGGAGGCTCCCGACCGCAACCTGGCCATGGAGCTCGTGCGGGTCACGGAGGCGGCCGCGATGGCCGCCGGGCGGTGGGTCGGGCGAGGTGACAAGAACGGCGCCGACGGGGCCGCTGTCAACGCGATGCGTCAGCTCATCACGACGGTGTCGATGTCAGGGGTCGTGGTCATCGGCGAGGGCGAGAAGGACGACGCGCCCATGCTGTTCAACGGCGAGGTGGTGGGCTCGGGGAGTGGTCCCGAGTGCGACGTCGCCGTCGACCCGATCGACGGCACGACACTCGCCGGCAAGGGCATGGACAACGCGGTGTCGGTCATCGCGGTCGCCGAGCGGGGCGCGATGTATGACCCGTCTGCCGTCTTCTACATGGAGAAGATCGTCGTCGGGCCCGCCGCCGCCGACGTCATCGACCTCACGGCTCCGGTGCGCGCGAACCTCAGCTGGATCGCCAAGGCCCACGGGTGCGGTGCCGAAGACCTCACGGTCGCGATCCTCGACCGGCCGCGCCACGCCTCGCTGATCGAGGAGGTCCGGGCCACCGGTGCCCGCATCAAGTTCATGTCCGACGGTGACGTCGCCGGTGCGGTGATGGCTGCGCGTGAAGGCACCGGCGTCGACGTGCTGCTCGGCATCGGCGGCACACCCGAGGGCATCATCGCCGCCTGCGCGATGAAGTGCCTCGGCGGCGAGATCCAGGGCCGGCTCTGGCCGCGCGACGAGGCCGAGCGCCGGCGCGCCCTCGATGCCGGGCACGATCTCGACCGGGTCCTCACGACCAGCGACCTCGTCAAGGGTGACAACGTCTTCTTCTGCGTCACCGGCATCACCGATGGCGAGCTGGTGCGCGGCGTCCGCTATTCCCAAGGCATCGCCTCGACGCACTCGATGGTCATGCGTTCCAAGAGCGGCACGATCCGCTCGGTCAAGAGCGAGCACCGGCTCGCGAAGCTGCGCGCCTACTCCGCCATCGACTTCGACCACGCGCGCTGATGCTGATGGTCGTCGGCGAGGCCCTCATCGACATCGTGGTCTCGCGCGACGGTCGCAGCACCGAGCACGTCGGCGGTTCCCCGGCAAACGTCGCCCTCGCCCTGGCCCGGCTGGGCAACGACGTCGGCCTCGTGACGAGCGTGGGCCGTGACGACCGCGGCGACCGCATCGTGGCCCACCTGGCGGGCAACGGCGTACGCCTGCTGGGCCAGGTGCGCGGTGCCGCCGCCACCAGCACCGCGACGGCGACCCTCGACGAGGCCGGTGTCGCAACCTATGACTTCGCGCTGGTGTGGGACGTCGAAGACATCGAGCTGGACGACGCCGTGACCTGCGTCCACGTCGGGTCGCTGGGAGTTGCCATCGAGCCCGGAGCAAGCGCGGTGATCGAGGCGGTCTCCCGGGCGGCCGACCGGGTGCTCGTCTCGTTCGACCCCAACCCGCGGCCGCGCCTGGTGAGCGACCACACGGCGGCCGTCGGGCGCACGGAGCAGGTCGCTTCGCTGGCCCACGTCGTCAAGACCAGTGACGAGGACCTCGACTTCCTCTATCCCGGCCAGAGCCTCGAGCAGGTCGCCCGCCACTGGCTCGAGGCCGAGCGCACGGCCCTCGTCGTCGTCACCCGCGGCGCCGACGGTGCCGTCGCCGTGACACGCAGCCAGATCGTGTCGATCGAGGCCCCGGCGACGGCCGTCGTCGACACCGTGGGCGCAGGCGACACCTTCACCGCAGGTCTGCTCGACGCGCTGGCGCGTCGCCAGCTGCTCGACGTGCGCCGCACCGGCGACCTGCAGGACGACGACGGCCAGATGCTGCAGGCCGTGCTCCGGGAGGCCGCCATGACCGCCTCGATCACGTGCGAGCGCGAGGGTGCCGACCCGCCGACCCGTGTCGAGGTCGTTGACCGAATGAGGAGGCCCGACCGCATCGGCAGGTGATCGGGGTCGTCCTCCCGGCCCCTCCCGTAGGGTGCGAAATCATGACCGATGCCGCGATCGTCCTGACCGGCGTGGAGAAGCACTTCGGGAACATCCGTGCCGTCGACGGGTTGGACCTCACGGTCGGCACCGGGTCGTGCTTCGGTCTGCTCGGTCCCAACGGCGCCGGCAAGTCGACCACCATGCGCCTGCTCACCGGTCAGGCGATACCGACCGGCGGCACCATCGAGGTGTTGGGTCTGCCTGTTCCGCGTGAGTCCAAGCGCGTACGCGCCCTGATGGGCGTGGTGCCTCAGCGCGACAACCTCGACGAAGAGCTGACGGTCCAGGAGAACCTCGAGGTCTTCGCCCACCTCTACCGCGTGCCGGCCGCCCGTCGCCGGTCGGCGGTCGTGCGAGCGATGGCTCTGGCGACCCTCGCCGACCGGGCCGCGACCCGCGTCGACAAGCTCTCCGGTGGCATGCGCAGGAGGTTGCTCATCGCCCGCGGGCTGGTCCATGCTCCACAGCTCGTCCTGCTCGACGAGCCCACGGTCGGGCTCGACCCTCAGGTGCGCCAGGAGCTCTGGTCGCTGATCGACGGACTGCGCAACGACGGTGTCACCGTGCTCATGTCCACCCACTACATCGAGGAGGCCGAGCGCCTCGCCGACCAGGTGGCCGTCATGTCGGCCGGGCGTGTCGTCGCCGCCGGGTCACCGGCCGAGCTGCTGGCCGCGCATGCCGGCGAGCGCGCCGTCGAGTTCTACGGCTCTCCCGACCGGCTCGCCGAGATCGAGCAGCGCGTACGCCGTGACGGCCACCCGACACGGCGCACCGGTCCGTCGATCTCGGTGCTGCGCAGCGAGGACATGACCGGCGAGCTGCGCGCGGAGCTCGGCGAGGGCTATCCGCGACCTGCCAGTCTCGAGGACGTGTTCGTGACGTTGACGGGGGAGACGAGCCAATGACTGCCACCGACCCCCGTTCGCTGCGGCTGCGGTGGCTGGAGCGGTCGGCTCTTGCCGGGGTGTTCAAACACGAGGCGACGCTCTACCGCCGGCACTGGCGCTCGACGTCGTTCTCCTCCGTCGTCGAGCCGACGATCTATCTCCTCGCCTTCGGCACGGGTTTCGGCTCGCTCGTGGGCCGCATCGGCGGCTATCCCTACATCGAGTTCCTCGGCACGGGCGTCGTGGCGACGGCCGTGCTGTTCACCTCGGCCTTCGGCGGCATGTTCCAGACGTTCGTGCGCCGCAGCTTCCAGCATGTCTACGACGCGTTGCTCGCCGCGCCCGTCGACGTGCACGAGATCGTGATCGCGGAGGCGCTGTGGCTGGCCCTGCGCGCCGGCGTCTACGGCTGTGCCCCGATGCTGGTCGCCATCGGCTTCGGGCTCGACCCGTCCTGGGGAATGGCGCTCGTTCCCCTCGTCGGCTTCCTGACGGGCCTGGGATTCGCACTCTTCGGCATCTGGATGTCGTCCGTCGTTCCATCGATCGACTCGTTCAACTACATCATCTCGGCGCTGCTGACCCCATTGTTCCTGGTGTCCGGCACCTTCTTCCCGGTCACGCAGCTGCCGTCCTGGGCGCAGCACATCTCGCAGCTCAACCCGCTCTTCCACTGTGTCGCGCTCGTTCGGCATTGCGTCTTCCTCACGCCCTCGGTGCGCGACCTCGGCCATCTCGGCGCCCTCGCGGTGTTCGTCGGCGCCATGGGCGTGTTCGCGATCCGTGGCATGCGCAAGCAGCTGATCGACTAGCCCGGACACGGCCCCAACGTGATGTTCCCCGGCCGGCCACCGACCGAGGAGTAGGAATAGGTCCACGTGTCTCGTGCTCCGAGCTGGCCGTAGTAGCCCTGCACGCAGAAGGTCTCCGGGCTGTGCGGTTTGCCGACGTAGACGCCCACGCGGGGGTCGTGCGAATATCCCGCACCTGTCAGTTCGGCAAGAGAGGTCGGATAGCGCCCCTTGCTCTGGCGGAAGGCCTCACCCGCGGCTCCTGCTCCGCTCACGACACCCTTGACGAGGCGCACCTCCGGATAGCGGTCCAGCGTCGGGTCCTCCGGCTGGGCAGCAACCATGTGCCGGACCACATGCAGCCCGTAGACCAGCGCGATGACCACGATCACCAGCACGACCGTCCACACCACCACGACGACGGAGCGCTGCCCGGAGCTGGGACGGGCACGCGAAACGCGGTAGGACATCGGCACCTCGATATCGTTTTCGCTCGGACTCTGCCTCGACAGGGTGGCTCATCGGCGTACGCGCCGTCGGGCAGGATGGCGTCCATGGCTGACCACACCACCGCCGTTGACACGACCGGCGAGTTCCGGACCGAGCACGACTCCATGGGCGAGGTGCGCGTTCCCGCCGCCGCCCGCTGGCGCGCGCAGACGCAGCGCGCGGTGGAGAACTTCCCCGTCTCGGGCCAGCCGATCGAGCGGGCGCACATCGAGGCTCTCGCTCGCATCAAGGGGGCCGCAGCCACGGTCAACGCAGAGCTCGGGATTCTCGACGCGGACCTCGCCGAGGCCGTACGCGCCGCCGCCGACGAGGTCGCCGCGGGGCAGTGGGACGAGCACTTCCCGATCGACGTCTTCCAGACGGGCTCCGGGACGTCGTCCAACATGAACGCGAACGAGGTCATCGCCACGCTCGCGACCGAGCGGCTCGGCCGGCCGGTCCACCCCAACGACCACGTCAACGCGTCCCAGTCGAGCAACGACGTGTTCCCCTCGTCGATCCACGTCGCGGCTACGAGCGCCGTGGTGCACGACCTCGTGCCTGCCCTCGAGCACCTGCAGGCGGCTCTGGCGGCGAAGTCCGAGAAGTGGCAGTCGGTCGTGAAGTCGGGCCGCACCCACCTGATGGACGCGACGCCCGTGACGCTGGGCCAGGAGTTCGGCGGCTATGCCGCGCAGGTGCGCTATGGGATCGAGCGGCTGCACGCGACGCTCCCCCGGGTGGCGGAGCTCCCGCTGGGCGGCACCGCGGTCGGCACGGGCATCAACACCCCGCAAGGCTTCTCCGCGGCCGTGATCGCGCAGGTGGCCGCCACGACAGGGCTTCCCTTCACCGAGGCACGTGACCACTTCGAGGCGCAGGGTGCCCGCGACGCCCTGGTGGAGCTCTCGGGCCAGCTGCGCACCATAGCCGTCTCGCTCTACAAGATCGGCAACGACATCCGCTGGATGGGATCGGGTCCACGCACGGGCCTTGCGGAGCTGTCGCTGCCCGACCTGCAGCCGGGATCGTCGATCATGCCGGGAAAGGTCAACCCGGTCATTCCCGAGGCGTTGTGCATGGTGTGCGCCCAGGTCATCGGGAACGACGCTGCCGTGGCGTTCGCCGGTGCCGCCGGCAACTTCGAGCTCAATGTGATGTTGCCGGTCATCGCCCGAAACCTTCTCGAGTCGGTCCGGCTGCTTGCCAACATCTCGCGGCTCCTCGCCGACCGCTGCATCGACGGCATGGTCGCCAACGAGGAACGCTGTCTCGAATACGCCGAGTCGTCTCCCTCGGTCGTGACTCCCCTGAACAAGTACATCGGCTACGAAGAAGCCGCAAAAGTGGTGAAGCAGTCACTCAAAGAACGCCAGACGATACGACAGGTAGTCCTCGAACGAGGCTATGTGTCGGACGGCAAGCTGACGGAGGAACAGCTCGATGCGGCTCTCGACGTGCTGTCGATGACCCGACCTTCCTGACAATCCCACACAGCTCACTACGCAAAGTGATCTGCCCGAAGAATTAGCGAAGATGCCAGATCGCGTCGTACCGTAGAAGGCATGGTGTCGAAAGATCTGAGGCCGCGTGACGGCCGACCTGCCTTCAGCAGCGTGCAAAGCCGGCAGGCCGGGACACCCAAGCCCGGTTGGACCGCTGACCAGTGCCTGGACCTGCTGGCCCAGGGATATACCGCAGAGCGGGTCGCCGAGCGCACCGGGTTCGACGTGCGCTGGCTGCGGGTCCAGCAGCGGCAGATCGACGGCGGATCGCCCGTCTCCCGCTGAGTCCCGCGGACGGACGCATTCCACGCAGTCCACCACGCACCGACCTGTCACGCGCGCAGTCAGCCCAGAGCCGGAAGGCCGTCGATGCTCGCCGCGTTCTTCTCGCGCCGATAGGACTCGAGACCTTCTGCACCTCTGCGCCGTGCCCAGTCGTCGAGCAGGGGACGCTGGCCTACATAGTCCAGCAACGGCACACTGAAGCCGCAGGAGTCCGAGACCCGGTCGACCTCGATCCTGATGACTGCCCGCACCGCCTCGTCGGGCGCTGCCACGCAGAAGGCCGCGCGCAGCTCTGCCCATCGGGAGTCCCCGGGCAGAACGGCCTCCCCGTGACCGTGCAGGCGCACGATGTTGGGCGGTCCTGAGAACGCGCAGAACATCACGACGATGCGGCCGTTGTCGCGCAGGTGCGCCACCGTCTCGGAGCCGCTGCCGGTGAAGTCGGCGAAGGCGACGGTGTGCTCGTCGAGGACGGCGAAGGACCCTGCGCCGCCACGCGGCGACACGTTGATGTGCTGGTCGAGGGCGGACGGAGCCGTGCCCACGAAGAACATGGGCTGCGCGAGCACGAACTCGCGCAGCCGCCCGTCGATGGCCTCATGCAGCTTCATGGGGTCAGTCTGGCTCCCTCCGGACGGACCCGGCTGACCTTTTTCCTACATCTGAAGGTCGCCCAGCATGTCGGTGACAAGTGCCGCGATGGGCGACCGCTCCGACCTGGTCAAGGTGATGTGGGCGAAGAGCGGATGCCCCTTGAGCGCCTCGATCACCGAGGCGACACCGTCGTGCCGACCCACGCGCAGGTTGTCTCGCTGGGCGACGTCGTGGGTCAGCACGACCCGCGATCCCTGCCCCACGCGGGACAGGACGGTGAGCAGGACGTTGCGCTCCAACGACTGCGCTTCGTCCACGATCACGAACGCGTCGTGCAGCGAACGGCCACGGATGTGCGTGAGCGGCAGCACCTCGAGCATGCCGCGGTCGAGCACCTCGTCGACCACGTCGGGCGACACCAGAGCGCCCAGCGTGTCGAACACCGCCTGGGCCCACGGCGACATCTTCTCGGACTCGCTGCCGGGCAGATAACCGAGGTCCTGGCCGCCGACGGCATACAGTGGCCTGAACACGACGACCTTGCGGTGCTGGCGTCGCTCCATCACCGCATCGAGCCCCGCACACAGGGCGAGCGCGCTCTTGCCGGTGCCGGCCCGCCCGCCCAACGAGACGATGCCGACCTCGGGGTCGCAGAGCAGGTCGAGCGCGACCCGCTGCTCGGCGCTGCGGCCGTGCAGCCCGAAGACCTCGCGGTCGCCGCGTACGACCCGCACCGACTTGTCGGGTGCGACGCGCCCGAGCGCGCTGCCTCGCTCCGAGAGGAGGCGAAGCCCGGTGTGGCACGGGAAGTCCCGCGCCTCGGCGACGTCGACGCGGTCGTGCTCGTAGAGCTCGTCGAGAACCGCGCTCGCGACGTCGAGCTCCACCATGCCGGTCCAGCCGGTGTCGACGGCCCCCGTCGCGTACTCCTCGGCGACCAGCCCCACGGCCGATGCCTTGACGCGCATCGGGAGATCCTTCGACACCAGGACGACGTTGCTGCCTTCGGCGGCGAGATTGCGCGCGACAGCGAGGATGCGGCTGTCGTTGTCACCCACGCGGAATCCGTCGGGCAGCAGCGTGACGTCGGTGTGGTTGAGCTCGACGTGCAGCGTGCCGCCACTGTCGAGGAGGAGCGGCTCGTCGAGACGGCCGTGCGTCACGCGCAGGTCGTCGAGCAGACGCAAGGCCTCACGAGCGAACCAGCCCAGCTCCGGATGTGCCCGCTTCGCCTCCAGCTCGGTGATCACGACGACGGGAAGCACGACATCGTGCTCGTGGAAGCGCAGCAGCGCGCGCGGATCGGAGAGCAGCACGCTGGTGTCGAGCACATAGGTGCGGCGACCGGAACGGTCTGTTTCGCCAAGGGAACGAGAAGTCACGCGAACTCCCGCGTGGGCTGCACCGAGCGCCCACGGTCTCGGTCGGACCGGCGTCCGAATTCTGGCCGGGACCGGGCCACGAGGCCGGGTGCCGGCCCCTGTCCTCGTCGAGCGAGCACGAGTTCGCGGGCCTCCCGGACGGGCAGCGCACGCCACCCGTCCCTCCTGACGCTAAGGCCCGCCCGCGTGCACCCGCAGCGGGACACGCGAATGGAGCATGACCATCAGAGAAACTCGTCAGCTGCCGAAGCGGCGGTGCCGCGCGGCGTAGGAGCGCAGGGCGCGCAGGAAGTCGACCTCGCGGAAGTCGGGCCAGAACGCGTCACAGAAGAAGAACTCCGAGTGCGCGCTCTGCCACAGGAGGAACCCGCTGAGACGCTGCTCGCCGCTCGTGCGGATCACCAGGTCAGGATCGGGCTGGCCCTTGGTGTAGAGGTGCTCGGCGATGTGCTCGACATCGAGGACCTCGGCGAGCTCCTCGAGAGAGCTGCCCCGGGCAGCGTGCTCCTGGAGCATCGCTCGCACCGCGTCGGCGATCTCGCGGCGCCCGCCATAGCCGACGGCGACGTTCACCACCACACCGTCACAGTCGACCGTCGAGCCGCACGCCTCCTTGAGCACCTTTGCCGTCTCCGCCGGAAGCAGGTCGAGCGCGCCCACAGGGTTCACGCGCCAGCGCTGCGCCGCCGCCAGCTGCTCAACGACCCCCTCGATGATGCCGAGCAACGGCTCGAGCTCGGTCTCGGGGCGGTTGAGGTTGTCCGTCGACAGCAGCCACAGCGTGACGACGCCGACACCGGTCTCCTCGCACCACCCGAGCATCTCGGTGATCTTGTCGGCGCCCCTCCGGTGCCCCTCGGACGGGTGCTCGCCATAGGCCTTGGCCCAGCGGCGGTTCCCGTCGAGGATCACGCCGACGTGGTGCGGGATCTGGTCGCGGTCGAGCCGCGCCAAGAGGCGTCGCGCGTAGGCGCCATAGATCAGCTCGCGCAGCCCCACGAAGACCCTTCCTCCCGAATGGAGCGCACCCTACTCGGCCCACGTGAGGTTCCGGGAGTCCCCGGTGTGCAGATCGCACGCAGATCACCCCGTGGGGGCGTCCCCGGTCGGTCCCTGCGCCCGGACCTTCTCGACCTGCTCCATCGCGGTCCGCAGCTCACCGAGCCACTCCTGCGCGTGCGTGCCCACGAGCCGCACCGACCAGGCGAGTGCATCGGCACGCGACCGGGCGACTCCGGAGTCGACAAGGGTGTCGAGGACGCGGCGCTCCGGCTGACGCAGACGCGTCATCACGGGCACCGCCAGGCTGGTGAAGACCTCGCGCCGACCGTCGCAGGTCGCTCCCCACGCCACCTTGCGGGCGAACCGCTGCTCCGCCTCGCGCGCGATCTGCATGCGCCTGTCGCGGGTCTGCTCACGGAAGCGCGAGATACGTCCGTCGGCCATGGCGGCGCGCTCGGCATCGGAGGTTTCGGGGGAAGTCCCGGGGTCGGGGACCACCCCGACGACGAGGATCTCCTCGCGGTCGACGGTCACCTCCGGCACCGTGGCGTAGAGGTCCTCGGGCAGCCGACCGGTGAGCCAGCCGCGAATGGTCTCGCTGTCAGTGGTGTTGGTCATGCCAACAGGATTACACCGTTACATCACTTGCTGATGCGTCGTTCACCCAGGGCGTAGCACCTCGTTGAGTTCGCGCACCGACGTGACGGGTCGCTCACAGACGAACCCGCGACAGACGTACGCCGTGGCACGGCCGTCACGGAGCGGCCGGTCCTGCAACAGCGCCGCTGCGGTCGGCTCCACGGCGACCTCCGCCGGGTTCCCGAAAGCCACGACGGCCCCGGGGGCACTGCTGCGCATGGCCGCCCGCCGCAGCGCCAGGGCCTCGGGGTCGTCTGCGCGACCCACCACGGCGATCTGCACCGGTCCCGACAGGAGCGCCTCGGCGACCGCAAGGCCCCAGCCGGCGGCCCGCGGATAGCGCGCACCGACCAGGGCGACGGGGCCCAGCGCCCGCTCGGCGGCCATGCGGTGGCTCGTCGAGCCGCTCAGGGCGGCATAGGAGAGCAGCGCGCCGGCCAGGGCAGAGGCACCCGACGGGGTGGGGCCGTCGAGGGGGTCACGCGGGCGTCGTACGAGCCTCTGCGCGTCGTCCGCCGAGTCGAAGAAGCCACCGTCATCGGCCGCGAAGTGCTCGACGGCCGCATCGAGCAGCCGCTGGGCGTGGCGGAGCCAGGAGCTCTCGCCCGTGACGGAGTAGAGCGCGAGCAGGCCTTCGGCGACGTCCGCGTGGTCCTCGAGCACAGCGTCACTGCGTCCCGCCGCGCCGTCACGGCTCGTACGCCACAGCCGGCCCCCGTCGTGCAGGTGCACCTCGACCAGCAGGCGAGCCGCACCCTCAGCCGCAGCGACCAGGTCAGGCCGGTCGAGCAGAAGGCCCGCTTCTGCGAGTGCGGCGATCGCCAGGCCGTTCCACGCGGCGACGACCTTGTCGTCGCGGGCCGGCCTGACCCGCCGGGCCCGTGCCTGCAGCAGGGATGACCGCGCGGCGCCCCAACGCAACTGCTCCTGCGCGTCCGCCGGGTCGCGCAGCAGCTGCAGGACGGACGACCCGTGCTCGAAGGTGCCGTCGGCAGTCACCTCGAGCAGCTTCGACGCCCACAGACCGTCCTCGTCACCGAGGTGATCAGTCAGCTGTCGCGCAGTCCAGACATAGAAACGTCCCTCTTCACCCTCACTGTCGGCATCGAGCGCACTGGCGAAGCCGCCTTCAGGGGTCTGCAGTTCACTGATCAGGAATTCGGCTGTCTCCAGGGCGACCCGTCGCCCCATCGGCTCGCCGGTCTGGCGCCACCAGTGCAGATATACGCGCAGGAGCAGCGCATTGTCGTAGAGCATCTTCTCGAAGTGCGGCACCACCCAACCGTCGTCGACGCTGTAGCGGGCGAAACCACCCGCCAGCTGGTCATAGAGGCCTCCTCGGGCCATCGCCTCGAGCGTCGCCGCAGCCATGCCGAGCGAGGCTTCGTCGCCGGTGCGGGCCGCGTGGCGGAGCAGGAACTCCAGCGCGGTGGACGGGGGGAACTTGGGGGCACCTCCGAAGCCACCGCGTCGCTGGTCGAAGTCGCCCGCCAGCGCATGAACCGCTGCGCGACAGTCGTCGACATTCGGCGCGACATCGCCCTGCGGCACCTGCACGCGGTCCGCGAGCTGTCGGACGATGTGGGCGCCTGAGCGTTGGATGTCCTCGCGCCGGTCACGCCAGGCATCCCCGATCGAGCTCAGCACCTGTGAGAAAGAGGGCATTCCCCCGTGCGGGACGCGCGGAAAGTAGGTCCCGCAGAAGAACGGCTCACCCGCTGGCGTCGCGAACACCGTCATCGGCCAGCCACCTCGACCCGTCATCGCCTGAGTGGCCTCCATGTAGACCGCGTCCACGTCCGGGCGCTCCTCGCGGTCGACCTTGACGCTGACGAAGCGGTCATTCATCACGGCGGCGATGTGAGGGTCCTCGAAGGACTCGTGCGCCATCACGTGACACCAGTGGCACGCCGAATAGCCGATCGAGATCAGCAGGGGCACCTCGCGCCGCTGCGCCTGCGCCATGGCCTCGGGGCCCCACTCCCACCAGTCGACGGGATTGTCCCGGTGCTGGCGCAGGTAGGGGCTCGTCGAGCCGGCGAGCCGGTTGGTCATCGATGCGCCTTCTTCCTGAACGCCGCGCAGCGCCGCGCCCCGTCATTTCCCCGTGCGACGAGGACTGCATCTGCCGATGTGGGTAGTGGCGGCGCCGGAGTCGCCCGCTCGAGAAGTCGATCAAGAGGGAAGGCCGCAGTGTCAACTGCTTCGGGCACACCGGGAATCGTAGCGACCGGCGATGACCTGCTGCCTACGGCAGCGAAGGTCGTCAGGGGTGGTGACTCCGTGACGAGGCGCCAGGATCAGCGCAGGCTGTCCGCTCGGGCGCCGCCGCCGAAGACCAGCACCGGCGAGGAGGTGACCGAGATGCGGTCGCCGCCCGAGCGCGTGACGACGGAGCCGTCCAGCGTCATGGAACCCGCCGTGTCGCCCGGTGCCCGCAGGCCGCTCTCGCCGTCGGTCTGCCAGACGACCTGCGCCCAGCCCCCTGCGTCCGGGCGCAGCGTGCAGGCATGCAGACCGGCGTTCTCGTTGCACCCGACGAGCGTCGAGCGCGTGAGCCAGTGCGACACCTGGGTCCACGCCACAGCAGCCGGCGTCTGCGCACCGTCGACGTCCGCGACCGTGATGCCGACGAGCCGCGACGCCGCCCAGCCATACCAGAACACGCGGTCGACGCCGGCGGCCCGATCCATGAGCAGCGTGCGCGCGACGAAGGCGCTGCCCAGCGGTTCGGCGACCGGCACGCCGCTCGCCGAACCGCCGACCACCCCGTAGTTGACCTCGGTGTTCCAGACAGGTTTGCGCAGTCCGCGCCCGGCGAGGGAGTTGGCGATCGTCGCGAGCTGCGCCACGGCGTCTTCCGGCAGCTGAGTCGCCAGCGGATAGAGGTGCAGCGAGACGACGTCGATCTTGCGGGCTGCCGGGAGGTCGAAGTAGCGGAAGGCCCAGCCCAGCTGCCCCTTCGTCCGCGTCGCCATCGCCGGGCTGAGCACGAGGGCAGCGGGGTCGGCGGCCTTCACCGCGTCGTACGCCTGCGACGACAGGTCTGCGAGGTCGGCCTCGGTGCCGTGGAAGTAGTCACCGACGAAGTTCGGCTCGTTCCAGATCTCGTAGGCCGCGATGCGTCCGGCGTAGCGCTGCGCGACGGTGCTGACGTAGGTGCGCCACGTGGCCATGTCGCGTGGGACCACGCTGCCGCCAGGTTCGAGGACTCCGGGCGCGCGAGGATCCGACGAGGCCCAGGTCGGCGTCTGACCGAGCACGAGCAACGGCGCGAAGCCATGAGCCTGCGCCTGGTCGACGGCAGCGTCCAGTGCCTGCCAGGACCAGACGTCGGGGGCCGGCTCGAGTTCGCTCCACGACGTGCCCGTGTCCCAGAGCCGCACGCTGGCAACCGCACCGCGCGCGGCGGTGCCTGGCCATGACGCGCTGCTGGCGGGATTGAAGACGTGGGTGCCGAAGAAGGCGGACGACGTACGCCCCAGCGCCTGACTGCTCGGCACGATGGGGGCGTCGGCGGGCGCCGACACCGGACCGGGCTGCGCCAGCAAGGCACCAGCGGGGGCGGGCAGGGCGGGAACGGTCGCCGCGACCTTGGGAGAGCGGCAGGGGGGGAGCACCCGGGTGGCCGGCTTCTTGGCCGCGGGCTTCTTGGCCGCGGGCTTCTTGACTGCTGACTTCTTGCCGGCAGGCTTGCGCACGACGGTCCGATGCTTGCCCGCCGGCTTCTTCGCCACCGGCTTCTTCGCCGCAGCGTGGGGCTTCTTCGGCCCAGCGGTCGACAAGCATCTCCCGGGCTGCGGCGCCGGCTTCCTCCTCGCGACCGCCGGCTTCTTCTTCGCGACGGGCTTCTTCTTCACCACCGGCTTGCCCACGGCCGGCGCACCGGTGTGGCCAGCCATCTCTCGCGCCCCTGCTGCGGCAGCGGCGGGCTGGGCCAATCCGGCGCCGAGGCAGGCGACGCCGACCACGAGCATCAGTGCCAGGCGTACCCGCAACGACGTCGGCCGGGTCGCACGGGAGGTGGGGGCGATCACCTTCGACCTATCGACCTGAGCCCGGCGCTGCCTGAGCCGCAGTGGCGAACGAGAGGCCGTTGTCCCCCGCTCGGTGTAGTCACGTCCGGTCAGGGTGCAGAGGTCACTCGTCCCGGTGCGCCGCGCGGCGCACGACAATGGTGGCCATGGCCGTGGAGGACGATCTCTCGATCACCGCGGGCATCGTCGTGCCCGCCGGCGAGCTGCGCTGGCGTTTCTCGCGGTCGAGCGGGCCGGGTGGGCAGTCGGTGAACACGACCGACAGCAAGGTGGAGCTGGCGTTCGACGTCGCGCGGTCCGCGGCCCTTGCACCCCACCTGCGCACCCGCGCCCTGTCGCGGCTGCACGCGCGCCTCGTCGACGGCGTCGTCGCCGTCACGGCCTCGGACTCACGGTCGCAGCTGCGCAACCGCGAGCTGGCGCGCCACCGGCTCGCCGCGCTGCTGCGCGAGGCGCTGGCCCCGCCCGCGACATCGCGGCGCCCGACCCGCCCGGGGCGCGGGGCCGTGGAGCGCCGGCTCAAGGCGAAGGCGCACCGTTCGCAGACCAAGCGTGACCGCCGCGGCGACCCAGGGGACTGACCGCGCAGGCGCGCACTACTCCACGATCCCGGTCGCCTCACACGCTCGGCGGCGGCTCTTCCTCTGCAGCCGACGGATCGACGCCCGTCACGGGCTTCTCGACGAAGTCCACGCGATGGAGCTGCTTGACGAACGAGCGCAACAGGAAGAACGTCGCCGTGGCCAGCGCCGCAACGATCACGAAGCCCCACGTACCGGGCGTCACCTTGTCGTCGGGTGGCTTCACGATGGCGAGCCTGCCCAGCGCCTGGGGCAGCGCCTGAGCTACGCCGGTGACGCTCATGCGGCGGAGTTTTCCACGAGCTCGCGGACCCCGGCGAAGAGGTCGCTCTCCGGCAGCGACACGGGCACGAGCGACCGCGCGAGCTCGAAGTCCTCGGTCGGCCAGATCTCGCGCTGAAGTGGCAGCGGACACGCGAACCACGGGCCGTCGGGATCGATCTGCGTGGCGTGGGCAAGCAGCGCGCGGTCCCGCACGTCGAAGTAGTTCCCGCACGGAACAAACGTCGTCGTCGCACGCTCGGGCCGGTCGCCCCAGCGCTCGAGCCAGTCGCCGTAGGGCGACTCGAGCCCGGCGGCCAGCATGGCTTTGTGCAGCGCTGTGGTGCGCACGCGCGAGAACGTCTGGTTGTAGTAGAGCTTCAGCGCCTGCCACGGCTCGCCCACGCCGGGATAGCGGGCCGGGTCGGCGGCTGCATCGAACGCGGCTACCGAGATGACGTGGCACATGATGTGGTCGGGGTGCGGATAGCCGCCGTTCTCGTCGTACGTCGTCACCACGTGCGGCCGGAACTCGCGGAACACCTTGACGAGCGCCTCCGTGGCCAGACCGACGTCCTGCGTCGCGAAGCACCCCTGTGGCAGTGGTGGCAGCGGGTCTCCCTCGGGCAGACCGGAGTCGACGAAGCCCAGCCAGGTCTGGCGTACACCCAGGATCTCGCGCGCCAGGTCCATCTCACGGCGGCGCACGTTGGGCAGGTCGGCAAGGACCGCCTCGTCGTGCGCCAGCCTCGGGTTCAGGATGTCGCCGCGCTCACCGCCCGTGCAGGTGGCGACGAGCACATCGACGCCCTCCCGCACATAGCGGGCCATCGAGGCCGCCCCCTTGCTCGACTCGTCATCGGGGTGCGCGTGCACCGCCAGCAGTCGTAGCTGCTCGGCCACCAGTCGCTCCTGCCACTCGTCTCGCTCGGGTGCCTGCCGCGACCCGACGGCACAATGGTGTCCGACGCGGGCCGCGCCCGCGAAACTGGTGGCGAGACAGGGGTCGAGTTGAGCACGCAGACGCTGCAGGAGCGCTATGGCGCCGCGACGCCGCGACGCCGCCGGGCGGCCGCGGCGATCGTGGCCCTGGTCGCCGTCGCGGCGCTCGCCTGGCTCGCCTGGGCCGCGCTCGCGCAGGCCCGGCGCGGCGCCATCTCGGGGTCCGCGACCGCGATCCGGGTCCTCGACGAACGTCACGTCGAGGTCGACGTGGACGTACGCCGTCCTGCGGGAACGGCCGTGGTCTGCACCGCGCGCGCCCTCGATGCCCATCAGCAGACCGTCGGCCTGCGCACGGTTCCGGTCCCCTCGGCAGGCGCAGACGTGACACACCTGACGATCGCCATCGGGACCGTCACCGGCGCGGCGGCGGCCGAACTGGTGCGCTGCGGCCCCGCCTCCCGAGGCTGAGCGCGAGTATTGTCGTCCGTCACGCGTTCAGTCGGCGCCGTACGTGTCCTGCGCCCGCACGCCCCACCGTAGGAGTACCCGTGACCTCCAGCACCTCGACGACCTGGCTGACCCAGCAGGCCTACGACCGCCTCCAGGCGGAGCTCGAGCAGCTCAAGGGCCCATCGCGGGCAGAGCTCGTCAAGCGCATCGAAGCAGCGCGCGAGGAGGGCGACCTCAAGGAGAACGGCGGCTACCACGCGGCCAAGGACGAGCAGGGCAAGCAGGAGGCCCGCATCCGCCAGCTCACCCAGCTGCTGCAGAACGCGCAGGTGGGCGAGGTGCAGGCCAGTGACGGCATCGTCGCGCTCGGCATGGTGGTCACGGCCGACGTGGCCGGCGACGAGATGCGCTTCCTGGTCGGGTCGCGCGAAGGTGCAGACCCGGATCTCGAGTGCATCTCCCCCACCTCACCGCTGGGGGCGGCGATCCTGGGCAAGAAGGTGGGCGATTCGACGTCCTACACCGCACCCAACGGGCGCGACATCGCGGTGGTCGTGAAGGACGCTGTTCGCTTCGCGGGCTGAGGGGGGCCAAGATGTGCTTGCGGCCGCAACTTGTTCGCGTCGGAAGGCCCCATGCGGCCCGACGCCCACGCCGAGTCCGACCGCACCGTCCTGGAGCCCGACCGCGACGGGTCTCCCGACACCCGTCCTGACCGTGGCGAAGTGAACCGCGGCGAGCTGACGTTGGCCCACTCGGGCTGAATTCATCCGTAATCGAGTTGCGTGCACCATGCATGCATGTGACTCTAGGTAGGTGACACATGCACATGCACCCCAGCCCGACATCTTCGGCCTGCTCGTGCGCATCATGCGCGCGGTCAAGCGCGTCGCGAGCACCGGTCCGGTCGACGGTCCCACCCTCGGCGTCCTCTGGGAGCTCAGCACCCGGGGGCCGAGCCGGCCCAGCGACCTCGCCACCTCGGTGGCGCTGGACGCCTCGACTGTCAGTCGCCACCTGCAGACTCTCGAACGTGCCGGGTGGGTCGGCCGCGAACGCGACACGGTCGACGGGCGAGCCCGCACCGTGGAGGTCACCGACGCGGGCCGTGTGGTTCTCGCCGAGGCGGCAACCGAGCGGGCAGCGATCTTCGCGGCTGCACTGCACACGTGGGACGACAACGACCGCCGCACCTTGTCACTGCTGCTCGACCGGCTCGCCGACGACCTCGCCGACGTCCTTCCCCCGACCGACGGGCGAACCGCCCCGTACGCCGTCATCAAGGAGACCGCATGAGCTCGACCACCCCGACGGCCAACCCTGAGGCGCCTCTCGCCTTCACGCACCGCCAGATCCTGTCGATCATGAGCGCGCTCATGCTCGGCATGCTCCTGGCAGCGCTCGACCAGACCATCGTCAGCACCGCCCTGCCGACGATCGTCGGAGACCTCGGAGGCCTCGAGCACCTGTCATGGGTGGCCACCGCCTACCTGCTGACCTCGACAGCGTCGACCCCGCTCTACGGGAAGATCAGCGACCTCTACGGCCGCAAGCCCGTCTTCCAGTTCGCCGTCGTGACCTTCCTCATCGGGTCGGCACTGGCCGGTCTCTCGCAGAACCTCGGCGAGCTCGTCGCCTTCCGCGCCGTCCAGGGTCTGGGCGCAGGCGGCCTGATGGCACTGGTCTTCGTGATCATCGGCGACGTCATCCCGCCTCGCGAGCGTGGTCGCTACCAGGGGATGTTCGGCGCTGTGTGGGGCCTGTCCAGCGTGGCCGGCCCCCTGCTCGGCGGCCTGTTCACCGAGCACCTCAGCTGGCGCTGGATCTTCTACATCAACCTGCCGCTCGGCGCAATCACGCTCGTCGTCATCGCGGCGGTCCTGCACCTGCCGCATGTGCGACGCGAGCACAAGATCGACTACGTCGGGGCACTTCTGCTCGTCACGGCGACGTCGTCCCTGCTGCTCTATCTCTCGTGGAGCGGCCAGGCCTACGGCTGGTTCGACGCCCGGTCGCTGGCGCTGCTGATCGGCGCCCTCGTGCTCACGGCGCTGTTCCTCTGGCAGGAGACGCGCGCGGAGGAGCCGATCCTGCCGCTGTCGATCTTCAAGAACCACACCGTCTCCCTGACCAGCGCCATCGGCTTCGTCGTCGGTGCCGCCATGTTCGGGTCGATCATCTACATCCCGATCTACCTGCAGGTCGTCAACGGCTACTCCCCCACCGAGTCCGGGCTGCGCATGCTCCCCCTGATGCTCGGCATCCTGATGACGTCGATCGCGTCGGGGCGGGCGATCACCAAGATGGGTCGCTACAAGATCTTCCCCATCGTCGGCACGGCGTTGATGGCCCTCGGGCTGTTGCTGCTCTCCCTGCTCAAGAGCGACTCGTCGGCGTGGATCGTCAGCCTCGACATGTTCCTCGTCGGCGCGGGCCTCGGCCTCGTCATGCAGGTTCTGATCATCGCCGTCCAGAACGCCGTGGACTTCCGCATCATGGGTGTCGCCACGTCGACCTCGACGTTCTTCCGCTCCATGGGAGGCACGCTCGGCATCGCCATTCTGGGCTCGGTCCTCTCCAACCGGCTAGCCGCCAACATCCGTGACCGGGTGGGCTCCGCGGGCCTCGCGGGTCGCCCGACAGAGTCGCTGACGGCGAAGCCCGCAGCGATCGCGGCGCTGCCGGAGCCGTTGCACGGCCAGGTCATCGAGTCGTTCGTGGCAGCCCTGCACGTCGTGTTCCTCGTCAGCGTGCCGGTCGCCCTGGTCGGCACCGTACTCGCCCTGATGATCCGCGAGCTGCCGCTGCGAGGCGTCGCCGACTCCAGCCAGGACGAGGAGCGCAAGGCGGCGGCCGCGGAGGCCATGGCCGGCTGACCAGCGCCGTCGCGGCGCCTGTCACGTCACGCCCCGCTCCCCGACCCCTGTCGGGAGGCGGGGCGTCGGCGTACGCAGATCCGGGCAAATGGGGCGTTTCGGACTTTCGCGACAGGGTGAAGCACACCCCTCGTCGGGCGTGTGCCCTTGTCCGGTGGTCGCCGGTGTGAGACATTTCGCCATCAGGTTGGGAGAGCGCTATCCCTCAAGCATTGACGCGGGCCATGCTGGCCCAGGAAGATCGAACAGATTGATGTGCCGCGTGCGCCGGATGGACTGAGAAACCAGCCCTCGGCCACGCACTCGGGGGCTGCCGTCAAGTCCGTGTGGCGTCGCTGCTTCTGCTCTGCATCAGTCTCGCGTCGGTCGCTGTCGCCCGCCGCACGTGGTCCAAGCTGCCCAAGGTCCAGGAAGTCGACGAAGGCGTCGATGACCTGGCGTTCCCGTTCCCCCGACCACCTCCTGCCCACACGCAGGCAGGGCGTCGCCGCACCAAGGAGACACGACCAAAATCAGCGCGCCCGAGACCGATGCGCAAGGCAACGCCCGCATCGAGACTTCCCTCCCGCACCTCGCCGACTGGCCGAAGGTCACGAGTCGCATTGGCACCAGCGACGAGATCGAGAGCCAGGTGCGCTCCCTGCTGTCCTCGATGACCCTCGAGGAGAAGGTCGGGCAGATGACGCAGCCCGAGATCACCTCCATCACCCCGGAGGAGGTCGCGCAGTTCCACATCGGCTCGGTGCTCAACGGTGGCGGGGCCTGGCCCCAGGGCAACAAGTACGCCTCACTGGCGGACTGGCTGTCACTGGCCGACGCCTACTGGGACGCCTCGCTGCGCAGCCCGGTCGACACGCCCATCCCGGTGATGTGGGGCATCGATGCCGTGCACGGCAACAACAACATCTACGGCGCCACGGTCTTCCCGCACAACATCGGCCTGGGCGCGGCTGCCGACCCCGCGCTCGTCCGCGAGATCGGCAAGGCGACCGCCGCGCAGATCCGTGCGAGCGGTCAGGACTGGGCCTTCGCCCCGACGGTCGCCGTCGTGAAGGACGACCGCTGGGGCCGCACCTACGAAGGGTTCTCCGAGGACCCGCGCATCGTGCACGCCTACGGATACGAAGCCGTGATGGGGCTGCAAGGCGACGCGGCCGACGGCATCGGCCCCGAGGGCGTCATCGCCACCGCCAAGCACTACCTCGGTGACGGCGGCACGCTGCACGGCACGGACCAGGGCATCAACGACGCCTCCGAGGACGTCATGATCAACGTCCACGCGCAGGGCTACTACACCGCGATCGCCGCCGGCGCCCAGACAGTGATGGCGTCGTTCAACTCGTGGACCAACGAGGAGCTCGGCATCGCCGAAGGCAAGCTGCACGGAAGCAGCTATGTGCTGACCGAGGTCCTCAAGGAGAAGATCGGTTTCGACGGCCTGGTCGTCTCCGACTGGAACGGTCAGGGCCAGGTTCCCGGCTGCACCAACACGCACTGCGCGCAGGCCATCAACGCGGGCCTCGACGTGATCATGGTCCCCCAGGACTGGCGCGAGTTCATCGCCGAGACGATCGACCTCGTCAAGTCGGGCGAGATCCCGATGTCGCGCATCGACGACGCCGTGTCGCGCATCCTGCGCGTGAAGATCCGCTCCGGCATCATGACCCAGCCCCGCCCCTCCGAGCGGCTCTACGCAGGCGACGCCGCTGTCCTCGAGTGGCGCGAGCTGGGCCGGCGTGCGGTGCGCGAGTCACTGGTGCTGCTCAAGAACAACGAGAACATCCTGCCACTGCCGGGCACCCTCAAGGTCCTCGTCGTCGGCAAGAGCGCCGACAACATGGCCAACCAGACCGGCGGCTGGACGCTCACCTGGCAGGGCACCGAGAACGCCAACAGCGACTTCCCCAACGCCACCACGGTGCTCGCGGGTCTGCAGGAGGCGTTCGGCGCGAGCAACGTCACCTTCAGTGAAGATGCTGACGGCGTCGACGCGTCGGACTACGACGCGGTCATCGCGGTCATCGGCGAGACGCCCTACGCCGAGGGCGTCGGCGACATCGGCCGCCGCTCGCTCGAGGCGGCGCGGCTCTTTCCCGAGGATCTTGCGGTCCTCGACCGCGTCAGCGGTGCGGGGACGCCCGTCGTCACCGTGCTGCTCACCGGGCGCCCGCTCTTCATCAACAAGGAGCTCAACCGTTCCGACGCACTGGTGGTCGGCTGGCTGCCCGGCACCGAGGGCGCGGGCATCGCCGACCTTCTGGTGCACGGCCCCCGGACCGGCGAGGGCTTCGTCGGCACGCTGTCCTTCTCGTGGCCCAAGACCGGCTGCGACAAGCCGCTGAACCTGGGCGACGAGGGCTACGACCCGCTCTTCGCGTTCGGCTACGGACTGCGCAACGGCGACACGGTGACGGTTCCGCAGCTCGACGAGTCCGCCGAGGACCGCTGCCATCCCGCGCCGCCGCCCGGCGACACGGTCACCGAGGAGCTGATGTTCTTCGACCGCCGCGATGTCGACCCTTACAAGGCGTTCATCGCCTCGCCGACCAGCTGGGCAGGCACGCCGATCGGCAACGACGTCAACGCGGTGGTCACGCACCCCAACATCACGGTGCGTACCTCCGACATCAACGTGCAGCTCGATGCGCGCAAGGTGACGTGGACGGGTGAGGGTGCTGGGCAGTTCCTGATCAGCAACCCCACGGGCGGCGTCGACGTGACCGGCTATCTCGCGGCGGACGCGGCGCTCGTCTTCGACACGATCGTCACCAAGGCGCCGAGCGCCCGTGTGGTCATCGGTGCGCGCTCGATCTATCCCAACCTGACGCAGCTCGACGCGACCTCGCTGTTCACCGATCTCGCGGGTGCCGGCCGCAGCACGGTGAAGATCCCGCTGTCGTGCTTCGCGGCCGACGAGCGCGTCGACTTCTCGAACATGGACACTCCGCTGGTCATCCACACCGACGGCACGTTCGAGGCGGCCTTCAGCAACATCCGGTGGATGCCGGGCGCTGCCCACGACGACGACGCCCGCAGCTGCGACACCATCAGCTGAGCGCAGCGCAGGCCCGGCCGGGCCCGCGGGGCCACTCGCCTCGCTGGCCTGGCCGGTGCGTGCATTGCGACGTACGGTCGTCAGGTGAGCCAACAGCCTGACATCGGCACGCTCGGCGCCCTGCGCGAGAGCGGCCACCTGCACCGCAGCGTGAAGCAGGAGATCCGCGAGAACCTCGTGGCGCAGATGCGCTCGGGTGAGCAGCGGTTCGCCGGCATCGTCGGCTTCGACGAGACGGTGCTCCCCCAGCTGGAGCGTGCCCTGCTCGCCGGGCACGACATCGTTCTGCTGGGCGAGCGGGGGCAGGGCAAGACGCGCCTGATCCGCACCCTGGTCACGCTGCTCGACGAGTGGACCCCCGTGGTCACCGGTTCGGAGATCCACGAGCATCCCTACGCCCCCGTGACCGTCGCGTCGCGCCGGCTCGTCACCCAGCACGGCGACGAGACACCGGTCTCGTGGCTGCACCGCTCCGACCGCTACGGCGAGAAGCTGGCCACGCCCGACACCAGCGTGGGCGATCTCATCGGTGACATCGACCCGGTGAAGGTGGCCGAGGGTCGCACGTTGGGTGACCCCGAGACCGTGCACTTCGGGCTCGTGCCGCGCACCAACCGCGGCATCTTCGCGATCAACGAGCTCCCCGACCTTGCCGAGCGCATCCAGGTCGCGCTGCTCAACGTGCTCGAGGAGCGCGACATCCAGGTCCGCGGCTACAACCTGCGCCTCCCCCTCGACCTGCTCCTGGTGGCCAGTGCCAATCCCGAGGACTACACGAACCGGGGCCGCATCATCACGCCCCTCAAGGACCGGTTCGGCGCCGAGGTCCGCACGCACTACCCACTGCGCCTCGAGGACGAGGTCGACCTGATCAAGCAGGAGGCGCTGCTCGTCGCCGAGGTGCCCGCGCACCTCGTGGAGGTCGTCGCACGGTTCACGCGCCACGTACGCGAGTCGCCCTCCGTCGACGCCCGCAGCGGCGTCTCGGCGCGCTTCGCGGTCGCCGCGACAGAGACGGTCGCGGCGTCGGCGCTACGGCGCTCGGCGCTGACGGGCGAGACTCCGGCGGTCGCGCGCGTGTGCGACCTCGGCTCGGTCGTCGACTCGTTGCTGGGCAAGGTCGAGTTCGAGGTGAACGAGGAGGGCAACGAGCAGCAGGTGCTGGCCCACCTGCTGCGCCGCGCCACCGCGGAGACTTTCCGCCACTGCCTCGGTGCGAGTGACCTCAGCGGTCTGCTCGACCGGTTCGGCGAGGGTCTGGTCGTGGAGAGCGGTGACCTCGTTCCCGCGATCCGGCTGCTCCAGCAGGTCGGCCCGTTCCCCGGGCTGGGCCACCTGCTCGGCCGCCTCGAGATGGAGGGTGAGGAGGTGCCTGCGCTCGCGGCGAGCGGGCTCGAGTTCGCGATGGAGGGACTCTTCCTGAATCGCCGCATCGCCAAGGACGAAGTGGTCGAAGGCGGCGGCACGCGCACCGTCTACGGGCGCTGAGCCGTGCCGCTCCCCTACCGCTACGGCGCCTACTCCGACGGCCCTGACCCGCTGGCGCCGCCCTACGACGTGAAGCGCGCGATCGACGAGCTCGGCGACCGGGTGTTGCAAGGCGAGTCGGTTCGCGACGCGATGCAGGAGCTGCTGCGCCGCGGCCCGCAAGCTGGGAAGGATCGTCGAGGTCTCGACGAGCTACGCCGTGAGGCGCTACGCCGCCGCAAGCAGCTGCGCAGGCAGAACCGCCTCGACGGGACTCTCGAGGAGGTCCGCGACCTGCTCGACCAGGCGCTCGGCGAGGAGCGCGCCGCGCTGTTCCCCGACCCGTCCGATGACGCCCGCTTCCGCGAGGCGCAGCTCGAGGAGCTGCCGCGCGAGACCTCCCGTGCGGTGAAGGAGCTGGCGTCCTACGACTGGACCTCGCCCCAGGCACGCGAGACGTTCGCCAAGCTGCAGGATCTGCTGCGCCGCGAGGTGCTCGACTCGCAGTTCCGTGGGCTGAAACAGGCGCTCGAGTCACCCGACCCCGAGGCCATGCAGCGCGTCAAGGACATGCTCTCCGATCTCAACGAGATGCTGGCCGCTGACTCACGCGGCGAGGACACGGCCGAGAAGTTCGGCGAGTTCATGCAGAACTACGCCGACATGTTCCCGGATGCCCCGGAGAACCTCGAGGAGCTCGTCGACTCCCTCGCCCGTCGCGCCGCCGCCGCCGAGCGGATGCTCGCCTCACTGACCTCTGAGCAGCGCGACGAACTCGGGTCGCTCATGCAGCAGGCCATGGAAGACCTCGACATGGCCAACCTCATGGGCCAGCTCCAGGGACACCTGCGCGGTCGCCGGCCGGAGCTCGACTGGAACGGCCGCGAGCGCATGGACGGCGACACCCCGCTGGGCGCAGGCGACGCCACCACGGCGCTCGAGGAGCTCGCCGACCTCGACGAGCTGGCGTCCTCGCTGGGCCAGGACTATCCCGGCGCGAGCCTCGACGACATCGACGAGGAAGCCGTTCGCCGCGCACTGGGCCGCAGTGCCGTCGACGATCTCGCGGCGCTGCGGCAGCTGGAGCGTGAGCTCGAGCGCCAGGGCTATCTCTCTCGCACCGGTGGCAAGGTCGAGCTCACCGCAAAGGCCGTACGCCGGCTGGGCCAGACCGCCCTGCGACGGGTCTTCGCCGACCTCTCGTCGTCGGGACGCGGGTCGCACGACGTACGCGATGCCGGTGCGGCCGGCGAGCCGACCGGATCCAGCCGCCACTGGGAGTTCGGTGACGAGCAGCCGCTCGACGTCGTACGCACCCTCACGAACGCGGTGACGCGCGGTGGCGCGACTCCGAGCGGCCGCGTGCGGGTGTCGGTCGAGGACTTCGAGGTGGTCGACACCGAGCGGCGCACCTCGGCCGCCGTCTGCCTGCTCGTCGACCTCTCCTACTCGATGGTGCTGCGCGACACCTGGGGTGCGGCGAAGCAGACCGCGCTCGCACTGCATGCGCTGGTCAGCAGCCAGTTCCCGCAGGACGCCGTGCAGATCATCGGCTTCTCGGCCTATGCGCGCGTCCTGCAGCCCGCCGAGCTAGCCGGGCTCGACGCCGACACCGTGCAGGGCACAAACCTGCAGCACGCGCTGATGCTCGCCGGGCGCTTCATCGAGCGCCACCCCGGCTCGGAGCCGGTCATCCTCGTGGTGACCGACGGTGAGCCGACCGCACACCTGCTCGAAGACGGCCGGCCGTGGTTCCGCTGGCCGCCGGCGCAGGAGACGATCACGGCGACGATCACGGAGGTCGACCGCATGACGCGCCGCGGCGCGACGCTCAACGTGTTCCTGCTCGATGACGACCCGCGGCTCGAGGCCTTCGTGCAGGAGGTCGCTCGCCGCAACGGCGGCCGGGTGCTGAGTCCGTCGCCGGAGCGTCTCGGCGCCTACGTCGTGAGCGACTACCTCCGGCTGCGGCGCGGACTGGGTTCCGGGCGGCGCTCCGCCTAGACCACCCGAGGGTCAGGTCACCTGCGCGTCACGCGAGCAGCGGCTCGGCGAAGCCGAGTGCTCGAGGAGGACGAAGCGCTCGGGTTTGTCGAGGTCCTCGTGCAGGTCGTAGGTGAGGGCGTGTGACCGCACGACAGCTGGCTCGTGCCACCATCGGCGCCATGGCATCGATCCGCGCGTACGCGGCCAGCGACCGTGATGCGGTCTATGACATCTGTGTGCGCACCGCCCAGTCCGGCGGCGACGCGCGCGGCATCTACTGCAGCGACGACCTGATGCCCGATGTCTTCGCCGGGCCCTACGTCCACCTCGAGCCGGAGCTGGCGTTCGTGCTCGACGACGGCGAACGAGCGGTCGGCTATGTGATCGGCACGGCGGACACGGTGCGGTTCGTCCGACGCTGCCGCGAGGAGTGGCTGCCGCTGCTGGACGGGAAGTACGCCGTCCCGCCCGACCCGATCACCACTCGCGACGAGGTCATCCGGTCGCTGCACTTCCGGCCCGAGCGGATGATCGTGCGCGAGCTCGGTAACTTTCCCGCGCACCTGCACATCGACCTGCTGCCCGAGTGGCAGGGCAGAGGTTTCGGGCGCGTACTTCTGCAGCGGCTGCTGTCGGCGCTCGCCGAGCAGGGCGTGGACGCGGTGCATCTCGGCATGGACCCGGCCAACGTCGGCGCCAGGGCGTTCTACGACAAGCTCGGCTTCCGTGAGCTCGACGTTCCCGGTGGTGGCGCGACGTACCTCGTGCGCTCGACCCGCTGACCGGCAGAAGGGCACCCTCGGGCGAACCTATTGGCAGAAGGTGCCCTTCTGCGGCGGCAGCGTTGGCGAAGGGGTCCCTTCTGCCAATCAGGCAAGCCTGGGGCGTCGTGGCGTACGCGCGTGGCGGTGTGGCGTACGCGCTGGCGCGGCGGCAAGTCCCCGGTTGACCAGAGGGGACCCTTCTGCCAATGCCCGGGCCGCGCAAGGGACCC
>CAXSDR010000002.1:73333-74772 GCA_964236445.1 uncultured Motilibacteraceae bacterium | reverse complement strand
GAGGCACAGCCTGGCTTCGGCCTTGGCGGGCCCGGCGCCGAGTCGCCGCAGGGTGCTCCTGGTGAGACCGGTGAACCGGTGGCTCCATCTCGACGGCGGGGCCGGTTGACGCAATGACGAGAATCGCTGACCGGCCGGCAGAGGTGGCCGACCGTGCCCAGGTAGAGCACCTGGGGCTACTGAATCATGGGGTCCGTAACCGTTCGGCGATCGGCACTGTGGTCGAGCGGCGCACCCGCCACCCGATCCTCGTTCGTGACCCGACCGGCAGGCCGACGGCTGAGGCGATGCGCGAGGGCATCGTCGCCGCGCTGGGGCAAAACCTTCACCGACCCACGCCTCTGTGCCGCCGTCGTCGACCGGCTCACGTTCGGCGGTAACATCATCGAAACCGGCACCCATTCCTACCGCTTCGCCCACACCCTCGCTCAGCGATCCGGCTGAGACGCCATGCAAGTCGCGAGGTCTGCTTCAGAAGCGCACTATTTGCTGCCTGCAGCCGGGTATCAGTAAGGCCGAGGAGGCTCGGGTGACGCTCCCACCGTACTGAGGCAATGAATGATTGAGTGGCCAAGGCACCCGCGGCAGGCGGATGACTGGGTGCACTCATGAGCCCATGCGTAGCCCCGCGTAGAGGCCTGCGCCAGCTACCACCACGACAGCGAGTAGCCCCCACAAACGTGGTGCGGGCGCCATGTTGGTTCCGTTGCGAGGATCGCGATGCGATCGGGAGAACGTCGAGCTCTGATCACAACACCGGCTCCCGCGACGCCGAATAGCAGGATGATGCCGGCAACCGGCCGAGTGACCACCGACCTGCACGCGCGGCTTGCGAGGGTGGAGCTACGTGCGGCCGTGGTCGCTCACCCACGCAAGGCGGGGCCACTTACCTCCGTGACGGTGTGGCCAGATTGGCTTGACAGAACCCTGCCTCCGAAGTGACGGTACGCTGACCCGCCTTGAACGGCCCTCTGGTGACGGCGTCCGAGGGGAGCGACGAGCATCGGCCGCAAGCGCAGTGGACCGTACCTGATGGTGTCGCTCATCGGGCGAAAAGGGCGACGGCCCGCCGGGGGAATCCCCAGCGAGCCGTCGTTCTCCTTGTGGAGGTGCTAGTTGCTGTCGGCGGACGGGATCGTGCCGCCCGGGACCTGGGACGGCGCGTAAACCCGGCTGTCGCCCGGGTACGCCACCTTCCAGTCGTGCGTGGCGTACCACGTGTAGCGGTTCATCAGCTCAGGAGCGGCGGCATCCGCGCGGGCGCCGTTGCCGGTGAGTTTTTGGGAGTTCTTCCACTGATTCCACTGCGCCGCGATACCCGACTGGGAGGCGGAGATAGCCGTGGGACTGGCCGTGGCCGTGGGACTGGCCGTGACCGTGGGAGTGGCCGTGGAGCTGGCCGTGGCCGTGGGACTGGCCGTGGCCGTGGGAGTGGCCGT
>CAXSDR010000002.1:56336-73233 GCA_964236445.1 uncultured Motilibacteraceae bacterium | reverse complement strand
TGGCCGTGGCCGTGGGAGTGGCCGTAGGCGTCGCCCCACCGGCCGTGCCGACCATGTCGACCCCGCATGCCGGAGGCGTCTGGATGCCCTCGGTGAGCGGGATCTGGTTCGGAACGACAGTGAACGGCGTGAGGTCCGGCCGCTTCGAGGTGAACGCGTCGTACATGGGCGTCGCCGCGGCCAGTCGCTGGTTCAGCGGAGTGGCCCCGAGGATCTGCTCGATCGTCCGCACCATGGTGATCTGGGAGTAGAACCGGCTGTCGGTGACGCCGTGGTTGGCCCAGGGGCTGATGATCTGGATCGGGGCACGGTGGCCGTCGACATGGTCGGCGCCGGCCTGGCTGTCGTCCTCGACGACGAAGATCGCCGAGTCCTTCCACCACTTGGAGTGCGAGATCGTGTCCACCACCTTGCCGACGGCGAGGTCACCATCGGCGACCATGGCGCGCGGGGTCACCGGGCCGCCGGTGTGGTCGCTCGAGAGCCACATCATGTTGAAGTCCGAGGGCCCGTTCTTCTCGAAGTCCTGCTTCCACACCTCGTAGCGGTAGAGGTCCGGGATCGAGAGGTCGAACGGCGGCGAGCTGTGGTTCGTGATCGCGTCGAGCGACGGGATCACGGAGTGGTAGTCACCCTTCAGTTCCGGGGTGACCAACTGGGCGGGGTCGCCGTCCGCGTCGACACTCTTGGACGCGCAGTAGTACTGCTGCCACGTGGCGGCGACGGGCCGGCCCTCGGTGTAGAGGAACTCGCCATAGTTGCGGGCCGACTTGCCCGCGTCCAGCAGGTTCGTCCAGAGGAAACCGGAGCGCTGGTGGCCGAGAACGTCCTCCTCGGTGTCGTAGCTGCGGACGTACTCGCCGGCGCTGGACTCGGTGTATTCCGGGTTGTCGCCCTGCATCAGCCAGTTGTGACCCTCGGCCGAGTTGGTTCCGATGTCATAGGTGTTGTCGTAGAGGCCGAACTGCCGGGCCAGCGCGTGCTGGTTGGGCGTGACCGTCTCGCCGAACTGGGCGAGGGTCGGATCACCGTTGCCCTGCGCCATGTCGCCGTAGACCTGGTCATAGGTCCGGTTCTCCTTGACCAGCAGGAAGACGTGCTTGATCGTCGACGGGTCGCCGAGCCGCTTGGGCACCGGGACAGCCTTCTTGTGCTTTCCCTGCGCCCGCTTGAGGTCGCGGCTCGCGTGCCCCCAGCCGTTCTGGGCGAAGACCGCGTCGGTGTCGGGGTCGATCGCCTTGTCGTCCGGCAGCGAGAACCGGGTGAGCGAGGCGGTGGTGCTGTGCGTGCCGTGCCCTGTCACCGGGGTGGTGCCGGGGCCCGCCTTGAAGGTGAGCTCGGGACCTCGGGCGTCGATGCCGCGGGTGTTGGTGACGACCACCTTCCCGCCGACCTCCGCGACGTTCGACGGGTAGTAGTCGGTCGGCAGCAAGCCGACGAAGTCCACGGGTGACTGCGGCTTGCCGTGGTAGCGGAAGACCGCAACCGCGTTTGCCCGGCCGAGGGTGACGAGGAGATGGCCGTCCGCGGTCAAGGTGATGCCGTTGGGCTGGTAGCCGACGGGCGAGCCCGCCCACGGCTGGGTGTCGATCGTCTGCACGACCTTGTCCTTCGTCGTGTTCACGACCGAGACAGTGTCGTCGTTGGTGTTGGTGACGAACAGCGCGTTGCCCGAGGCGTGCATCGCTGTGGGGTGAAGGCCAACCGAGATAGAGCTCACCGCCGCGGTCGGCTGGGTAGTGTCGATAACGCTCAGCGTGCCGGTCGTGGAGGTGCCGCGGTAGCCGTCCGCCGGGACCGCGGTGCCGTAGGAGTCCATGGTGGTCTCACCGGCGGCAGCGGTCCGGCCGCCCTCGTTGCTGACGTACAGCTTGCCGCCGGCCAGCACCACCTGGCGCGGCGCGATCCCCACGGCCCACGACTGACCGACCGTGCCGGTCGCGGCGTCGATCGCAACGACGCGGTTCTGCCCGTTCACCGCGACGTAGAGGGTCTTGCCGTCGGCGGAGTACGCGGAGGCGCCGGTGAGGGCCTCCTTGCCGTCGACGTCGGGGATGGCGACCGTGGTGCCGGCACCGAGGGAGCCGTTGGCGTTCACGGGAAAGCGGGTGAGGCCCTGTGCGTTCGGCATCCAGAGCACCGAGCCGTCAGGCGAGTACGTCGGCGCCTCCTGCCCCACGGTGTTGTCCGTCAGCTTCTGGTCGACACCGACGGCCGAACCGGCGCGCCAGACCAGCTGGTACGTCGACAGGTCGAAGATCTGCAGCGAGACCCCGCGGTCGGCGCTGGTGGCGGCGAGGAACCGCCCGTCGGGGCTGACGGTGGAGGCCATGAACTTGCCGTACGGCGTCATGAGGCGGTCGCCTCGTGGCGCGATGACCTGGTCCGCCGAGACCTGAAGGCCGTTGGGGTACTGCGTACCGACCTGGTTGTGCTCGAAGATCGTGGTCGACCCATAGGCGACGCCGCCGCCTGCGACGACGATGGCGGTCGTGCCGGCCACCGCGAGACGGAATCTGCGGGTCCCGAGAAATCCGGGACGGACGACTGGGACGCGTTGTCGCGTTACCTGCATGAAGTTTCTCCTTCCTACGTGCTCACGTGATCACTTGCGGTTGAGCAGGTCGACGATGCCGTCGAACTGCCAGAGGGGGTTGGGTGCATCGCCTGTCGCGCTCCGCACCTGGAAGAATCCGTTCACCTCCTTGGGCCCGTCCCCGTCGGCGACGTACCGCCCGTCTGCGGTCACGTCGAGCTGGTACGTCGCGCTGCCGGCCGCTGACGAGCCGGGCAGGTGCCACGACACGACGCAGCGCCACTGGTTGCCGGGGCCGCTGTCCACGACGCGAGAGCCGCCCTTGTCGCAGTCCGCGCCGCTGGCGAGCTCCGCCTCCGTGACGGCCGGCCGGTGGAGTTCCTCGGTCTGCAGCCGGTAGAGGTGGGCGAACGAGATAGCCAACGACCGCTCGAGCTTCGCCTTGGTGATGCCGGACCCGGTGGCGGACGTGGTTGCCTCGGCGGCCGCGGTGCTCACGGCCAGCAGGGCGGCGAGCGGTACGGCGACAGCGATGACGATGCGCCGACCCGCTCCGTCGTACGCGAGGTCGGTGAAGTCGCGGCGAACGAAGAGCAGGTAGGCAAGGGCTGTGCACACGGTGGCCCAGCCCAGGCTGACAACCACGCCGGCGACGAGCGGCCCGGTCTGGGTGGGTGAAGTGAAAAGGCCGCGCCAGGCCAGGAACGCCCCACTGGGCAGGGCCAGGCGAACGGGCACCGGCACCGGCAGCATCAGGACGAGGTCCATCGCCAACGCGACGAGCGCCGGAAGCAGCAGCCCCATCGGCGAGCGGCCGAGGACGACCGACCCGAGAAGGCCGACAGCTGCGAACGCCAGCGTCGGGGCGAGGGTGCACAGCCAGGCGATCAGCACGGTGACCGCGGCGTCGCTGGGCGCGAGGAGGTGCCCGTCGAGGCCGACGAGCGGGTGGTGCCCCACCGCGGCGATCCCGCCCGCGATGCCGGAGGAGGCCAGCCCGGCGACCATCGTCAGAATGACGGTCAGGCTCGCCAGCGCCTTGCACAGGAAGATCAGGCGAGGAGAACGGACCGCCATGAGCAGGTGGCGCCAGGTGCCCAACCGGTCCTCAGCAGCGAAGACGTCTCCGGCCACCAACGAGGTCACCAGGGGAAGCACCCAGCTGCTGGCGAAGCCGAGCACGACCAGCGAGCCCGCCCAGGCCGTGGAGCCCATCCAGCGGCCGAAGACCGTGTCGGTGGGCAGCGATGTCTGCCGGCTGACGACGGCGACGAAGCCGGCCGGGGCCAGCCAGCAGGCCACCAGCAGCAGCCGGACCCGCCACTGCGAGACGAGCTTGACCAGCTCGAAGCGGTAGACCGCAAGGAACGGAGCCGGTCCGGCGAGCGCGGGGGCCGGCGCGAGGGCGACGGTGGCGGTCATGCGGGAACCTCGCGGTGCCCGTCGGAGTCGGCTTCCGTCAGCGCGAGGAAGGCAGCCTCCAGCGGGGCCACGACGGGGCCGAACTCACGGACGACGAGGCCTGCGCCGACCAGGCGCACGACGAGCTGGTCCAGGGCGGGCACGCTGCCGCGGACGACGAGCGCATCCGCTGAGGGCCGACCGCCCCCGGGAAGGGGGCGTACGTCGGGCATGCCCGCCGCGATTTCCCTCGCGGCGGCCGGGTCGGAGGTCAGCACCCGGTAGTCGAGCTCCCCGCTCTCGGCGGCGAGCTTGTCCACGGGGCCCGAGAAGACGACTCGGCCGCTCGTGAGGATCGTGACCTCGGAGCAGAGCGCGGCGAGATCGTCCATCCGGTGGCTGGAGAGCACGACGGCGACGCCGTCGTCGGCGAGGCCGGCGAGGACGCGGTGGACGTGGTGCTTGGCGGCGGGGTCCAGCCCGTTGGCTGGCTCGTCGAGCACCAGGAGCCGCGGTCGGGTGAGCAGTGCCGCGGCGAGACCGAGCCGCTGGCGCATGCCGAGGGAGAACCCGCGTACGCGGTCATCGGCAACATCGGTGAGCCCGACCTCGTCGAGGGCGTCGTCCACCTCTCGGGACGCCTCGCCCCGTCGCCGGCCTCGCAGCCGCGCGAGCGCCGCGAGGTTCGCCCGCGCGCTCAGCGTCGGGTAGAGCCCCGGCGCGTCGACAAACCCGGCAACGGCCTCGGGGACCGCGAGGGAGCGACCCACCGGCCTGCCCAGGATCTCGAGAGTGCCTCGGTCCGCAACCGCGAGCCCGAGCAGCAGCCCGAGCAAGGTGGTCTTGCCAGCACCGTTCGGGCCGACCAGGCCGTGGACCTGGCCGGCAGCCACGTCGAGGTCGACGTGGTCAAGGGCTCTGACGTCGCCGAACGATGTTGTGATCCCGCGTGCCCGAGCTGCGACGTTCGTCTGCATCGGCGACCTTAGTTGGAGGTAAACGTCGCAAATCTATGGATCGGCGGTGGCCTCGACAGGTCGCGTAGAAGAACGGTCGGCAAACGTCACTCGGCCACCAGAAGCTCGTCCGCGTAAGCGAGAGACCCCGGACACTGCCGCGCAGGAGACATCGCAGAGCCCAGCCCGTCGCCTGATGGCGGATGCAGCCGCCTCCTTCGACTTCGCCTACGCCTGCGGCCGCTCCACCGGGGTGACAACGAGCGTCTCAGTGCACACTGGGCCCGATGGTCGCCCGAAGCAGCCACGCGCTGTGTGTACGTGGCCGATTTCGACCCCAGCGACCGCGGTGCTGCTGACCAGGTCTGCCGAGCAGTGCTGCGCCACGTGCGGCATGTCGCAGGGCATGTCTCCATCGACGCCTACTCCGACTACCGAGACGCACGACAGCGAGCCGAGAAAACGGAGCATCGTCGTCGCCGCTGGAATTGGCTGACGCGACGATGAGCCGGCGGTGCCACCAAGGGTCACACCCAACCTGGGGTGTCGTGTCAACCCGAACCGGGCCCACCCGGGTCGATTCCGAACGGGTCTAGGTCGATCACGGCCTGACTGGCACGAACCGCCAGTGCCCTGGGCTCAACCAGACCTTCGCCGCGTGCCGCAATGGCGAGTCGGGAGGTCTTCTGCATGGCCGATCGTGCGTCCCAGCGGGTGGGGCGATCAATGCCGAGCCACCCCTTCGCCCCGGCGCAGATCGGACACTTGCGCCAAGCTGTCCGAGCCGGTGGCTTCGCCTTCGTCGGCAGTCGGCCCGGCGTCGACCCGCAGACCGGCAGACGGCGGGGCTCTTTCCAAGCATGCAGGTGCCCTTGCCATCGGGTCTGCTCATCTCGGTCGGCGCCACTGCGGTGGATGCTTCGGGCGAGTCACGACCGGCGCGCCGGCGATCCGCTGCGCTGCTTCGGCGTCCGGCGGCCTTCACGCCTCCAGGGCCGCCAACAGCGATCGCTCGTCGTCGTCCGAAAGGCCGGCGCGACGGGGGCCGGCCGCGTCTCGGGTGAGCTCCCAGGCAAGCGTGTCGACAAGCGTCTCGCGAAGGGGCCGGGTCACGAGTCCGACGTGGCGGGCCCTGCTGCTGTCAAGCGCGTTGAAGCCGAGCCACTCGGAGTCGTCGAGCCACAACGGCAAGGAGCGCTCGCCCATCCACGGCTGCACACCCTGCTCGCTCAGCCATTGCTGCCCGGCGCGTACGACCCGGCCGGTGTGCCCGGCAACGTCGCGCGCGAGGTCGAGGTGATCGGGCAGCAGAACCGTCTCGCCAGTGGCATTGAAGGTCCCCGCGACGCGACGGCTTCCCGCATCGACGAGCCAGGCCGCCAGGTCGCGTACGTCGATCACCTGGGTTGCCAGCTCGGGGGCGTCGGGCACGAGGACCGCGCCGTCCTTCGTCGCCGGTCTGGCGAACCGCAGCGGCCAGTAGCCGGTCCTGTCGAAGACGTCGCCCGGACCGCCGATGAGCCCGGCGCGGGCTATCAGCGCCCGATCGGGTCCGAACGCCTGCAGCACGTGCTGCTCGCAGGCGACCTTGGCCTCGCCATAGGTCTCCATGCTCGCCATGACGTCGCCGTCGAGCGGTGGCAGGAGAGCGACGTCCTCCGTCCCGCCGGCACTGCTGTGCTCGGCATAGACGCTCCCGGAAGACACGAGGACGAAGAAGTCGGCGCAACCCGACAATGCCGTCACCGCCGTCCGCACCTGACCCGGTTGCCGCGCGACATCGACGACGAGGTCCCATCGCTGGTCGAGGACCTCGTCGTACGCGCCAGGCTGCGTGCGGTCGGCGGTGACCACCGCAGCGTCCTGCGGGACCGTGCCGGAGGAACCCCGCGCGAGGCAGGTGACCTCGTGCCCCTGAGTCCCGGCAGCGCGCGCGACATGGTTGCCCAACCAGGCGGTGCCGCCGAGAACCAGAAGTCGCATGGGGGACAGCGAACCCCACGAGGTCAGCGGGCGTCCAGCCATGCGAGAACGGCGAGCACACGGCGGTGGTCGTCGGGAGCCTGTGGCAGGTCCAGCTTGCGGAAGATGCTCGTCGAGTGCTTGCCGACCGCGGCCTCGCTGAGGAAGAGCTTGGTGGCGATGCCCGCGTCAGGAGCAGCAGCAGCGGTACGCCAACGGCCACCGAGAGCCACCACCGGCCTCCCTGCACCAGAGCGAGCACCGGCAAGGCGACGGAGTCGACGAGGAGGGCGACGGGCAGCGTCGACATCACGAACCCGCCGGTCGAGCAGAACGCCAGAAAGGCCAGGTCGCGCCACCGGGCCGGGTCGACCAGCCAGCGAAAGGGGCGCGCGAGGACGCTGGTGGCGCTCGTGTCGGCGTACGCCATGGTCACCTCCTCGCCGAGCAGGGCACCGCAGCCGCGGCGGCAGGCGCCGGTCAGCAGCGCGGTTGCCGGGACGACGATCAGGACAGCAGCGCGAGCGTCGTCATGCCGGATGGAACGCCCCACAGCCAGTGCCGTGGCCGGTCAGCTGGCTCATCTCCACGAGCGCGGACCCCGTTGCCGGCCGGGACGAGGCCGGCTGTCCGCCCGTCGACGAGAAACACCACGGCGTCGGCGTACGCAGCGGCAACCGGGTCATGGGTCACCATGACCACCGTCTGACCGAGCTCGGCCACAGACTCGCGCAGCAGGTGAAGGACATCGCGCGCGGTGCGCGAGTCGAAAGCTCCTGTCGGCTCGTCGGCGAGGATGACCTCGGGAGCCGTCATCAGCGCTCGAGCCAGAGCCACCCGCTGCTGCATCCCCCCGACAGCGCCCCGGGCAGGTCTGCCGCTCGCTCTGCCATGCCGACCCGTTGAGGAGAGTGCGTACCCGTGCTCGATCGGGCCGCCGGCCTGCCAACCGCACGGGAAGCCCGACATTCTGTGCGGCGCTCAGATAGGGCATGAGGTGGAACGACTGCAAGACGAAGCCGATGCGGTCGCGGCGAATGCGTGTGCGCTCGCTCTCGCTCGCCAGGGTGAGGTTCTGGCCCGCGAGGACCACGTGTCCGGCGTTCGGCTGCTCGAGGCCGGCCGCGCTCGCGAGAAGGGTGGACTTGCCCGAGCCGGATGGCCCCATCACGGCGGTGAAAGAACCTCGGCGGAAGGAGAGGTCGACGCCCTCCAGCGCACGCACGGCTCGGGCGCCCACGCCGTTGGTGCAGGTGAGCCCGTGAACGGAGAGGGCGATCCCGTCGCCCGCCTGGCTGGTGTCCTGGACTGAGCGCATGTTCTCTCCCGGGCCGGTGTGCGTCCTTGTCTTTCGACGCTAGGAGCACCGGACCCGAGGCGCGATGGGCACAGCTGCCCGGTGGAGGTAGGTCTGGCCCTACTACGTCCTGGGGGAGGCTGCGTCCCCATCGCAGGCTGCCTCTGGGAACAGCACCGCGCGGCCGCAGACCGAAGTCTGCGACCGCGCGGGGGTGGAGCTGGGTGAGCGGTGCTCAGGCAGCCTTGACGAAGTACTGCGCGCCGGTGCCGTTGCAGTCCCAGATCTGCAGTCGTGCACCATTCGCCGTGCTTGCGCCGGGCGAGTCGAGGCAGCGACCCGACTGCGGGTTGCGCAGCGTGTTGCCCACCTGCTGCCAGTTCTGGGCGCCGGTGCCGTTGCAGTCCCACAGCTGGACCTTGACGCCGTTCGCCGTGCCGCTGCCGGTCACATCGAGGCAACGGCCGAGCGTCCGCAGCGACGACCCGTTCCACGACCACTGCTGGTCGGTCGCCGCAGGACCCAGGCAGCTCCAGAGCTGGACGGCACCGCCATTGCCCGCGGTGTTGTCACCGCCGACATCCACGCACTTGCCACCGGGGCCGTTGATCTGCGTCGCCCCTGCGGGCGGGGGAGGCGGAGTAGTGGTGCCACCGCCGCCCGTGCCAGGCCCCTTGTTGTAGACGGCTACGGAGTCGATGATCATGGTGCCGCCGGAGACGGTGGCGGTGTTGGGTCCGCCGCCGAAGGCGTCGGGGAAGCCGCCGCCGATGGCGAGGTCGTAGATGAGGAAGAACGGATGGTCGACGGCGTTGGCCCAGGTGGTGGCGTCCACGCGGTTGGCGGGCAGGGTGAAGTAGTTGTTGCCGTCGAAGTACCACCGGATCTGCTCCGGTGTGGTGGAGCGGTCGATCTCGACGGCGTAGTCGTGGAAGCCGGTCTGGCAGCCGGCGCAGGCGCGTTCGCCGCTGCCGATGCCCATGGACTCGTTGCAGGGTCCGCCGGGGTTGACGCCGCAGTGCAGGGTGCCGAAGACCGAGCTGCGCCCGTTGATGTCTTCGAGGATGTCGACCTCGCCGGAGCCGGGCCAGGTGACGCCGCGGCGCAGCGGTTCGCCGAGCATCCAGAACGCGGGCCAGTAGCCGGCGCCGTTGGCGGTTGACACGTTGGGTTGCTGGATCACCGATTCCATGCGTACGACGCCGCCGGGGGCGGCGCCGAAGCCGGCGGACTGGGTCTCGACGCGGCCGGAGGTCCAGCCGGAGCGGGGGTCGCTGCTGTTGTGCAGGGCTTTGAGGACCAGGTGTCCGGCGCCGTCCTGGTAGACGTTGGCGGTGCTCGTGGTCATGGTCTCGATCTCACCGGTGCCGAAGGTGCTGCCGGGGCCGGTGTCGTACTTCCACGTGCCGGTGTCGAGCCCGGAGTTGGCCCCACCGTTGAAGTCGTCGCTCCAGGTCAGCGTGAAGCCCGAGGGCGGTGCCGGCGCCGCAATCGCGGCAGTGCCCAGGGCGCCCGCGAGCGGAACTGCCACGGCTGCGAGCGAGATCACGAGACCTGTGCGCGCTCGCCTGGACCTGAACAAAGATCTCATTTTCCCTGCCATGACACGCACCCTTTCGGGGTCCGGAAGGAGAATTGTCGGAAACGTTTCCGACTCCTAACGGTCCGGACGGTACACGCGAGATGCAGCGATGGAAACACTTTCGGCAAGCTTGTGACCGAAGCGGGGGGAGCGTTTGCTCAGCGTTGTCCCCCGATCGGCAGAGTGCGACGGACGCGCGAGCCACGCTAGGTTCGTCTTCAGGAGAGGCCCGGGAGGCTCCGACCCCGTCGGCAGCAGCAGAGATGCCGGACATTTATCGGCCGAACGACTTGCGCCGCGCCCGGCACGTAGGAGCAAATGGTCTCGCACATCCGAGCCGGGGCACCGCGGCTACGGCACATCACCAGGGGGACAGACGTGACACACCTTCGACGCGCGGCACTTGCCTTCGCCGCCACCGCCGGCCTGCTGCTGGCACCCGGCACCGCATGGGCCGGAGGTCTGGACGAGCCGCTCGTCGGAGACATCAACGGCGACGGCATGGCAGACCAGGCGGTGCTCGGCGGCTCCAACGGCAACTGCTTCGCTGACGTGTCCCTGGGATTGGCAGGCGGGGGGTTCGCCGAGCCGACGCGCTACACCTACACGGCCTCCGACTGGCCCGACTACTGCCCCGACATGGGCGTGATCGCCGATCTCAGCGGTGACGGGACCGCCGAGATCCTCCTGACGCGCTTCTACGGCGGGGGCACCATCCTCATCTTCGACTCGGGCTTCGCTCCGGGTCAGACGTTCAGTGCAGCGCAGCAGCTGCCGTCAGGCATCGACAAGGCCGATTTCAACGGTGACGGGCTCGATGACATCTATGAGCAGACCGATGAAGGCGAGGGCATCTCGCTGTTCTACGGCGTCCCCGGTGGCGGCTTGGTGGCAGGCCCGAGCTATCCCGACGTGTGGTGGCCCAATGTGGGTGTCACGGACCTCGATGGCGATGGACAAGCCGACATCGTGATGGCCTACCGCGACGACGACGCCAACGTGGGCGGCGTACGCGTCGTCTTCAGTGGCACGCAGGCGGTCGACCTGGTGAACGACCCGTCCGGCAGCACCTACTACTCGACGTCGATCGGTGACGTGTCCGGCGACGGGCGTCCCGACGTCACCGTCAGCTCGACTGACGGCGACGGCGTCGCGCAGCCCGTGAAGCACTGGATCAGTCTTGCCGGGCGTCATGAGCTGCGTGCAGCACCCACCGCTCGACCCGAGACCGTGGTCGTGCGTCGAGGTGGCACCGTCACTGTCGACGTCCTGGCGAACGACTCCGTGACGACGGCGGGCGTGGTGTCCATCGTCCACCGGCCGTGGAAAGGCTTTGCGAGCGTCGGCGCCGACCGCCAGATCACCTTTGTCGCACCGCGCACCAAGGGCGTGCAGCATGTGCTCTATGCCGTCACCGACGACGGTGCCACGGTCACCGGCGACCTCGCCATCGTCGTGAAGTAGGGAACACGTCCGAAGGTCGGCCAAGCCGTGCTGTAGCCCGTCGGTCGGACGCCTGCGAACAGGCGGTCAGACGCAGATGAGCCGGTGGTTGACCACCACACGAGCCGCAGGAACTCGTAGAACACGCGTCTTTCGGGCCACCCTGCGGGTAGGTTGACCCCACCAGTCGATGGCCTAGGTGACGGAAGTGAGCGGACCCATGATCGGGAGCGAGCACGCCGGGGTGATCATCGGTGCCACGTTGTTCGGGCCGGGAGACCAGGCCATCGGCCCTATCGGGCAGGTCTATGTGGACGACGAGACAGGCAAGCCGAGCTGGATGACGGTTCGCACCGGACTGTTCGGCACGCACGAGAGCTTCGTGCCGCTCGCCGGCGCCCGCGTCAACGCAGACGGGGTGCTCGTCGGCTTCAGCAAGGATCTCGTCAAGGACGCCCCCCGCGTCGACCCGGCCGGTGGCGTCCTGGCGTCCACCGAGGAAGACGCGCTCTATCGCCACTACGGCTTGACCCGCGGGGTCGAGCCGGTCATCGAGCTCGACCGGCCCGGGCATCCTGGTGGGCCTGCCCAGGTGCCCGCCGAGGCGTCCCCCCGGCTACGCAAGTTCGTCCCACCCGACGACGAGACCGTGGTCTCGCCCCACCAGCCGCCGCTCATAGATCTCGACTCCACAGAACAGGCGCGGCGCCCTTAGCGGCTGCGGTCAGGTCCGACAGACGCAGGTGCTGCCTGCCGTCCGCGTCGAAGTTCGCGGGGTCCAGCCACCGCGCGTAGGCCGCGGCCAACGTCGGCCACTCGTCATCGACGATCGAGAACCACGAGGTGTCCCGGCTGCGCCCCCGCGCCACCCGCGCCTTGCGGAAGATGCCCTCGAACCTGAAACCCAGCCGCAGCGCCGCTGCGCGCGATGGTGCGTTGAGGGCGTCGCACTTCCACTCATAGCGGCGGTAGCCCAGCGCGAAGGCGTGACGTGCCAGGAGGAACTGTGCCTCGGTGGCCGCGACCGTGCGCTGCAGCCGGGGGCTGAAGATCACGTACCCCACCTCGATCACCCCGTTGTCGATGTCGATGCGCAGGTAGGAGATCAGGCCGACGGCTTGGTCCGAACCGTCGATCACAGCAAAGAACAGCGGGTCCGAGCTGGCCGCTGACCTTGCGATCCACTCGTCGTGCTGCCGTCGAGTGGCATGGGGGCCGTCAGGCAGATAGGTCCACATCGCGCCGTCGGAGTCATCGGCGTACGCCTCCCACAGCGCCGAGGCGTGGCCCGCCGTGTCGAGCGGCTCCAGCCGGCAGGTTCGGCCCTGCAGGACGACCCGCGTGGGGTGCGGCGGGCGTGCCCAGCCGTCAAGGCGGGGCCCGACAGGTTGGCCGTGGGCGTTGCGCTCGGGCTCATCGGTCACGCAACCTTCCTAACAGACCTCCCATCCGCCCGGACGTCCGCTCCGAAGCATGCGCGATGGCTCGGCTGCCAGCCGGTTGTCGCAGCTCACCTCTCCGGCCGGGACTCCGGTCAAGAAGTCAGTGGGGAAGGACCTCATTCCATGCACGCACGACGCACGACTGCCCGACGCCGCGCCACGGCGCTCGTCGGTGCCAGCGGCCTGCTCACCGCAGCCGGTATCGCCGGCCTCAGTGCCACGCCCGCGATGGCGTCCAGCCACCGCGAAGCACCACTCATCTCGACCGTTCCGCAGTTGGACGGCACAGACGTCTACGCCTTCAAGAGCCCCGACGCCCCGTCGACCGTCACGCTGATCGCCGACTACTACCCGGAGCAGTCTCCGGCCGGTGGCCCGAACTTCTACCGCTTCGCACGCAACAGCGCCTACGACATCAACATCGACAACAACGGCGACGCGAAGCCCGACATCATCTACCGCTATGAGTTCCGGGACTCCTACCAGAACACCAAGACGTTCCTCTACAACACCGGCGTCGTCACGGGCCTCAGCGACCCGGACCTCAACTTCCGCCAGTCCTTCGACCTGACCCGGATCGAAGGTGGCAAGTCGACCGCCCTCATCAGCCGCGGCAAGGTCGTCCCGTCTGACGTCGGCAAGGTGTCGATGCCCAACTACGGTGCCCTGCGCGCCGAGGGCATCTCCGCGATTCCCGGCGGCGGAAAGACGGTGCTGACCCAGGCCGACGATCCCTTCTTCGTCGACCTGCGCGTCTTCGACCTTCTCTATGGCACCAAGCTCCAGGAGGTCGGCAACGACTCGCTGGCCGGCAAGAACGTCAACTCCATCGTTCTGCAGGTGCCGATCGCCAAGGTCACCAAGGGCGACCCGGTCATCGGCGTCTGGTCGACGGCCAGCCGCAAGAACAGCGCGGGCGCATGGGTGCAGCAGTCGCGCCTCGGCAACCCCCTGGTCAACGAGGTCGTCGTACCGGTCGGTGCGAAGGACCTCTTCAACGCGTCCAAGCCGCAGAACGACGCCCAGTTCCTGCCGGGCGTCACGATGCCCGAGCTTCCCAAGCTCATCCAGGCGATCTACGGGATCAAGGCTCCGGCCGAGCCCCGCAACGACCTGGTCTCGGTGTTCCTCACCGGCGTGAAGGGCCTGAACCAGCCCAAGACCATCACGCCTTCCGAGGAGCTGCGCCTCAACACCTCGACTCCTGTCACCAGGAGCCCGAAGCGGCTCGGTGTCCTCGATGGTGATCTCGACGGCTTCCCGAACGGTCGTCGTCTGACGGACGATGTCATCGACATCGCCCTGCAGGTGACCGAGGGTGAGCTCGTCGGCGCCCCCAACGACCTCGGCGATGGCGTCAACGCCAGCGACAAGGCCGTCAGCAAGGTGTTCCCGTACGTCGCTCTGCCGCACGACGGCTCTGAGACGCCCGCACCTGTCAAGGCCGGCACCGCGTCACTTCTCAACGGTGGCGCCGTGTCCAGCAGCACCCCGTCCAACGGTGTGCCGGTCCTGCCGGCATCGCTCATCGGCATGGCAGCACTGGCGCTGCTCGGCGGCGCAGCGCTCACGCGTTCGCGTCACCGTGGCTCGCGTCTCGCCACCGTCTAGAGAAGTCCCCGTAACATCCGCCCCGTCCGGTCATCGATTCTCCTGATGGCCGGGCGGGGCTCCACATCCCGACGGAGTAGGCCGTGCGACGTTCTCTCACCATCGTGACCACAGCCCTCGTGGCCCTCGCCCTCACCGTCTTCGCCATCACGGCCCTGCACCGCACACCGACCCACGAGGGTCAGGCAGGTCAGGCAGGCGTCGTGGCTGACACCACTCCGGTTCTCGCGAGCGCCACCGACCAGCTCACCAAGTCCATCGCCGTCGCGCAGACGCACCTGCGTGCGCAGCCCAAGGACTCGGGCACCTGGGCCGCCCTCGGGCTCGCCTATGTCGCCCAGGCGCGGCTGACCGCCGACCCGACCTACTACCCGAAGGCCGAGGCCGCGGTCGCCCGCTCGTTCGAGGAGAAGCCGACCGACAACGCCGACGCCGAGGGCGTCGCGGGGGCGCTCAAGGCCGCGCGCCACGACTTCTCCGGCGCTCTGGCCAGCGCCGACCGTGCGCTCGCCCTCGACCCCTACTCCAGCCAGGCGCAGAACGTACGCACCGATGCACTGGTCGAGCTGGGCCGCTATGACGAAGCGATGAAGAGTGCGAAGCTCGCCGACGACCGCCACGCGGGCACTCCCTCCGTGACCCGGTTGTCCTACCTCGCCGAACTGCACGGCAACATTCCCGAGGCCAAGCGCCTGATGGAGCTCGGCGTCGAGGACTCCGCAGATCCGACCGATGTGGCTTTCGCGCAGACTCAGCTCGGCCTGCTGTCACGCACCGCGGGCAACCTCGACGAGGCAGCGAAGGACTTCAGCGGCGCGCTCGCCGCCGACCCGGGCTACCTCCCGGCCCGAGCCGCAACGGCATCGCTCGACGCCGCTCGAGGTAAGACCGAGGAGGCCCTGACCATCTATGCCGACGTGACGGGTCGGCTGCCGCTCGCCGAATACCTCAGTGCCTACGGCGAGCTGCTGCAGTCGCTGGGTCGCACGGACGAGGCACAGCAGCAGTACGACGTGCTCCAGGCATCGGTCGCCCTCGCCAAGAGCAACGGTGTCTACGCCGATCTCGACCTCGCCCACTTCGAGGCCGACCACGGCTCGGCTGCACAGGCACTCGTCGCCGCGCAGTCGGAGTGGTCGCGGCGCCACAGCATCCTGGCGGCGGACGCGATGGGATGGGCGATGCACGCCCTCGGGCGCGACAAGGAGGCTCTGCCCTACGCCATGTCAGCCACCCGCCTTGGCACCAAGGACCCCCGGCTCCTCTACCACCGCGGCATGATCCAGCTCGCGACGGGCGACCGGGCTGCGGCGCGGCAGTCCCTCACTGCCGCGCTGACCATCGACCCGCACTTCTCGCCCATCGCCGTGCCCCGGGCCCGTGCTGCGCTGGCCGGTCTCGGTGCGGCATGAGGCGGCTCACGAGGCGCCTCGCCGTCGTTGCGGCAGCGTTCGCGGCCGTGTCGGTCGTCGGTGTCCCCGCGGCATCGGCTCACCCGCTGGGCAACTTCACGGTCAACCGCTATTCCGGCATCGTCGTGGGCCTCGACCAGGTCAGCATCGACCACGTCGTGGACTTCGCCGAGATTCCCACGGTGCAGGAGCGGTCGAAGACCAAGGCGGGCCTGCCGGCGTACGCCGCCGCCTCGTGCGCGACGGCCGCTCAGCGGCTCGAGCTTCGACTCGACGGACTGATGGTCACCTTGGCGGTGAACAGCTCGTCGGCGCGCTTCCTGCCGGGAGCCGCCGGTCTGCAGACGCTTCGCCTCGAGTGCGACCTGCGCGCCGATGCCAACGTGCACACCCGCACTTCGCTGGCCTTCCTGGACACCCAGGCGACCGAGCGGGTCGGCTGGCGCGAGGTCACGCTGCAGGGTGACGGCACGACGGTTGCACGAAGCACAGTACCGACGACGAGCACGAGCAAGCGACTCGCCGCCTACCCGCAGGACCTGTTGAGCTCTCCACTGGACGTACGCGCGGCCACCGCCACCGTGTCGCCTGGTGGGGCGCGGCTCGAGTCGCGTCAGTCGAGCACCGTGCTCGCTCGACCGACCGACCGGTTGAGCGCGGCCTTCACCGACCTGGTGGGCAACGGCGCTGCCGGTCCGGGCGTCATCCTGCTCGCGATTCTGTTGGCGATCGGCATCGGTGCCGCGCACGCGGTGGCGCCCGGTCACGGCAAGACGGTCATGGCGTTCTACCTAGCGGGGGAGCGTGCCCGGTCGTGGCGGTCAGCGGTGACCGTCGGTGCCACGGTCACGGCAACGCACACCGCCGGCGTGCTGCTGCTCGGATTGCTCGTGACGGTGCTGCACTCCGTCGCACCCTCGCAGTACTACCCCATCCTCACGATCGGCAGCGGTCTGATCGTGCTCGTGATCGGTGCGGGCCTGGTGCGCCGGGTCATGTCAGGGCGCTCGTTCGAGAGTGGGCATGTGCACGGTCCTGAAGGGCATGGTGGGCACGCCCACGGACCCGAGGTTCCCCACCAGCATGAGCACGAGACGCACTCGCATGAGCAGGTGCGAGAGCAGGTGCACGCGATGAGCGGTGCTTCCACGGTGACCGCCGCGCCGGTTCACGAACATCACGTCCACGCGCACGACGACCACGGTCACGACGAGCACACGCACGACGAGCACACGCACGACGAGCACACGCACGA
>CAXSDR010000002.1:0-56236 GCA_964236445.1 uncultured Motilibacteraceae bacterium | reverse complement strand
ACGGTCACGACGAGCACACGCACGACGAGCACACGCACGACGAGCACACGCACGATGTCCACACGCACGACGAGCACACGCACGACGAGCACACGCACGGCGCGACGGCTGTTCCTGGCGGTCGGAGGGGTCTGATCGCGATCGGCCTCGCCGGGGGTCTCGTCCCGAGCCCGAGCGCGCTCGTCGTGCTGCTGGGCTCCGCCTACACCGGGCATGCCTGGTTAGGCGTCGTTCTGGTGATCTTCTTCGGTCTCGGCATGGCGGCGACGCTCACGACGGTCGGTGTCCTCGTCGCCAGGGCCGGAGGGCGGCTCCAGGCCTCAGCGCTGCAGCGCCATCCGGTGTTCTCCGTCGTCCTGCGGTTCGCACCCATCCTGGCTGCCGTCGGAGTCTGTTTCCTCGGCATCACCTCGGTGGTCCGTGGACTCGTCCAGCTCGGCTGACCTACCCGGCTGACCGGCTCGGTGAAGCGGCGGTGCAGGGCGTGGCTAGTCCTTGGCTAGTCCTGGCTAGTCCTCGGCAAGCTTGCGGCGTCGCATCACGAGCGCGCGGTACTTGTCGGCGATCTCCTCAGGGATGATCGCCTGACGCTCGGCCCCGCCGATGCCGTAGCGCCGCTCGAACTCTGCAAGCTGCGCCTCCACCAGTTGAATTGCTGCCTGCTTCTCCTCCGTCGCCATGTGGCTCACCTTCCCCGGCCGCGCCCTCTCGATGCAGCCGTCAGCCGTGTTCGTCTGCCCTCGCGCGCAGGCGTGCGACGGCGCACGCGAAGTCGAGGGTGGTGAGGGGGTCGCGGTCGGTGGCGTGCTGGGCGGGAATCGGTTCTCGACCGTCGGGTGGATGCCAACGGAAACGCGAGTCGCTATTCGGTATCCGGCTGATATCCCACCCGCCGGCATGAAGGGACGTGTGGTGCTTGTTGCAGAGCATGACGAGGTTGTCACTATTCGTGAGACCGCCCTGCGACCAATGGATCACGTGATGCGCCTGGCACCATGAATGGGGCCGGTTGCACCCGGGAAACACGCACCCGTTGTCCCGGACCCGCAACGTCTTGTGCTGACCGGGGGAAACGGTGCGCGCAGCCCTTCCCAATGCCAACGGCACTCCGACGGGGTCGACGACCACGGTGTCCACGGCACTGTCACAGCTGATCCGACGGGCGGCGTCCGGGCCGAGCGCGAACTCGAACAACCCCGACAACGCTGAACGGGTGCCCATCCCGTCACCGGTGTAGGCGGTGAGGGTCGCCACGTCCACGACGAGGGTCACGTGGGGCTTCTGACCACCCGTGCTGGGCAAGTCCCCGCCGGCGAGCACCCGGGTGCAGATCTCAGCCAACGCGTCAGCGTTGCGCTGCGACCTCGTACGCACATCCGGCCCGGCGTCACCGGCGTCACCGGCGTCACGGAGAGCACCAGCGTCACGCGGGCCGGCGAGGGCTTCCAAGCACGCCAGGAACAGTGACCCGTTCTGCGGGTCGAGGTCCGCGTCGACGCGGACCATGCCGTCGAACGTGCGCGACACGTGCAGCGACCGCTGCCCGAACAGATCAGCATCGGCCTCGTTCGCCACCACGGCGGCGTCACCGGTGACCGCGGACTCGATCCGTCCGACCGCCGCCCGCAGCACCCGGCTGTCGAACCGCTGCGCCAGATCAACCAGCATCGGAGCCGCCCCGGCCATCACCGGCTGCGCCAACCTGCCCGCCGCCCGCCCGATCTCACCGAGCTGACGCCCGGTCAACCGGCCCGCCGCATGGGCCTCACCGACCGCCCGATGATCACGCGAGACCCTGGCGTTGTCCACGTGCTGCTTGGCCTCAGCGTTCGTCATCTGCAAGCGGTGACGCAACCACGACTGCGTCGAGAACAGACCATCAACCCCCGCAGCACCGTGCGCATCGAACACCGCCAACCCCGCCAACGCCCGCGCACGGGCAGCTTCCGCCGCTCGGAACAGACGCTCGAGTTCCTCGGGCATCGCCGCGACCGCGAGGTCACCAAACGCCACACCAGGAATCGAACACATGTTCGAATCTTAGCAAAAGCGCATGAGTGGTGCAATGGTCAATTCAGGCTTGTCAACTTCCTCGGTATCGATTCTTGGGCATCGCGAAAGACCAAGGACACGTCCCCTGGTTGCTCTGAGTGTCCAAAGCGCCACTGTATTTGTCTCTCCTGAATACCGAGGGCCCCGTGACCCCCCGGGCCGCCGTTTCACGTGCGCGAGCCCATTCCGCGGTCCGGGGCTCCGAGAGGAGCCCTTGGCGCACACATTTCCGAAGACAGCATCTCCACGCCGTAGCACGGTCGATCGGCAGCCTCGTGGTGGACGACGTCGATCCGTGGTGTCGATATCGAAGACAAGCCCCACGTCGACAGCGGCCGGCCACCCTGGCAGGCTGCAGAGACCATGGCCGTGCTCCTGATCACCGGCAACCCGGGATCCGGAAGGACCGAGCTGGCTCGCGCCCTCCAGCGGCTCGGACACGACACGCTCGACGCAGACAGAAGTCGCGCGCCGGTTCCCATGACGCGCGCACGGCGTCAGGCGGTGCGGCCCGAGAAGGCGAGGAGCCTGTCGAGGGCAGGTGCATCTGCGCTCACCGGGATCGCGGGGTCGAAGCCTGCGCTCCTGCGCAGCTCGGGCGTCACGATCTGCTCTGCGAGCCCGAGGACATAGCTCGCGACCTCGTCGGACACGGTGAGCTTCTGCCCCGTGGCTGAGGCGAAGTCCCAGGCGTGCACCAGGAACTCCACGGACAGGATGCTCGCGATGTCGGTCGCCCGCAGCTCGTCCGGCCCGGCCTGCACCGTGCCCTCGAGCCCCCGCTCCATCCAGGTCTCCACCGCCTGTCGGGCCGCCTCGGCGAGCCGCGACTCGAGGACCGCGGCGGGTGCCGGCGCGATCGTTCCGCCCGCAAGACCGGTCAAGGAGGTCAGCGACGTCAGTAGGTGTGTCTCGAGCTCGCCGACGGTGAAGTCGGTGCAGGGCGTCGAGGCGCTGAGCTCGTCTGCGGCGGGCTCGATCGTGATGGTCAAGGTGTCGCTACGCGAGTCGGTCGCCCCCTCGAAGGCGAAGCCCAGCACGATCCGCCGGCCGGGTCGATCTCGACAACGGTGCCGCTCGCGACTGCCATGGGCGTCAAGGTCCACCGGAACTCCCGCCGGCGCGCAGATCCACCCGGGCGGACACAGCCAGCCAGCGTCGCAGGCGGTCAGGCTCCGTGATGAGCGCGAACGCCTCGTCGGCGGAGACGGGCAGGAGGGCGGACTTCTCGATGTCCATCAGTGAGGTTCCTCTGCAGTTAGGTGGGCCCTCCTGGTGGCGTCGTCCACCAGGAGGTCGAGCTCGTTGCTCCAGAAGCGGTCGATCTCGGCCCTCAACTCGGTGATGCCGGCGGGAACGACGCTGTAGAAGCGCTGCCGACCGTCCTTGCGGGCGGTCACGAGTCCGGCGGCAGCCAGGACCGCGAGGTGCTGGGAGATCGCCGGCCGGGTGACCGTGAAGTGCTCGGACAGCTCGCTGACCGTCCGGGGGCCGGCCGCCAGCAGCTGCAGCAGACGCCGCCTGGTCGGCTCGGCTGCTGCAGAGAGAGCGTCGGTCACCCGGATACGTTAGTCTAGCCTTACGCGTTGTGCAGGTCGATCCGCCCTGCAGGCCGATCAATGCCGCCACCGCCTTCAGGCCGGTTGAGCCCCTGGCATTTCCGAACGCGTGAGCCCGCGCAGCGAGAGCGACGAGACTTGCGTCCTCGACCTCGGCGACATCGTGGTGCGCCGCGACGCCGCTACGACGAGCGTCGCGAGCACCTCGTGCCTGAGCAGGGTCTCCGACTGGTGATCCCGGAACCGACTGACCTGAGAGCCGACCTCGCGCTGGAGAGAACTTTGCTCCTCTGACCGAGGTCAGCCGCTCAGCCCGTGAGGCGTGCCCCACGACGGCTCGTCTGCACTTCGTACGCCAGCCGCTCCAGCCACGGGTCTTCCCGCTCGCTCTCGAGCAGGCCCAACGACGACGGCCGCTCGAACAGGTCGTAGAGCAGTGTCAGGGGCACGCCGCGACCCAGGGCGGTCATGACGGGGTGCACGGGGGCGGTGTCCACGACAGCGGCGAGGGAGTTCATGTCGCGAACCTACGAGCGCAGACGGCCTAATGACAGGGATGTCATTCGACTCGCGCGGTGGTTCACCCGTTCGGCGCAGCGAACCGGTGACCGAGCGGGTCGCTCGCCACGGGTGCGGGCAACCCGTCGGGGGAGCGGTCGCGCACCGGCAGCCAGATGACGAACGTGCTCCCTGTTCCAGGAGTGCTGTGCACCCCGACGCAGCCGCCGTGGCTCTCGACGATCTGGCGGACGATCGCCAGCCCGAGGCCCGCGTGCCCGTCGTGGCGCGCCCGGCGCGCGACACGGTAGAAGCGGTCGAAGACACGCAGCTGGTCCGTGTCGGCGATCCCGGGGCCGGCGTCACGGACGCCGAGCCAGGCCCAGTCGCCCGTACGCCCCGCCGCGAGCAGCACCTCGCACCCTGTGGGGCTGAACCTCACCGCGTTGCTGAGCAGATTGCCGAGCGCCCGGCGCAACGCGTCGCGGTCACCGTTGACGATGATGCCGTCGGGAAGCCCGGACCGCAGCAGCACCTGCGATTCGAGGGCGACGAGCTCCTGCTCGTCGAGGGCCTCACGGCCGAGCTGAGCGATGTCGACGTCGGACTCGACGAAAGACGGACCGGCCCGCCGTGCTGTTGCGAGGAGGTCGTCGACCAACCGCGTCATGCGCGCACTGGCCCGGCTGACCACGGCGGCCGCGCGCTCACGTTCCTGAGTGCTGGAGTCGTCGCGGGCGAGCACCGTCTCGACGTTGGCCTGGATGATGGCGAGCGGGTTGCGAAGCTCGTGCGACGCATCATCGACGAGCTGGCGCTGGGCGTCGAAGGCGCCGCCGAGCCGGTCGAGCATGTCGTCGATGGTGTCGGCGAGGCGCCGCAGCTCGTCGTCGGGGCCGGTGAGATGGATGCGACGGGTCAGGTCGGTCGCAGAGATCTCGCGCGCGGTCCTGGTGATGCGATCCACCGGTGCGAGGGCCCGCCCCGACAGCCACCAGCCGATGCCGAGGCTCAGGACGAACAGCAGAAGCAGGGCCCACAGCGAGTAGGAGCGCAGGGTGTTCAGCGTCTGCGCGGTGGACCAGCGCTCGACGGTCTCCACGTCGGCGAGCCGCAAGCCTGGCGTCGGGGTGAAGTCGCCCGGTGGTCCATAGCCATAGACGTCGAGATAGCGGGCCGACACCGGTGAGGCGTTGAGGTGGCGGCGTACGGCCATGTAGATCACGCCGACGACCATCGCGGCAAGCCCGAAGAGCAGTGCGCTGTAGGTGACCGTGAGGCGGAACCTGACAGTCCGCACCCACATGGGAACCGAGGTCTTCACGATGTCGTCCGCAGCCGGTAGCCCTGTCCCACAAGGGTCTCCAGCAGCTGCGGATCCCCATCGGGGGTGAGCTTGCGGCGCAGTGTCCCGACGGTGACGCGGACCGTCTGGGTGAAGGGATCGGCATTCTCGTCCCAGACGTGCTCGAGCAGCTCTTCGCTCGACACCACATGTCCGGGGCGGCTCATGAGGTATTCGAGCACTCCCAGCTCCTTGTTGGTCAGGCGCAGCTCCCGTCCGTCGCGCAGCGCGCTGCGCCGCGCCGTGTCCAGGATGAGCCCGCCGACCCGCAGGACCACGTCACCGCCTGCCGTCTCCCGTCGCAGCAACGCCCTCACCCGGGCCAGCAGCTCTTCGACAGCGAACGGTTTCACGAGATAGTCATCGGCACCGGCGTCCAACCCGCGCACCCGGTGTTCAAGAGCAGCCCGAGCCGTCAGCAGCAGCACCCGGGCGTCCGCCCCGCTCTGGGAAGCCAGGTCGCCGGACCTGACGGACCGCAGGATGTCCAGGCCGTCACCGTCAGGGAGGTTGAGATCGAGGACGACCAGGTCGTAGGCATTGACCGCCAGCCGCTCCTCCGCCTGCGCCACCGTGGCTGCCAGGTCGACGGCGTAGCCCGCGCGTACGAGGCCCACACGCAGTGCACCAGCAAGGTCCTCTTCGTCCTCGACCACGAGAAGTCGCATGCGGGCACCGTACGTTGGACAGGCTGGTTCTGGGCAGCCGTGCTTTACGGAACCTTTCGACCGGCTGCGCTTCTCTGGTCCTCGGCAGCGGTGCAGACAGCAGCGGTGCAGACAGCAGCGGTGCAGACAGCAATAGGTGCCAGCAGCAGTGGAGGGGGAGACGTGAGCGAGTCGAGCAAGCTTCTCGAGCGCACGATGTTCGAGGTCAAGCGGGTCATCGTCGGGCAGGACCGCATGGTCGAGCGCCTGATGGTGGCCCTGCTCGCCCGTGGGCACTGCCTGCTCGAAGGTGTCCCCGGCGTCGCGAAGACCCTCGCTGTGTCCACGCTCGCGCGTGCTGTCGGCGGCACGTTCGCGCGGGTGCAGTTCACGCCCGACCTGGTGCCCAGCGACGTGATCGGAACGCGCATCTACCGTCCGTCCATCGAGGGCTTCGACGTCGAGCTGGGCCCTGTGTTCGCGAACTTCGTGCTGGCCGACGAGATCAACCGGGCGCCCGCCAAAGTGCAGTCGGCCCTGCTCGAGGTGATGGCCGAACGACAGGTCAGCCTCGGTGGCGTCAGCCATGCCGTTCCCGCGCCCTTCCTCGTGCTCGCGACGCAGAACCCGATCGAGAGCGAGGGTGTCTATGCCCTTCCCGAGGCGCAGCGCGACCGCTTCCTGATGAAGGTCAACGTGCCCTATCCCACTGGTGCCGAGGAGCTCGCCATCGTGCAGCGGATGGGCGTCTCGCCCCCCGTCGCGCACCAGGTCCTGTCGCCCGAGAAGCTGCTGGAGCTCCAGGCGCAGAGCGACCGGGTCTTCGTGCACAACGCCGTGGCGGAGTACGCCGTCCGGCTCGTTCTCGCCACCCGCGACCTCGGCGCCTACGGCATGGGTGACATCGGCGATGCCCTCGCCTATGGAGCGTCACCGCGCGCGAGCCTCGGTCTGGTTGCTGCTGGTCGCGCCCTGGCGCTGCTGCGTGGCCGCGACTACGTGCTGCCCGGCGACGTCGCCGACGTGGCACCGGACGTGCTGCCCCACCGCCTCGTCGTCAGCTTCGACGCGATCGCCGACGGCATCGAGCCCGAGGCCGTCGTGCGCCGCATCCTCGGCGCAGTCGCGCCGCCGCACGTGTCGCCGCAGCAGCACGGGCCGAGCGGGGAGGACACCGTCGTGTTCCGGCCCCAGGAGACGCTGCACCACCCGCGGCAGGACACCGCGTGAGGGCTGTCCTGGCGCCCGCGGTGTCGACTGCGGTGTCGCGTGAGGCGTCCCTGCGACGTCTCGAGCTCACGGTGACGAGACGCCTCGAGGGTCTGCTCCACGGCCAGCACCTGGGACTGCTGCCCGGCGTCGGCAGCGAGCCGGCCGAGTCACGTGCCTACCGACCCGGCGAGGACGACGTCAGGCGCATGGACTGGGCCGTCACGGCGCGTACGTCGCAGCCCCACGTCCGCGACCTCGTCGCCGACCACGAGCTGGTCACGACAGTCATCGTGGACGCGTCGCCCAGCATGGACTTCGGCACAGCGCTCATGGAGAAGCGTGATCTCGCCGTGGCCGCAGTGGCCGCAGTGGGATTCCTGACTCAGCGTTCTGGCAACCGGCTGGCGGCATACGTCGGCGGAGGGGGAGAGATCACGCGCTGGCCGGCGCGCACCGGTCGAGGACCCCTGCTCGCACTGCTGCGGCGGCTGGGTGAGCTGCCGCGCACGGTGGCTGGGTCACACGGCACAGGTCTCGCCGACCTGCTCCATGAAGGGTCACGGCACGCGTCGCGCCGCGGCCTGGTCGTCGTCGTGAGCGACTTCCTCGACGAGGACGTCGCCGCATGGGAAAAAGAGCTGCGGCGCCTCGCCACGCGCCACGAGGTGCTCGCCATGGAGATCGTCGACCCGCGAGAGCTCGAGCTGCCGGACGTCGGGCTGCTCGCCGTCGTCGACCCCGAGACGGGCCGCCGACGTGAGGTGTGGACCGGGAGCCGTCGCCTTCGCCAACGCTATGCCGACGCCGCGTCGGAGCAGCGCGCCACGATCCGTCATGCCGCGCGCAGGGCCGGCGTCTCCCACGTACAGCTGCGGACAGACCGCGACTGGGTCGACGACCTGGCGCGGTTCGCCATGGCTCGACGCAGGTTCCGCAATGCTGCCCGGCCGCGTGCGGAAGCCGCGACGGCCCCGTGATGCACTTCCTCGACCCTGGCAAGCTGTTCTGGCTCGCGGCCGTCCCCGTGCTGGTCGTGCTCTACGTCCTCGCGCAGCTCCGACGCCGCACCTATGCAGTGCGATTCACGAATCTGGCGTTGCTCGACAAGGTTGCCCCCCGCCGCCCGGGTTTTCGCCGTCACGTGCCGCCCGCGCTGTTCCTCGTCATGATGGCCTTGCTCGTCCTGGGCTTTGCGCGGCCTCAGGCGACGACCCGGGTGCCTCGCGAGGAGGCCACGGTCGTCGTCGCCATCGACACGTCACTGTCGATGGAGGCCGACGACGTCTCGCCGTCGCGACTGGCAGGTGCCAAGGAGGCCGCCACGTCGTTCGTCGACGAGCTTCCCAAGACGTTCAACGTCGGGCTCGTCGCCTTCAACGGCTCAGCGAGCGTTGTCGTGGCACCGACGGTGGACCATGCCGCGCTCAAGGCCGGCATCGACGCCTTGCAGCTCGGCCCGAGCACCGCGATCGGCGAGGCCGTCTTCGCGTCGCTGGCCTCGATCGACGGCGCCAGTCTGGGCACGGGCGGCAAGCGGCCGCCTGCGCGCATCGTCCTGATGTCCGACGGCACCAACACCGTGGGGCGTACGCCGGACGTGGCGGCCGCAGCGGCCACGAAGGCAGGCGTGCCCGTGTCGACGATCGCCTACGGCACCGCGGACGGTGTGGTGACCCTGCAGGGCGAGCGCATCCCGGTCCCGGTCGATGTCGATCAGCTCAAAGCGCTTGCCGAAGCGACAGGCGGCCATGCCTACACCGCCGAGTCGAGGTCTCAGCTGAGTCGGGCCTACAACGACATCGGCCAGTCGGTGGGCTACCGCAAGGAGCTGCGCGAGGTGTCGGACCGGTTCATCGGCGCGGGCCTGCTCGTGGCACTGCTGGCCGCGCTCGCCTCACTCGTGTGGTTCGCCCGGCTGCCCTAGAACTGGAAGGGACGGGGCACCGCGAGCAACGCCGCGCGGGGGCATCGCGCGAGATCGAGGCCGCCGAAGCCGAGCGCCTCGTCGCAGAGGTTCTCGACGGTCCAGCCGTCTTCGGTGGCCTGACGCGTGATGCTCACGCGGTAGATCGTGATCTCGTAGCGCGTCGGCGTGCCGTAGGCCACCTGGATGGTGCCGATGAGCTGAGCGTCGCCGGGCGATCCCGGGCCCGCCCACGGCCGGTCGTAGCGGCTCCACAACGTCGGCTCGGACCGCCACGGCCCGCCGTTCTGGACGTCGCGCAGGGCGAGCTCGACGAGCACAGCGCGGGCCGAGTGCTCAGGCACGATCGCCGCGGGACGGATCACCTCGCTGACGAATCCCTCGTCGTAGGCCTCGGCGAGCAGCAGCTCGGGGTCTTCCACGGTGCGTGCCTCCTCCCGAGATCCCGACGAGCCGGCGACCGCTGCCTTTGTGCGGGCCGACGCCACCACATCGGCAGTTAGGACCCGGGACTTCAGCCCTAGTGCGTCTAGCCAATTGTGGGGCATGATGTCCCTGCAAGGGTCCACATCATCGGACCTCCGTCGGTCGAGTCGCTGGGGAAGGCGTTCATCGACCTGCCTGGAGGAACTGATGGTTGACGGCCCGCTCCGCCTCACGGCGTCTGCGCTCACGCGCGGCGTCGTGCTCGTGCATTCCTCGCCGGCAGCGGTGTGCCCCCATGTCGAATGGGCCGTCGCCGGCGTGCTGGGCGTACGCGCCGACCTCACCTGGGCCCCCCAGCCGGCGGCCCCAGGTCTCATGCGCGCCGAGCTGTCATGGACGGCAGAGCCCGGCAGCGGTGCCAAGCTCGCCTCCGCGCTGCGCGCCTGCCGCGTCATCCGGTTCGAGGTCACCGAGGATCCCAGCGCCCACGCCGACGGTGAGCGCTATGCCTGGACGCCTGCGCTCGCGATGTTCAGCGCGCCGATGGGCCGCCACGGTGACGTGCTCGTGAGCGAGGAGCGCTTGCGCGTGGCCATGGCGGGGAGCCTTCCGCTCGACGTGGCCATCCATCAGCTGCTAGGCACAGCGTGGGACGACGAGCTCGAGGTATTCCGCTCGGCTGGCGAAGGCGCGCCCGTCCGTTGGCTGCACCAGGCCACCGGCTGACGCGTCGCGCCAGCGAGTCGGCCACGAGGCCCGCCCGTGCCAGGACCTCGCACGTCGTGCGGCTGCCTGCTCAGCACGACCAGCTCGTGCCCGCGCAAGGCGAGGTCGGCGGCCAATCGGTGGTCGAGCGCACGTGACTCAGCCGGCGATGAGCGACTTTCACGACGACGGCGGCGTGAGCGGCAGACGGAAGGTCACCATGGCGCGGCCAGGGCCGTTGTAGTCGGGAACCGGCTCACTCACCTCGAAACCGAGCGCACGATGAAAGCCGATGGATGCGGCGTTCATGGGACTCGTGATGGCCCGCACCTCGCGACATCCGAGCATCCGCGCACGGTCGGTGAAGTCCGCATACAGCCTGCGGGCGAGCCCATCGCGCCGCCGGTCGGGGCGCACGCCGGCGAAGTGGATGTAGCCCACGTGGGGCAGCGCGGACGAGTCGAGACCGACGAGGAACCCGGCCAGCCCCTCACCGTCCTCGGCAACGAGGCTCGATGTCGCGAAATGGTCGAGGAAGAGCCGGGGCAGCGTCGCCGTGACGTCGCGTCCCCACCAGATGTCGGCAACGCCGACGATGGCGTCGTAGTCCGTCGGACTTGCCGGGCGTATGTCCTCGCTGCTGACCATGGTGTGACGTTAAGCGAGCCGCTCGCGGCTGCGGCCGACAGCCCTCGCACGGTGGCCGCGCGTCGCAAGGCGTCAGGTAGTTTCTGGCGCTATTCCGGTCTCGGTTGCAGCATGTGTTCGTGGGAGCCCATCGGGAGAGGACATCGCCATGAAGACGAAGATCGTGCCCAACCTGTGGTTCGACACCGAGGCGGAGGAGGCCGCGGCGTTCTACGTCTCGGTGTTCGAGAACTCGCGCATCGTGAAGGTGCTCCGCTACACCGACGCCGGTCCGGGGCCCGTCGGCACCGTCGTGGCCGTGGAGTTCGAGCTGGGGGGCCAGCGCTTCGTGGGAATCAACGGCGGTCCGCACTTCACGTTCAGCGAAGCGGTCTCGCTGCAGATCGACTGCGCCGACCAGGGCGAGGTCGACTACTTCTGGGAGCGGCTGGTCGAGGGTGGGGCCGAGAGCCAGTGTGGCTGGCTCAAGGACAGGTACGGCCTGTCATGGCAGGTCGTGCCGACGGAGCTGGGCGAGCTCATGGGCGACACCGATGCCCGGCGTGCCGCACGAGCGACCCGGGCGATGCTCGCCATGACGAAGCTCGACATCGCGGCGTTGCGTGCGGCTGCGGACGGCCTGGACGCCTGAGCTCAGGACCGGGCGGGGAACTCGCTGTCGGCAGCGCCGACGGTCTCAGCGCGTGCGGATGACCAGTGCCGTGTTGTGGCCGCCGAAGCCGAAGCTGTTGTTGAGGGCCGTGAGCCCGCCGGTCGCCCTCAGCGGTCGAGGCTCACCGCGGACGATATCGAAGGAGACGTCGTCGTCGGGGTCTTCCAGGTTGATCGTCGGGGGGGCCAGCCGGTCGCGCAGAGCCAGGATCGTGGCCACGGACTCGACCGCTCCGGCCGCGCCCAGCAGGTGCCCGGTCATCGACTTGGTGGCCGAGACAGGAATCCGCGAGACCCGGTCGTCACCCATCACGGCGCGCAACGCGATGAACTCGGCGACGTCGCCCACCGGAGTCGACGTCGCGTGCGGGTTGATGTGGTCGATCTCATCGGGGCTGACGCCGGCGTCGGCGAGCGCAGCGCGTACGGCACGGATGACGCCGCGGCCCTCGGGATCGGGAGCCGCGATGTGGTAGCCGTCCGAGGTGATGCCATAGCCCGCGATCTCGGCATAGACGGTCGCGCCGCGTGCTTCGGCGTGCTCGGCGGACTCGAGCACCAGGACGCCGGCGCCCTCACCGAGGACGAAGCCGTCGCGGCCCTTGTCGAACGGACGCGAGGCCCGCTGCGGCTCGTCGTTGCGCGTCGACATCGCGCGCATGGCAGCGAAGCCGGCCATCGGCAGCGGATGGATCGCGGCTTCGGTGCCACCGGCTACGACGACGTCGGCTCGCCCGGAGCGGATCATCTCGATGCCGTAGCAGATCGCTTCGGCGCCCGAGGCACACGCGCTGACCGGGGTATGGACCCCCGCACGGGCGCCGAGGTCGAGACCCACCGACGCAGCCGGCCCGTTGGGCATCAGCATCGGCACCGTCATCGGCAGGATGCGTGATGCGCCCTTCTCCAGCAACGTGTCGTAGGCCGCCAGCAGTGTCGTGACCCCGCCGATGCCCGACGCCATCGCGACGCCGAGCCGGTCACCGTCGACATCGAGCGGGACGTCCCGCGTGGCGTCACGCCAGGCCTCGCGGGACGCGATCAGCGCCATCTGACCTGATCGGTCGTTTCGCTTGCACTCCGGGCGGGAGAGGATCTCGCTCGGCTCCACGGCAAGCACCGCACCGATGTGCACTCCCAGCTCGAAGCGCTGGACCCACTCATAGGGAAGGGTCGCGACGCCCGACCGGCCGGCAAGAAGAGCCGCCCAGGTCGAATCCACGTTCCCACCCAAGGGGGTGGTGGCGCCGAGGCCGGTGACGACGACGGTGCGCTCGGGTGCGGTGCTGCTCATGGGCGTGCTTCCTAGCCGTGCTTGACGATGTAGTCCACCGCGTTGCGAACCGTCTTGAGGTCCTTGACCTCGTCGTCGGGGATGCGAACGCCGAACTTCTCCTCCGCGTTGACCACGATGGTCATCATCGACAGCGAGTCGATGTCGAGGTCGTCGGTGAAGGACTTGTCGAGCTGGACCTGGTCCTGGGGCAGACCGGTCTCGTCGTTGACCAGCTCGGCCAGGCCCGAAAGGACCTCCTGCTCGGTGTGCGCCATGCGACGCTCCTCGCTCTCTCTTGGGTGATACGGATACGGGCTCATTTCTACAGGGTGAGGCGTGCGGCTCAGGTCGGTGGCAGCACGACCACCTGGGCCGCGTGGGAAAGCCCGCCGCCGAAACCGAGCAGCAGCGCGAGGTCGCCCGGCTTGGCACGGCCCTCCTGCAACAGGGCATCCATGGCCAGGGGAATCGATGCGGCCGAGGTGTTGCCTGCGGTGCGTACGTCGTCGGCGATCACCACGTGCTCGGGCAGGCGCAGGCCGCGCGCCATCGCGTCGAGGATGCGGGTGTTGGCCTGGTGCGGGATGAACGCGCCGAGCTGCTCGACCTTGACGCCCGCCGCGTCGAGGGCGGCCTGGCAGATGCGTGGCATCTCGGTCACCGCCCAGCGGAACACCGTCTGGCCCTGCATCCGCAGGACGGGGCGGTCGTCGCTGCGCCCCGCGGCCAGGTCCGAGACTGTCGGAAAGGTGTCGAGGGCGGCCGCCTGCTCCCCCCAGGAGCCCCAGACGACGGGGCCGATGCCGGGCTCCTCGCTGCGCTGTACGACGACGGCACCCGCGCCGTCGGCGAACAGGAACATGGTGGAGCGGTCGGACAGGTCGAGCAGGTCGGTCATGCGCTCGACACCGACGATGAGCGCCGTGGTGGTGCTGCCGGCACGGATGCTGTCGTTCGCGATGCCCAGCGCGTAGGTGAAGCCCGCGCACGCAGAGTTGGCCTCGAGGGCACCGCCGCGGGTGCCGAGCTCGGCTTGGAGCAGGTTGGCGATGGTGGGGGTCGCCGACAAGCCGGTCATCGTGGTGACGAGCAGCAGGTCCACGTCAGCGCCGGTCAGTCCCGCGCGCTCCAGCGCCTGGCGGCCGGCTGCCGTCGCCATGACGAGCAGACTCTCGTCAGCGCCGGCCCACCGGCGTTCTCGGATGCCGCTGCGCTGTCGGATCCACTCGTCGGTGGTGTCGACCATGGTGGAGATCTCGGCGTTGGTGACGATGCGGCGCGGGCGGTAGGTGCCCACGGAGACGAGTCGGGCACCGGCGGCGGGTCGGGGCAGCGTCAGGTCACTCACGCATACACCGTGGCAGACCCGTCGACGGCGAGCGCAGCGGCGCGTTCCCCGCCGTGCTCCGCGACCATGCTCTGGGCCTTCTCGAGGTCGTCCGGCGTCTTCAGCGCCAGCACCTCCACACCGGGCAGCGAGCGCTTGGCCAGCCCGGCGAGCGTGCCGGCCGGTGGCAGCTCGATCAGGCCGGTGACTCCCATCTCTCGCATCGTCGTCATGCAGAGGTCCCACCGCACCGGGTTGGCGACCTGGGTCACGAGGCGGGCGAGGGCATCACGTCCGGACCTGACGCGCTGACCGTCACGGTTGGACAGCAGCGGCGTACGCGGGTCGTGCGTCGTGATGGCACGTGCGTGTCGACCGAGCACACCGACGGCCGACGCCATGTGCGATGTGTGGAAGGCACCGGCGACGGACAGGGGGAGCAGGCGCGCCTTGGCCGGCGGCGAGTCACGCAGAGCGGTCGCCTGCTCCACCGTGCCCGCCGCCACGATCTGGCCGCCGCCGTTGTCGTTGGCCGCAGTCATTCCGGTCCTCACGAGCGCCGCCAGCACCTCCTCACGGTCGCCGCCCAGCACCGCGATCATCGTGGTCTTCGACAGCGCGGCAGCGGCTGCCATCGCGTTGCCGCGTTCGCGCACCAGCACCATCCCGGCCTCGGCGCTGAGCACCCCGGCACCGACGAGGGCGGTGATCTCCCCCACGCTGTGACCGGCGCCCAGGCCGATGAAGCGATAGGCGTCGGACGGACGGGGGAACAGCGAGAGCAGGCTCACGAGCCCCGCTCCCACGATGAGCGGCTGCGCGACGGCGGTGTCGCGGATCTCCTCGGCGGTCGCGGTGGTGCCGAAGCGAACCAGGTCGAGACCGGTCACCGTGGAGAGCCACTCCAGCCGGTCGGCAAACCCGGGAAGGTCGAGCCACGGGGTGAGAAATCCGGGAGCCTGGGCTCCTTGGCCGGGAGCGACGAGTACGAGCACGTGTCCAGGCTGCCCGTCACCGAGTCGCCACCCGGTGTTCTTCCGGACGGAATGCGGCCGTCACCTTTGGAGGGTTCCCACATATCCGTCCCGATGCAGTGGTGTCAGTGCCAGGCGTCGTCGAGGCGTCCGAGGGCCATCGCGACATGCAACGTGAAGGCGTGACGCGGCTGGCTGGGGGTGTAGCCCGTGACGTCGGCGACACGGCGCAGGCGGTAGCGCACCGTGTTGGGATGCACGAACAGCATGCGCGCGGCACCTTCGAGCGAGCCGGCCTGCTCCAGGTAGGTCGCCAGCGTGTCCGACAGCGTCGCGCCGGCAGCCGCGAGGGGCCGGTGCACCTCGTCGATGAGAGCGCGGCGTGCGTCGTCGTCACCACTGAGGGCCCGCTCGGGCAGCAGGTCCTCGGCCAGGACAGGTCGCGGCGCGCCGGGCCATGCCGGGGCCGCGCGCAGGCCTGACACCGCCGCTCGCGCCGACCGCCCGGCCGCGAGCAGGTCGGGCACCACGGGACCGATCACCACCGGGCCCTCACCGAAGACGGGGAGCAGGTGGCGGACGAGCACGCTGATGTCGGTGGCCGCCGCATCCAGGACCACCACCAGCCTGTCCCCCTGCACGCCGGCTAGGGCATCGGCGCCGGTCGCGCGCGCGGCCCGTCGCACCTCGTCCACGACGACGTCGGGGTTGCCGGCGGGGGCACGGCCAACTACGACTGCTGCCGCATCGCCGGCGTTCCACCCCAGTGCTGCTGCTCGGGTGCGCACCGCCTCGTCGGCCTCACCCCGCAGCAGTGCGTCCACGACGAGCGCCTCGAGCCGCTGGTCCCAGGCACCTCGCGCTTCTGCCGCCTCGGCATAGACCTTCGCCGCCGCAAAGGCCACCTCGCGGGAGTAGAGCAGCGCCGCCTCGCGCAGGGAAGCGGCCTCACCCGGTGCGGCCAGCTCGTCGATGCGCTCCTCGACCACGGCGATGGTGGTGCGCACGAGCTCGACCGTCTGCTGCAGCGACACCGTGCGGGCGAGCTCGCGCGGCGCCGTCCCGAACACGTCTGCACTGACCGCAACGTCCGCGCGCGGATCGCGCAGCCATTCGACGAACGCCGCGATTCCCGCCTGGGCCACAAGGTTGACCCACGAGCGGTTGTCTGCCGGCATCGCGCGGTACCACGGGAACTCCTGCTCCATGCGGTTCGTCGCCGCGGTCGTGAGCGCTCCGAGCTGACGGTCCAACCGCCGGGCCGTGCTCGCGCTCTCTCTCGACGGACGCGCGGCTCGCGGCGACATGGCCGAATCCTACTGCTGGTTTTGTCGAGGGCCCACAAGCCGACGGGCACCGCCGGCCGACGGTTCGACGCCTCCCGGCGGGGGCACGATGCGCACGCCCGTGACCACGTCCAGCGCGATGCGCAAGGACGTGGTCCGGCGACCGGCCGCCCAAGAAGCGGCTGGCGCCTCGACTGCCGTCGCCGGCTCGAGGACCCCTGTGACGATCACGCTCCAACCGGCATGCAGCGCCGGTTCGAGCTCGTCCACCTCGAAGCTGACGACGGTGCCGACGGCGCCGATGAGTCCGGATCGTTCATGAGTGCAGATCATGACGCCGGTCTCGCCGACGGCGTAGGTCACCGGGCGCAGCACCGGACGGCCGTCCTTGACATAGGCCACCCGCCCGACGCCGTCGCCATCGACGGCCAGGCTGCGCAGCAGGTGCAGGCTCTCGTGGCGTTCCAGCCGCTGGATCCCGTCGAACGCGCTCGACATGTCAGCCCTTCGCTGCCCAGTCGCCCAGCACCCAGTCGCGCACCTCGGGCATGTCCTCCAGGTGCTCCACGACGTACGCGCGGTGCTCCGCCAGCTTGGACTCGCACCATGCCTTGAGCTCTGTGGCGCCGTGCGGTGTGCGTCGGGCGTTGTTGATGGCGTCGATGACGAGGTGATAGCGCGAGGCCTTGTTGCGCACCACCATGTCGAACGGAGTCGTGGTGGTGCCTTCCTCGATGAACCCGCGCACCCGGAAGCGATCGGCGTCAGGCCGGCCGTGCACGAGCTGGTGGATCGCGCCGGGGTAGCCGTGGAAGGAGAAGACGACATCCACCGAATCGGTGAACAGCTCGCGGAAGAACGTCTCGGCCATCCCGTGCGGGTGGTCCTTGGCGCGCGAGAGCGCCATGAGGTCGACGACGTTGACCACGCGCACGTTGAGATCGGGCAGTCTCTCGCGCAGGATTCCGGCTGCGGCCACGGTTTCCATCGTCACGACGTCACCGGCGCACGCAAGCACGATGTCGGGTTCGGTCTTGCCGTCGTCCGTGCCGGCCCACTGCCAGATGCCGGCACCCATCGTGCAGTGCGCGACGGCTTCGTCGATCGAGAGCCACTGCAGCTGAGGTTGCTTGTCGATCACGATCAGGTTGACGTAGGAACGTGACTGGAAGCAGTGGTCCGCAACCGATACCAGGCAGTTCTGGTCCGGCGGCAGATAGACGCGCGACACCGCGCCCCGCTGGGTGATGACGTTCTGGATGAGTCCCGGACCCTGGTGCGAGAAGCCGTTGTGGTCGTTGCGCCACGCAGTCGAGGTGAGCAGGATGTTCAGGCTCGGGACGGGTGCCCGCCACGGGAGCGCCCGTCCTTCCTCCAGCCACTTGCTGTGCTGGATGGTCTGAGAGGCGCTGACCATCGCGAAAGCCTCGTACGTCGCGAACATGCCGTGCCGACCGGTGAGGTTGTATCCCTCCAGCCAGCCGTGGCAGTTGTGCTCCGAGAGCACCTCCATGACGCGGCCGTCGTGCGAGACACCGGAGTCGCTGGGCTCGATGCGCTCGGCGAGCATCCGGTCCGACGCCTCGAACACCGCGCCGAGGCGGTTGCTGTTGGTCTCGTCGGGACAGAACAAGCGGAAGTTGTGGGGGTTGTCTTCGTAGATGTCCCGAATCATCGAACCGAGCGCGCGGGTCGACTCGGCGCGCGTCTTCGCCGGCTCGGGAACGTCGATGGCATAGCTGCGGAAGTCACGAAGGACCAGTGGCTCGGTGAGCACGCCGCCATTGCCGTGGGGGGTCGCGCTCATGCGCAGGTCCCCGGTGGGGTTCGCCGCGCGGACGAGCGCGGTCGGGGCACCGTTCTCGTCGAACAGCTCTTCGGGGCGGTAGGAGCGCAGCCAGGTGTCGAGCAGCGCAAGATGTGCGGGGTTGTCGCGCACGTTGGACAGGGGGACCTGGTGCGCCCGGAAGGTGCCGGAGATCTGGACACCGTCGACGACGTCGGGTCCGGTCCAGCCCTTGGGTGAGCGAAGCACGATCATCGGCCAGCGAGGGCGATCGAGGTCGGCGTCGGTCGCTCTGGCCTGCTGCTGGATGGTCCGGATGCGCCCCCAGGCCGTGACCAGGGCATCGGCAAACCGGTGGTGCATGCCGGGAAGGTCGTCGCCCTCGACCTCGAAGACCTCATAACCGTGGCCCTCGAAGAGGGATCTCACCTCGGCGGGGTCCTTGCGTGCGAGAACCGTCGGGCCGGAGATCTTGGCCCCGTTGAGGTGCAGCACAGGCAGCACCGCGCCGTCCCGCTTGGCGTTGATGAAGGAGACACCCTTCCAGGACCCCTCGAGGGGACCCGTCTCGGCTTCGCCGTCACCGACGACCGCGAGCGCGATGAGGTCGGGGTTGTCCATCACGGCACCGAAGGCGTGCATGAGCACATAGCCCAGCTCGCCGCCCTCGTGCACCGATCCCGGCGTCGTGACGGAGACGTGGGACGGAATCCCACCCGGGCTGGAGAACTGGCGGAACAGCCGGCGCATGCCTTCGGTGTCCTGCGAGACCGTGGGATAGATCTCGGAGTAGGTGCCCTCGAGATAGCCGGCGGCGACGAGAGCGGGTCCGCCGTGGCCCGGCCCGGCCAGATAGAGCACCTGTTGCCCGGTGTGCCGGATGATGCGCGACATGTGCGCATAGATGAACGACAGTCCGGGGCTCGTTCCCCAGTGTCCGAGCAGCCGCGGCTTGATGTCGTCGTTCGACAGCGGCTCCCGCATGAGCGGGTTCCTGCCGAGATAGATCTGCCCGATCGTCAGGTAGTTGTTGGCTCGCCACCAGGCGTCCACGGAGCGGAGCTCTTTCTCGTCGATCGTGCGTAGTGCGTCGATCGTCGCACCGAGGTCGTCGGTCACGGACAGCTCTTGCGCTGCAAGGTCGGTGGTCATCGGGTGGCTCCTTCTCGTCCGAGAGCCGTGTTCCAGGCCGGATAGACGGGTGGGTTCAGATCAGCATGGTCGAGGTGTAAGGCGGGTGTGGTCATCGAGCGGACGAGGCGAGACGTGCGGGGGTCGCTGCCGTAGACCAGCAGGGTGAGGAAGATTCCGTAGACGGGTAGGTGCCCGATCAGCTCGGTGGCGCCGAACAGGAGCAAGGTGAGGTTGAACGGCACTGCCGCGACGATGACGGCCACCTGGGGAAGCGCGCCTGACAGCACGAGCAGACCGAAGAGCACCTCGATCGCTCCGGCGATCGCGATGAAGCTGCCGTCGCTGACGGGCAGCCCGATGGTGGCGAAGATGTTCAATGTCGGATAGCGGTCGAGGACGGCGTGCGCCATAGCGGGATTCGAGAACTTCTCACTGAAGGCGAGCGCGACCAACGTCGTCGCGGCGCCGATGCGCAGCGCGAGCAGAGCGGGCAGGAGCCGCGTCGCGGGATAGTCGACCCGGCCGTGCACGGCTTCGTCGCACGGCGGTGCGATCAGAAGGAAGACGGCGACACCGAGCAGTGCGGCGTTCTCGAGCAGGGCGACCGGGCCGGCTCCGAGAAAGAGCGCTGGGCCCATCGCGATGACGGCCAGGGCTGCACCGCGCACGCGGATCCCGATGATCAGCCAGACGCCCACGGCGCCCTCGACGACTGCGGCGAAGGACGAGCCGGGCACGTCGTGCAACTCCAGCGAGGGGGAGAGGAAGTAGCCGCGGGCCGCCAGGGCCAGCAGCGCGACGCCGAGATGGATGCCGATCAGGCGCGGGACGTACGGCGTGAGACGGCTCAGCGGTCGAAGGACCGCGAGCTCCGGGCTGGGTAGCGCCATCGCGACCTTGCGCCAGACCAGCGTCACGACGACCATCACGGACAGGAGTGCGAGCGAGAGCGGCCGAGCCGCGAAGGACCAGTCGGTCGCATAGTGTCGATCGACGAACCACCGCTCGTGCGCCGACGCGGGGTCTGCCGTGAGCAGAACCGCACCGATGCCCAGGAGCGTGCCGGTCACACCCGTTCTCTTCTTCATCGAACCCTCCTCGGCGCGGCCCGTCCTCGCCATGACCCACTCTGGCGGGCCGACCCCTGGCTCGACAGGAGGACGAGGTCTGTGGATAGCAGGACCAATGTCCCGCAGAACGGTCTCCGGTCGTTATGACGAGTGCCACATCAGGGACGTGACGGTGCCGACATCCGCTCGGACCAAAACAGGACTTTGGTCATCTCCGAAGAAGGACCTTGCACTCCTGTCGACGCCCGGGCGTGCGACGAGGCTGAAGGCACACAACCAGGAGGACTTCATGACCACAGACAGAGTTCACGACCGCGGATCCCACCGCGCGGCTGCGGCACTGGTCGACAGCGTTCCGGCCGGATCGATGCTGACGTCGACGGGCGCCAAGGCGCTTGCGGTCGTCCGCATCGCCACGGGCGGTGTGTTCCTCTGGGCCTTCGCCGACAAGACCTTCGGCCTGCGCTACTCCACCGCCAGTGCCAAGAGCTGGGTCAACGGTGGGTCACCGACCAAGGGCTTCCTCAGCCACGTCGACGTCGGTCCGTTCCAGGGTGCCTTCCACTCCATCGCCGGCACGTGGTGGGCGGACCTCGGTTTCATGCTCGGGCTGCTCGGCATCGGCGTCGCGCTCGTGCTCGGCATCGGCCTGCGCCTCACAGCGGTCGGCGGCAGCATCCTGATGGCCATGATGTGGGCAGCGGAATGGCCGTTGGCACGCACCGCCACCGGCGGCGCTCCGAGCGGATCTTCCGACCCGATCCTCGACTACCACGTGGAGTACGCCCTCGTGATGGTTCTCTGTGCCCTTGCCTATGCCGGCAGCACCTGGGGCCTCGGGCGCCGCTGGGCACACCTGCCCGTCGTCACCAAGAACCGGTGGCTGATCTAGGTGAGCCCGAGGTCAGTTCGGGAGCTGGATGCGGAGCAGTGTGCTCAGCTGCTCCGCTCCCTCGATGTCGGTCGCTTCGCCTTCGTTCTCGGCGGGGTGATCGAGGTGTTTCCGGTCAACTACGTCGTCGACGGCAGCGACATCGCTTTTCGCACCACCGGTGGCACAAAGCTGGTTCCCGCGACGCAGTTCGACAACGTCACGTTCGAGGTCGACGATCTCGACGAGTCGGGTCGTCAGGGGAGCAGCGTCGTCGTCAAGGGATGGGCCGACGCGGTCTCGGACGCGCACCACCTCGCACGCCTCGACGCCTCCGGTCTGGAGCCCTGGGCGGACGACACGCAGCGTCCCCTCTGGGTCGTGGTCCATGCCCGGGAGACGACCGGCCGAACGGTTGGCCATACCGACTCCTAGACCCGCGTCTAGTCTCACGGCATGGATGACCCTGCGTCCGCAGTCCCCTCAGGCGCAGGCAGCCTGGACCTCGACGACCTGCTCGCGGCGCTCCGCCTGCGGGCAGGTGCGGCGAACGCGGAGCACACGCGCGTACGCGCCCTGCTCGAGGCCGTCGTCGCCGTGACCGCCGACCTCGACCTGCCGGCCGTGCTCCAGCGCATCGTGGCTGCGGCGTGCACTCTTGCCGACGCGGAGTACGGCGCCCTCGGCGTCATCGGTGACCAGCGGAGCTCCGGCGGTCTCGTCGAGTTCGTGACCCATGGCCTGACCGACGCCCAGCGCGAGGCGATCGGTGACCTGCCGCGCGGGCATGGCGTTCTCGGCGTGCTCATCGACGAGCCGCGTCCCCTGCGCATGGACGACATCGCCCAGCACCCCAGATCGCACGGCTTTCCGCCCCATCACCCTCCGATGCACACCTTTCTCGGCGTCCCCGTGCGGGTGGGAGGCAACGTGTTCGGCAACCTCTATCTGTCGGAGAAGCGTGGCGGCGGGAGCTTCACCCAGGAGGACGAGAACGTCGTCGGAGCCCTCGCCCTCGTCGCCGGGACGGCTGTCGACAAGGCGCGCTTGTTTGCGCAGAGTGAACGGCGCCACCGGTGGCTCGAGGCGGCGGCCACCATCACGACGACGCTGCTCCGTCGTGGGGGTCGCGCCGAGGTGCTCGCCCTGGTCGCACGGCTCGCCCGTGAGACCGCTGACGCGGACGTGGCGGCTGTGCTGCTTCCCTCCGATGACGGTGAGCTGATCATCGAGGTGGTGGACGGCGCCAACGCCGCGCAGCTGCAGGACGCCCTCGTGCCCGTGGCGGGGCCGTTCGCCGAGATGCTCCGCACCGGGGCACCGCTGCTGTCGGGCACCGTGCCCGTTCTGGGACCTTCCCTGCGACGCGTGATCCTCGCCCCGCTCGATCCTGAGCCCGCGGCTCGTGGGGCCCTTCTCGTCGCCTGGGCCCGCGAGCACAGGCACGGGGTGGACGACCAGGAGATGCGCATGATCGCCGGCTTTGCCGAGCAGGCTGCCCTGGCCCTGGCCCTCGGTCGTGCCCAGAGCGACCGCGCCCGGATCGCCGTCTATGAAGACCGCGACCGCATCGCACGCGACCTGCACGACTCGGTGGTGCAACGGCTGTTCGCGGCCGGGCTCTCCCTGCGGGGACTCTCGCGGTCGACGCTCTCCGAGGACGAACGCTCTCGCCGCTCGGCGCGTGTCGTCGACGATCTCGACGCGACGGTCAAGGACATCCGGCGCACGATCTTCCGCCTGCACCGGCGCCCCGGCGAGGGCGACCTCGACACCGACCTCGAAGCAGTCGCGGCGGCCGCCGAGGGGTCGCTGGGGTTCGCGCCCGAGCTCGAGGTGACGGGGCCCACCGAACGTGTCCCCGAGTCGCTGCACGAGGACGTCGTCGCCGTCGTGCGGGAGGGACTCGCCAATGCTGCCCGGCACGCCGGTGCAGCCGCCGCGCGCGTCGAGGTCGTGGTGAGCGATGACGGGCTGTCGGTGGCAGTTCTCGACGACGGCAGCGGGATCGAGCCCGGTGGCCGACGCAGCGGGCTCAGCAACATGGCGGCGAGGGCGCAGCTCGCGGGTGGGTCTTTCGAGGTCGGTCGCCGTGCCGACGGGCCAGGGACCCGGCTGACCTGGCGAGTTCCGCTCGAGCGGGTGGGGTCAGGACCCGACCCGGTCTGACGCCGCGAGCGGTTGGGGGTCCCGGAGCAGGTGATGTCCGCGCACGAGCGTCGGCACGATCCTGATCCAGCAGGTCCGCTCGACGACCCACGGCGGAGGCGAGGTGTCTTCCAGGCGCGCGATGGTCGCGCTGTCGCGAACGACGGTGGCCGTCCCCGTCACCAGGACGCTCCACCCGGCGTGGGTCGTCGCGTCGTAGTCGTCCGCCTCGAACGCGATGACGGCGTCGAGCACGGAGCTCGCGATGCGCGAGCCTTCTCGCGTACGGAACACGAGGCTGGAACCGTCGACGATGAAGGCGACCGGCGAGCACACGGGAAGCGCTTCGTCGGTGTAGACGGCTCGCCCGATCGGCACGGTGCGCAGCAATGCCATGCACTCCGCGCGCGTCAGCTCAGCGAGCAGGTTCACCTTCATGACTCGATGGTCGCTGCTGAGGCCAGCATTCGTCAGGGGCGAAGGTCCCGTGGAGAGAGGACGTCAGCCCCGCAGCTTGGACGCGTAGACGGCAGCCTGTGTGCGGCGTTGCAGGCCGAGCTTCGAGAAGACGGCACTGACGTAGTTCTTCACCGTCTTCTCGGACAGGAACATCTGCTCGGCGATCTGCCGGTTCGTCAAGCCTTCACCGATGAGGTCGAGGACCCGCCGCTCCTGCTCGCCGAGGCTGCCCAGCGCCGCATCCTTGGGCTTGCCGTTGCGGATGCGTTCGAGCACCTTGCGCGTGACGGCGGGATCGAGCAGCGAGTTGCCGGCGGCGACGCTGCGGATGGCGTTGACGAGGTCGTCACCATGCACGTCCTTGAGCACATAGCCGGATGCGCCCGCCATGATCGCGGCGAACAAAGCGTCCTCGTCGGCGAACGACGTGAGAATGATGACGGCCAGGTCGGGAATCGCGGAACGCAGCTCGCGGCAGACGTCGATGCCGGAGCCGTCACCGAGCCTGGCGTCGAGCACGGCGACGTCGGGCTTGAGCGCGGGCACCCGAGCCAGCGCCTGGGCAGCCGATGCCGCCTCGCCGACGATCTCGAGATCAGCCTCGGGTTCCAACAGCTCGCGCAAGCCGCGTCGCACGAGCTCGTGGTCGTCGAGCAGGAACACGCGCGTGGGTCGACTCTGCACCCCCTCAGTCTGTCGAGCCCGTCAACCCGGGTCGCTGTTAGCGTCCTGGGCATGGAGCCGATCGCAGCCCTGTGTCGCATCGCCTTCCTGCTGGAGCGCGCCCACGAACCGACCTATCGCGTACGCGCGTTCCGCGGCGCCGCGGAGGTCATCGAGGCGATGTCGGTGGACGAGCTGGCGACGCGGGCCTCGGTGGGGACGCTCACCGACCTGCGCGGCGTCGGCAAGGTCACTGCAACGGTGATAGCGGAGGCGCTCGCCGGCGAGATCCCGGTCTATCTGCGCCGGCTCGAGGCCACCGGCGGACGGCCCGTCGTCGAAGGGGGCCAGGAGCTGCGGTCCGCGCTGCGCGGCGACCTGCACACGCACTCCGAGTGGTCCGACGGCGGCAGCCCGATTCTCGACATGGCGCTCGCCGCTCAAGAAATCGGGCACGACTACATCGCTCTGACCGACCACTCGCCGCGGTTGACCGTGGCGCGTGGACTTTCCGCTGAGCGCCTGCGCGAGCAGCTCGATGTCGTCGCCCGGCTCAACGCCGAGCTGGCGCCTTTCCGCATCCTCACGGGCATCGAGGTGGACATTCTCGACGACGGCGGCCTCGACCAGACAGACGAGCTGCTCGCGCGGCTCGACGTCGTCGTCGCCAGCGTGCACTCGAAGCTACGGGCGCCGCGGGCCGAGATGACGGCGCGCATGCTGGCGGCCGTGCGCAACCCGCACGCCGACGTCCTCGGTCACTGCACCGGGCGCAACGTGACCGCCGGGGGGCGGGGTGGGCGTACGCGCCCCGAGTCCGACTTCGACGCGGCCGCCGTGTTCGCCGCCTGCGCCGAGAACGGGGTCGCGGTCGAGATCAACTGCCGCCCCGAACGGCTGGACCCTCCGAAACGTCTGCTGCGGCTGGCGATCGAGGCCGGCTGTCTCGTCTCGATCGACACCGATGCCCACGCTCCCGGCCAGCTCGACTGGCAGCCCTTCGGCTGCGAGCGCGCGGCGGCCTGCGGCGTCCCGGTCGAGGCCGTCGTCAACGCCCGATCGGTCGAGGAGCTGCTGGCGTGGACCGGGCGAGCCGCATGACCTCCTCGCGGACTCCGTCCGTCGTCGTCCATCGGGCGAACGAGCGGTTCTCGACGCGCACCGACTGGCTCGACTCGGCGCACTCCTTCTCGTTCGGTCCGCACTACGACCCGCACAACGGCGGGTTCGGACTTCTCCTGGTCAACAACGACGACCGGGTGGCACCCGGCGCGGGCTTCGACACGCATCCGCACCGTGACATGGAGATCGTCACCTGGGTGCTCGAAGGCTCGCTCGTCCATCAGGACAGCGAAGGGCACAGCGGTGTCATCCAGCCTGGGCTCGCCCAGCGCATGAGCGCCGGCTCGGGCATCGCGCACAGCGAGAAGAACGACTCGTGGACGGTGTCGGGCGAGGTGCACCGGCGCCCCGTGCACTTCGTCCAGATGTGGGTCATGCCGGACGAGCGTGGTGTGGTGCCGGGCTATGAGGAGCTCGACGTGAGCGAGGAGCTCGCCCGCGGCGGGCTTGTCACTGTCGCGTCAGGAAGGCCCCGGCATGCTGACACTCGCGCGATCTCGATCCACCAGCGTGGTGCGGCGCTGTACGTCGCCCGACTGCAGGCGGGTCAGACCGTCGCGGTGCCCGATGCCGACTTCGTGCATCTCTTCGTCGCGCGCGGCGAGGTCGACCTCGAGGGCAGTGGCGCCCTCACCGTCGGTGATGCGGCTCGACTGCGCGCAGCGCAGGGCCAACGGGTCACGGCCGGTTCAGACGCAGAGATCCTGGTGTGGGAGATGGACTCCCGGCTGCCTGGCTCGTGAGGGTCCGGCGGCTCCGAGCGTCATGTCGCGAGCAGCCAGCCGTTCTCCTCGGCGAGACGCACCGCTTCGGCCCGGGTTCGCGCCCCCGTCTTGCCAATGGCGGCGGAGAGCAGGTTGCGTACGGTCCCTTCCGAGAGGTGCAGCGTTCCGGCGATGTCGGCCACCGTGCCGCCCTCCTTCGCCGCACGAAGCGTCTGGGTCTCGCGCGGGGTCAAGGGGGTGAAGCCGGCGGCGAGGGTCTCCGCGGCCAGGGCAGGGTCGACGACACGCAGGCCGGCATGCACGCGTCGCACCGCGTCGGCGAGCTGCCTGGCAGGAGTGTCCTTCACCACGAACCCGCTGGCCCCGGCCTCCATGCCGCGACGCAGATAGCCCGGGCGACCGAACGTGGTCACGATGAGGACCCGACAATCCGGCACCGCGGCCCGCAGCATCGACGTGGCGGCTATGCCGTCGAGGCCGGGCATCTCCACGTCGAGCAGCGCGACGTCGGGTGCCGTTCGTCGCGCCGCGGGCACGACGTCGTCGCCGCGACCCACCTCGGCGACGACGCTCATGTCGTTCTCGAGGTTGAGCAGGGCTGCGAGAGCGCCCCGGACGAGTGCTTGGTCATCGGCGAGCAACAGCCGCAGCCCGGTCATGCCGGCCGTGGCGTGGTGGGCATCTCGACGCGCAGCGCGAAGCCGCGGTGCCCGGTCGCGGGGGCGATGACGAGACTGCCCCCGGCGCGGTGGACGCGTTCGCGCAGACCACGCAGGCCGGTCCCCTCGCCGTGCTCGCAACTCGCACCGGGTCCTCGGCCGTCGTCGACCACCTCGAGGCAGTCGGCGTCGACGCGGATCATGCAGCGGCCAGCGCCGCTGTGCCGCACGACGTTGGTGATGCCCTCGCGAACTACCCAGCCGAAGAGCTCACGCCGCTCGCCGGCGACGTCCTCCACGGCGGACGGGAGGTCGGCCTCGATGCCGGCACCGGACAGCGCGGAGCGTGCGTTTGCTATCTCGACAGCCAAGGTGACCTGGCGCTGACCACTGATCGTGCTTCGCACGTCGGCCAGAGCTTCTCGAGCGAGGCGCTCGATGTCGGCGATCTCGTGAGCGGCTCGTCCTGCATCGTCAGGCAGCAACCGGCCCGCCAGCTCGGCCTTGACGGTGATGACGGTCAGGCTGTGACCCAGGATGTCGTGCAGGTCGCGGCTGATGCGGTCTCGCTCCTCGCTCACCGCGAGCCGCGCGATCTCTTGGTAGGCCAGCGAGAGCTGGGCGTTGCGCTCGAAGACCTTGGTCGTCGCAAAGACCGCGACCGCAGCGAGAACGGTGCCGAAGACGATGCCCAGGTCCACCGTCCAACCGGGCACCAGCAGGGGGATGGCAACCGCCGCCACCAGCAGACCGCCGAGGGCCATGACCCGCTGGGCGTTGCCGAGCAGCATCATGGAAGCGGCCGCGACATAGACCGTGCAGGTCATGCTCAGCTGCCCGGCTGACGGCGCGGAGAGGGCTGCGAGCAGGCACAGACCTGCCAGTGCGAGCGGCGGTCGGCGTGAGAGACCGGGGAGGTCGGCGCGCCGGATCTGGCGCATCCACTGGAAGATCGCGACGTACGCGGCACCGAACGCGAGAATCGCCGTGACGCCGACGATCCGTGCCACCACGTTGTCGGCGTGCCAGGCCGCACTCAGCGGCTGCGCCAGGAAGACGAGCCAGATCGCTCCGCTGATCATCGCCATACGGCTGGGGGCGTCGAACGGGTCGGCCGTCACGTCAGGGCGGCACGCGGCGCCGTGGCCGTCGTGGTCCACGTCGGCATCGGCCACGATCCTCACACCCTCGCTGTGTCTCGGCGGAACAGGCTTGCCGCTCCGCCGCCGAAGATCAGCGTCCACGCCACCACGTTAGCCACCTCGCGGATCGTGACCGCGTCGCCGGTGAGGGGGGCGCGGGCGATCGCGCTGACGCCATAGACGGGCAGCCACAGAGCCAGCTGCTGCATCCCGTGCGGAAGGTACTGCAACGGGATGAACACGCCACCGAGCGAGGCCATGATCGCGAGCGCTGGCCCGAGGAGCTGCATCACGTTCTCCGCCGGAACGAGATAGCCGACGAACAGCCCGAACGCGGCGAAGACGAGGGCGCCGGCCCAAGCGGCCAACCCGGTCAGCAGCCAGACGTGCCACGGCAGGCCGACACCACGCAGGGCGCCGACCACATCGACGACGACGATGGCGATGCCACCGAGTGTCAGCGCCGCGAGGATTTTCACGGCGATGTAGGCAGGCGGTCGCAGCGGGGTGAGCCGCAGCTGGCGCGTCCAGCCCTGCGCCCGCTCCACGGCGACCGAGGCGCCGGCACTCGTGCACGCCACCATCGCGCCGTAGACCGCGAAGCTCACCATCGTGTAGGCCAAGGCGTCGGCGCCGCTGATCGTCCTGTCGCTGCCCGAGTTCCCGAAGAGCAGGAAGAAGCCCGACGGCATCACCAGCGTGAAGATCATGCTGCGCTTGTTGCGCAGGATCCGGCGGATCTCCAGTGCGAGGAAGCCCACGGAGAACCCGCCGAAGGCCGGCTCGCGGCGCGGCGCAGCGGCTTGCGTGGGAGTGGTGCCGACCGAGGTCATGACGAGCTCCGATCCGAGGTGAGGGCGATGAAGGCGTCTTCCAGGCCGTGGGAGGTGACTTCGAGGTCACGCGCAGCGGTCCGGGTCAGCAGGTGGCGCGCGACGGCATCGGAGTCCGAGGCCTGCAGGAGCACGGTGTCGCCGCGTACCTCGACGGAGTCGACGCCCGGCAGAGCGGACAGTGCGTGGGCGTCCGCCGCGGGCAACGTCGCCCGGACCGTACGCCCCAGCGAGAGGCTCTTGATGTGCGAGGCCGTGCCGTCCGCGACGACCTTGCCGTGGCGCACGAGCACGATGCGATCGGCATAGGCATCGGCCTCGTCGAGGTAGTGCGTCGCGAAGACGATCGTGCGGCCGTTCGAGGCGTCCTCGCGGATGGCCCCCCAGAAGGCGCGACGGCCCTCGACGTCCATGCCGGTGGTGGGCTCGTCGAGCACGAGCAGCTCGGGGTCGGGTAGCAGGGCCATCGCGAAGCGCAGGCGTTGCTGTTCACCGCCGGAGCACTTGCCCACGCGTCGCGAGCCGATGGCGGTGATATCCGCACGCTCGAGCACCTCACCGACAGGACGGGAGTGCGCGAACAGCGAGGCGGTCAAGGCGACCGTCTCGCGCACCGTGACGTCCTTGAGCAGGCCACCGCTCTGCAGAACGGCGGCGATGCGTCCCTGCGCCACCGCGCGCTGCGGGGTCTGCCCGAGGACGCGGACCTCGCCCGCGTCGGGCCTGGACAAGCCGAGCATCATGTCGATGGTGGTCGACTTGCCTGCTCCGTTGGGGCCGAGGAAGGCGACGACCTCTCCGCGTTCGATCCGCAGATCCAGGCCGTCCACGGCCGTCACGGCACCATAGCGCTTGGTCAGTCCGCCGAGTTCTATCGCTGTCGTCATGCATCGACGATCTCTCACGACGTGGGGGCCGCGGGCATGCACCGCGTCACGAGGCGGCAATGACATCTGTCACGCAGGACAGACGACGAGGGCCGCAGCGAGATGGCTGCGGCCCTTGCGCTTGTCGGTGTCTAGCTCTCGCCCATGGTGTTGCCCGCGCCTGCCGCCCGGATGTCGAGCAGCTGGTAGCGCTCGATCGCCTCGCGGGGCGCTTCGGGCTTCACCTCGCCGCGACGTGCAAGCTGACTCAGCGTGGCGACCACGATCGACGGCGGGTCGATGCGGAAGTGGCGACGCAGGGCACCCCGGGTGTCGGACTGGCCGTAGCCGTCCGTCCCGAGCGACGCCCAGTCGCCGGGAACCCACTGGCGGATGCCGTCGGGCAGGGCGCGTACGTAGTCGGACACCGCGACGACGGGACCCGCCGCGCCGTCGAGGGCCCGGGTGACGTAGGGGACACGGACCTCCCCGTCGGGGTTGACCATGTTCCACTCGTCGCAGCGCAGCGCCTCGCGGCGCAGCTCGGTCCACGAGGTCGCGGACCACACCGCCGCGGAGACGCCCCAGTCCTCCGCGAGCATGCGCTGCGCCTCGAGCGCCCACGGGACCGCCACACCGCTGGCCAACAGCTGCGCGTGCGGTGCCTCGGGCAGCTCGGGTGCCGCTGCATAGCGGTAGAGCCCCTTGAGCAGGCCGTCGACGTCGAGGCCCTCCGGCTGCGCCGGGTGCTGATAGGGCTCGTTGTAGACCGTGAGGTAGTAGAAGACGTCCTCCGGTGACTCGCCATACATCCGGCGGAGGCCGTCGCGCACGATCTGCGCGACCTCGAAGCCGTAGGCGGGGTCGTAGGACACGCAAGCGGGGTTCGTCGCCGCCAGAATCGGGCTGTGGCCGTCCTCATGCTGCAGACCTTCACCGTTGAGCGTCGTGCGCCCCGCGGTGGCCCCGAGCAGGAACCCACGACCGAGCTGGTCGCCGAGCTTCCACATCTGGTCGCCGGTGCGCTGGAAGCCGAACATCGAGTAGAAGATGTAGATCGGGATCATCGACACGCCGTGCGTGGCATAGGACGTGGCGGCGGCGATGACCGAGGCCATCGAGCCTGCCTCGGTGATCCCCTCGTGCAGGAGCTGACCGTTGGTCGCCTCCTTGTAGGACAGCAGCAGGGCGCGGTCGACCGCTTCGTAGTTCTGCCCGTGCGGGGAGTAGATCTTCGCTGTCGGGAAGAGCGAGTCCATGCCGAACGTACGCGCCTCGTCGGGAATCACCGGCGCGAACCGGGGCCCGATGCTGGGGTCCTTGATGAGGTCCTTGAGCAACCGGACGAACGCCATCGTCGTCGCCACGTGCTGCTTGCCCGAGCCTTTGGCCATGTCTGCATAGGCCGCGTCCCCCGGCAGCGTCAGGACGTCGTGCGCCTCACCGTTGCGCTTGGGCAGCGAACCGCCCAACGCGGCACGCCGCTCCTGCAGGTAGCGCATCTCGGGGGAGCCGTCGGGGAAGCGGAAGTAGGGCGGCAGCGGCTGCTCGAGCGTCGCGTCGTCGAACGGCATCGAGATGCGGTCGCGGAACTCCTTGAGGTCGGCCTTGGTGAGCTTCTTCATCTGGTGCGTCGCGTTGCGTGCCTCGAAGCTGCGCAGGGTCCAGCCCTTGACCGTCTGGGCCAGGATCACCGTCGGTGCACCCTTGTGGGCGTTGGCGGCGGCATAGGCGGCGTAGACCTTGTGCGGGTCGTGGCCGCCGCGACCGCGGGCCAGCGCGGCGAGCTGGTCATCGGTCAGGTCCTCGACCATCGCGGCCAGACGCGGGTCGCGGCCGAAGAAGTGCTCACGGAAGTGCGCACCGCCCTCGACGCTGTAGGTCTGCCACTGCCCGTCGGGGACGTCGACGAGCGCGTCGAGCAGGACGCCTTCACTGTCGGCACCGATGAGCGGGTCCCACTGGCGGTCCCACAGGCACTTGACGACATTCCAGCCGGCGCCCCGGAAATAGCTCTCGAGCTCCTGGACGATCTTGCCGTTGCCACGCACGGGTCCGTCGAGGCGTTGCAGGTTGCAGTTGATGATGAAGGTGAGGTTGTCGAGCCCCTCGCGCGAGGCGACGCCGAGGGCACCCAGGGACTCGGGCTCGTCCATCTCCCCGTCGCCGAGGAACGCATAGACGCGGCAGCCGGACGTGTCCTTGAGCCCGCGGCCCTGCAGATAGCGGTTGAACCGGGCCTGGTAGATCGAGTCGATCGGGCCGAGGCCCATCGAGACGGTCGGGAACTCCCAGAAGTCGGGCATCAGGCGAGGGTGCGGATAGGAGGGCAGACCACGGCCTTCGACCGCCGAGAGCTCCTGACGGAACGAGTCGAGGTCAGCCTCGGTGAGGCGGCCCTCGGCGAAGGCACGGGCGTACATCCCGGGGGAGGCGTGACCCTGGAAGAACACCTGGTCGCCACCGCCGGGCGCGTCCTTGCCCCGGAAGAAGTGCTGGAAGCCGACTTCGTAGAGAACTGCCGAGGAGGCGTAGGACGCGATGTGCCCGCCGACGCCGATGCCCGGGCGGTTGGCCCGCGACACCATGATCGCGGCGTTCCACCGCATCATGTTGGTGATGCGGGTCTCGAGGGCCTCATCGCCGGGGTAGTCGGGCTCGTCGCCCGGGGCGACGGTGTTGACGAAGTCGGTCGAGCGCAGGTCGGGCACCCCCACCTGGCGCGACTGCGCGTGGGCGACGAGGCGTTCCACGAGATATCGGGCACGACGGGGGCCGACGTTGTCGACTACTGCGTCGAGAGATTCGAGCCATTCTTGGGTCTCGCCCGGGTCGACGTCGGGGTGTGACGTCAGGGCGCCAGGGGTTTCCCGGCGTCCGACCAACGGGCGGCTGGGGTCGGTAGCCACGCCGACATCATCCCCCCTGGGAGCCCCGGCCGCTAAACCGGGTAAGCCGCGGGCATGCGTACGACAGTGCTGACCGTGTCCACCGGCCACCGCGAAGCCGTTATCGACCTGACCGGGCGATGCGCGGCGTTCCTGGGTGAGCAGGCCGCGGACGAGGACGGGCTGCTCAACATCTGGGTGCCGCACGCGACAGCGGGTGTCGCGGTGCTCGAGACGGGTGCCGGCAGTGACGACGACCTGCTCACGGCGCTGCGCTTCCTGCTGCCGCCGCAGCCTTCAGGCGAGAGCTGGCGTCACCGGCACGGTTCGCCGGGGCATGGCCGCGACCACGTCCTGCCGGCGTTCATCGCGCCGTCGGCGATGGTTCCCGTGATCGGCGGCGAGCTCGCGCTCGGGACCTGGCAGTCGATCGTCCTCGTCGACACGAATGTGGACAACCCGACGCGCCAGGTGCGGCTGAGCCTCCTCGCTGGTTGAGGCCGGCTGAGGTCAGTCGCCTTCATCGGTCGGGCAGGCCCGGTGCACGACGTAGTGCCCGTCCGGGCCGACCTCGTAGGCGATCTCGACGAGCTCGCCCGTCTCCAGCATCCGCCCGCCGGGTGCGTTCACGACCTTCAGCGGCACCGCCAGCTCGACGGGCAGCCCTTCGACGATCACGGCTCCGCGCTCGTGGCTCTCGTCCCAGCGCACGACGCGTCCCACGGCGGTCACCATGCCGTCGCCATGCCCCCTGACGCGCGACTCACGCCCCAATCTTCGGCAACGCTTGCGCCTGGAGGCGCCGACCGCGTTGACTACCAGTCACGTCCCGGCTCCGAGGCCGCAGACATCCGCGTCGACGTCCGTCGACGTCACCGCATGGCACTGGAGGATTAGACGTGAGCGCGACCGCGGAGTCCGCGGAGTCCGCCGAGAGCCAACGCGCTCTCGCGGGCCGGTTGGGACTCAAGCCGGGGCAGGTGGTGCTCGAGCTGGGGCACGACGACGACTGCGACGAGGACCTGCGCCTCGGGATCGCCTCCCTCACGGGCAACGAGCTGGTCACCGAGGAGCCCGACGACGTGGTGGACGTCGTGCTGCTCTGGTGGCGCGACGACGACGGTGACCTCGTCGATGCCCTGATGGACTCGCTGACCGACCTGGCCGACGGCGGCGTCGTGTGGCTGCTGACCCCCAAGAGCGGTCGGTCGGGCCACGTGGAGCCCAGCGACATCGGCGACGCGGCGCCCACCGCCGGGTTGTCGCAGACAAGCAGCGTCAGCGCGTCGCCCGAGTGGTCGGGCACCCGGCTCGTGGCACCTAAGGCCTCACGCCGTTGACCGAGGCCCCGCACGTCGGTGACACGGCCCCCGACTTCGAGCTCGACGACGAACACGGGACGCCCGTCTCCCTGTCCTCGCTGCTGGCTCCGACCGGCGCCGCCCTGCTCGTCTTCTTCCCCCACGCCTTCACGCCCACGTGCGACGGTGAGCTCGGCGCACTGAAGGCCGGGTTCGACGACCTGCAGGCCGCCTCCGGGCCCGCCGGTGTGCAGGTGGCCGGCATCTGCTGCGACCCGACGTCAGCGCTTCGTGCCTTCGCCGAGCAGAACGACCTGCCTTTCCCTCTGCTCTCGGACTTCTGGCCCCACGGCGAGGTCTCGCGTCGCTACGGGGCCTTCGTCGAGCCCCGCGGCTTCGCGATGCGTGCCAGCTTCCTCGTCGACCGCGACGGGCTCGTGCTCTGGTCGGTCGTCAACGGACCCGGCGATGCGCGCGACGTGGCCGACTACGAAGCAGCGCTGCGAGCCCGTGCCGCCCGTTAGTCTGTCCACCACGTCAGGGGCCTGTAGCTCAGCGGTAGAGCACCTCGTTTACACCGAGGGGGTCGGCGGTTCGAGACCGTCCGGGCCCACACCTGTCAGACCGTCGGCCGTCGCTGGCGTCGCCACATGAGCGCTGTGCGTGATGTCGCCGCCGCCGTCGAGGCGCTCTACGACCCCCGCGGCGCCGAGGAGTGGGATGCTGTCGGTCTCGTCTGCGGGGACCCCGACGCCGCCGTACGCCGGGTGCTGGTCGCCGTCGATCCCGTCGAGTCGGTCGTCGAGCAGGCTGTGCGCGGGGGGTTCGACCTCCTCCTCACGCACCATCCGCTCTATCTGCGAGGCACCACGTCGGTCGCGGCGACCACGGCCAAAGGCCGGCTCGTGCACCGGCTCATCACGTCGGGCATCGCGCTGCACGTCGCGCACACCAACGCCGATGTCGCCCGCCCGGGAGTGTCCGACGCGCTCGCCGATGCGCTGGGGCTCATCGACCTGACGCCGCTCGACGCCCGTCCCGACGTGGCCATGGACAAGCTCGTCGTGCACGTTCCCGTCGCGAGCGCTGAGGCCGTGATCGATGCCGCATCGGGGGCCGGTGCGGGCACGCAGGGGAGCTACCGGCGCTGCGCCTACGTCGGGCAGGGCGAGGGAACGTTCGAGCCCGTGGCGGGCGCGCGGCCCACGGTGGGCATGGTCGGCGAGCGATCGACGACGGTCGAGCTCAGGGTCGAGATGGTGCTCCCTCGCAGTGCCAGGGACGCGGTCCTGACCGCGGTCCGCGCGGCACATCCCTACGAGCAGCCGGCGATCGACATCACCGAGACAGCAACGGCGCCCGGGCCCCGAGGGCTGGGCCGGGTGGGCCGGCTTGCGGCGCCCGAGAGCTTTCCCGACTTCGTACGCCGCGTCGCGGGCGCATTGCCGCCGACGCCGGCCGGCATCCGCGCCGCCGGGCCGCCGGGCCGGGTCGTCAGCACCGTCGCCGTCTGCGGCGGGTCCGGCGACTCGCTGCTCGGTGCCGCGCGCAGAGCAGCGGTCGACGTGTTCGTGACAGCAGACCTGCGACATCACCCGGTGTCCGAGGCGCTGTCCGAGCGCGGGCCGTCGCTCGTCGACCCGGGGCACTGGGCGAGCGAATGGCCCTGGGTGCCGGTGGCGGCCGGCTTGCTGGCCGACGCCCTGTCGGCGAACGGCACTACGGTGGAGGTCGTCGCTTCCGAGATCGTGACCGATCCGTGGACGGCGCACGTGCGTGCGGAGTAGTTTCCCGTTGTCTCGACCGAGGAGCCCGCGCTGAGAGCCGAGCCCGCTGAGCAGCTGCGCCTGCTCGAGCTGCAGATGTTCGACACGAGGCTGGCCCAGCTCGCGCACCGCCGCCGCACCCTGCCCGAGCTGGCCGAGATCGCCCGCATGGAGGGCGAGCTGCGCCATCTGCGCGACCTCACGGTTGCGGTGCAGACGACGGCGAGCGATCTGGAGCGCGAGCAGAGCAAGGCCGACACCGACGTGGACCTCGTACGCTCTCGCGCCGCGCGCGATCAGGGCCGGCTCGACGCGGGCACGGGTCTGACGTCGAAGGAGCTCGTCGATCTCCAGTCGGAGATCGCGTCCCTGGCTCGCCGCCAGGGGGCGCTCGAGGAGGTCGAGCTGGAGATCATGGAGCGGCTCGAGACCGTGCAGGCCGAGGCCGACGCGCTCACGGCAGCACAGCGCAGACAGCAGGCCGAGCTCGACGCCGTCCTCGCCCGGCGGGACGCGCTCACCTCGGAAATCGACACCGAGGTGTGGGCCACACAGGCTTCGCGCGACGCGTTGGTGTCGAGCATCAGCGCCCCCTTGATCGTGCTCTACGACAAGATCCGGACTGCTCAGGGTGGCGTCGGTGCGGCGGAGCTGCGACAGCGTCGCTGTGCCGGATGTCGGCTCGAGATCAACACCGTGGACATGAATGTCATCAAGGCAGCGGCGGCCGACGAGGTGCTCCGCTGCGAGGAGTGCTCGCGCATCTTGATCCGCACCGGCGAGTCCGGCCTGTCATGACGCGGTTCGTCGTCGAGGCCGACGGCGGTTCCCGGGGCAATCCCGGCCCGTCCGGCTATGGCGCGCTCGTGCGTGACGCGACCGGCGCCGTGTTGGTGGAACGCGCCGCGGCGCTCGGCATCACGACCAACAACGTCGCCGAATACTCCGGGCTCGTCGCCGCTCTGCGTGCGGCGCACGAGCTCGACCCCGCAGCCGAGATCGAGGTCCGCATGGACTCGAAGCTGGTCGTGGAGCAGATGAGCGGTCGCTGGCAGATCAAGCACGCCGCGTTGCAGCCGCTGGCGAGATCAGCGCGCGAAGCCCACCCGCCGTCCCTCGTCCGCTACACGTGGATTCCACGCGAGCGCAATAAGGATGCCGACCGGCTGGCGAACGCGGCAATGGATGCCGCTGCTCGTGGCGAGGTGTGGGACGAGAGCAGAGGTCCGCTCGCCGAGGATGTCGTGCCGGCGGTGCAGGCCGACGGTTCGCCCGCGGCGCCGATGAAGATGATCGGCTGGGACGACGTCGGTGTGCCCACGACCTTCGTCCTCGTCCGACACGGCGAGTCTATCAACACGGTCGCGCGGCTGTTCTGCGGTCGCGGCGGAGTCGACCCCGAGCTGACCGCGCGCGGCCATGACCAGGCCCGGGCTGCGGCATCGGCCCTGCCCGCGCTGCTCCAACCGCTCGGCGTCGCGGTGGCCGGGATCGTCGCTTCGCCGCTCCGCCGAGCTCAGCAGACAGCTGCGCACATCGCCGAGTCACTCGACCTCGGGGTGAAGACCGAAGCCGGCTTCGCTGAAGCTGACTTCGGGGACTGGGACGGCCTCGACCTCGCCTCCGTCCGTGCGAAGTGGCCGAGCGAGCTGCAGGCCTGGCTGGCCTCGCCCGACGTCGCCCCGCCTGGGGGCGGCGAGTCCGTCGATGCGGTGTCGGTGCGCGTACGCGCCGCCCGCGACCGGGTGATCTCGCGTTTCGCCGGTCGCACCGTGCTCGTCGTGAGTCACGTGACGCCTATCAAGGAGCTGGTGCGGTCGGCGCTGGGCGCCCCGGCTGCCTCCGTGTTGCGCATGGAGCTCCCGCCGGCGTCGGTGCAGGTGGTGCAGTGGTGGCCCGATGGCGGATCGACGTTGCGTCTGTTCGGTGCCAGCGCCCACCTCGCGGGCCTGCTGCCCGACCGGTCGGCCTGAGCGCGTGAGCCAGATGTCAGAAGCCCACCAGTCGACTTCGCTGCAGAGTCGCTCCGCCGAGCCGGAGGCCACCCGCGACTCCGAGTTCGAGCAGCACCGGGCGGTGCTGACCGGCTACTGCTACCGCATGCTGGGATCGCCCTTCGAGGCCGATGACGCCGCGCAGGAGACCATGCTGCGTGCGTGGCGGGCCCAGATGCCGGTTCGAGGGTCGGTCAGCGGTCCGGACGTGGCTCTTCAGCATCGCCACGAACGTCTGTCTGGACATGCTGAAGAGCCGCCGGCGCCGCGCCCGGCCGATGGACACGGGGCCCGCCAAGACACCGGACGCGGTGCTGACCCCGCCGCTGGAGCAGCTGGTGTGGATTGCGCCGGTCCCGGACTCCCGTGTCCTCTCGTCCTCCGGCGACCCCGCCGACGTGGCCGTGGCCCGCGACACCATCCGACTGGCGTTCGTCTGCGCACTGCAGACCCTGCCGCCTCGCCAACGTGCCGTCCTCCTCCTGCTGCGTGAGGTGCTGCAGTGGAGCGCCGCGGAGGTCGCCGGGCTTCTCGGCAGCACCGTCGCCTCCGTCAACAGCGCGCTACAGCGGGCTCACGCGACGTTGGAGGCAGCATCCCCGGAGTCGACCGACCCGTTCGAGCCGCTGGACGAGCGTCAGCGCTCCCTGCTTGCTCGCTATGTCGACGCGTTCGAGCGCTACGACATGGCAGCGCTCGTGACGTTGCTGCACGAGGACGCCCGGTTGTCCATGCCGCCCTACGACATGTGGCTCTGCGGCGTCGAGCACTTCACCGCGTGGCTCACCGGTCGGGGGCATGAGTGCCAGGGATCGAAGTTCGTGCCGGTGGTAGCCAACGGCTCGCCGGCCTTCGGGCAGTACCGCGCGGTCCGCAGCGCGGGCTGCGTGACCGGCTACCAGCCATGGGCTCTGCAGGTCGTCGAGCTTGCCGGCGGGTGCATCGTCGCGGTCGACGCCTTCCTCGACACCGAGGCGCTCTTCCCGTTGTTCGGGCTGCCGAGTTCCCTGCCGACTCAGCCGGAGCTGTGAACGGCGAGCAGCTCTCGGAACTCACCCTGAGAAGGCTGCCCCACACGTCGTTGCCGGCGATGCGTTTGGCGTCCCGCATGGGGCGACGCCGGCAGGCACTAGGGTGGCGCACACGGCGGACGAGTCGACCGGGCGGCCGCGTCGCGACCTTCGGGTCGCGCCGAGGAAAGTCCGGACTCCGCAGGGCAGGGTGGTGGCTAACAGCCACCCGGGGTGACCCGCGGGAAAGTGCCACAGAAAACAGACCGCCGGCGGGCGAGCGTCGGTAAGGGTGAAACGGTGGTGTAAGAGACCACCAGCGCCCGGGGTGACCCGGGCGGCTAGGCAAACCCCACCTGGAGCAAGGTCAGACAGGGAGCGTTCGAGGGCTGCCCGCCCGAGCTCCCGGGTAGGCCGCTTGAGGCCGTCGGCAACGCCGGCCCTAGAGGGATGGCCGCCCCGGTCGCGCAAGCGATCGGACAGGATCCGGCTTACAGGTCGACTCGTTCGTCGCCAGGCGGTCGCCAGTCCGTCGGTCACCCCCCCGCGGCCGCTGTGGCGCTCGCCTTCCTGACCGGCGTGGGCCGGCCCGGCAGATGACACGCCCGCGATGGCCGCTTAGGGTTGGCTTACCTTTCCCGTTGCGACCGCAAAGGCACTTCATGACCTTGACCAAGACGCTGCTCCTCGGTCTCATCGCTGGTGGGACGATCGTGCTGGGTCTGCCGATCGGTCGGCTCCGTCGCCCGGCTTCCGTCGCTGCGCGTGTGGTTGAACGCGGTGGCGGTCGGCATCCTGCTGTTCCTCGTCTGGGACGTGCTGTCTGCAGCCTGGGAGCCGATCGATGCCGCACTGGGCGACGTGCACGCGGGCAACGGCGGTCTCGGCACGGCGGTGGGCTATGGCCTGCTGTTCGCCGTCGGGCTGGCCGTGGGTCTCCTCTCGCTGGTGGCCTACGAGCGGTGGATGGCGCGCTACAACGCCACGGCACACGAGACCACGGCATACCACGCCGTCCTGAGCAGCAGTGTTTCGGCGAACGCCGCCAGCATGGTCACCGTCGGCGGGTCGCCGTCGACCCCGTCGACCGGCACCGGGCCCGCTCACCACGGCGACCCGGTCGCGCGAGGGCTGGCGTCGTGGTCCTCCGCGCAGCGCCTGGCCTTGCTGGTCATCGGGTTCGGCCTGCACAACGCCACTGAAGGCTTCGGGATCGTCGCGCCGCTCGCTGCGCAGCAGGGCGACGACGGCTCCCACGTACGCCCGAGCTGGGGATTTCTGCTGGGGCTCGGTGCGATTGCCGGGGCCCCGACGTTCATCGGCACCTGGGTTGGCCACTCCGTGACGAGCGAGCCGCTGGCCGTGCTCTTCCTGACGTTGGCGGCCGGCTCGATTCTCTACGTCGTCATGGCGCTGCTCGCGATCGCCATGCGGGCCAAGCGCAGCGACCTCGTCGCCCAGGGACTGCTCATCGGCCTGCTCGCAGGCTTCCTGACCGACGCCATCGTCACGGCCGGCGGCGCCTGAGCCGAGCGGCGTACGCCGTGCCGGAGCCACGCGCGCCGTTGCTGCTGACCCGCAACGTCCGTGTCCTGTCCGGCGTCAGCTTCCTGCAGGACGCAGCGAGCGAGCTGCTCTACCCGATCCTGCCGATCTTCCTGACGGTCACCCTGGGCGCGCCCGTGGTGGTGGTCGGGATGGTCGAGGGGGTCGCCGAAGGGCTGGCGGCCGCGACGAAGATCGTCTCCGGACGCTACGCCGATCGGTGGGCGCGGCGTCCGCTGGTGGCTGCCGGCTATGGACTTGCGGCCGCCGGCAAGGTGCTGATCGCGCTCGCCTCGTCGTGGCCCGTTGTGCTGGCCGGGCGCGGCGTCGACCGTGTCGGCAAGGGCCTCCGGGGGGCGCCGCGCGACGCCTTGCTCATGCTGGGCGTCCCTGTGGGGCAGCGGGGTCGGGTGTTCGGGTTCCACCGCGCGGCCGACACCCTCGGTGCCGTCGTCGGACCGTTGATCGGGCTCGCGGGATATGAGCTGCTCGGGCACCGCATCCGACCGCTGCTGATCATCGCGATCGTCCCTGCGGTGCTCAGCGTGCTCCTCGTCGCGGCGGTTCGCGACGGTGGCGCGCGAGGCGGGCGCGCGAGGCCCCCGTACTCGGCCGCGGCGTCGCCCGCGTCTCCGGGACCGGGGTTCCGACGCGCGGTTGCCGTTCTCACCCTTTTCTCGCTGGTGAACTTCCCCGATGCGTTGCTGCTGCTGCGGCTGCACGAGCTCGGTCTCGGAGTCGCCGCGGTGGTCGGCGCCTACGTCGCCTACAACGTCAGCTATGCCGCCCTGAGCTATCCCGCGGGCGCGCTGGCCGATCGTTGGCCGAAGCCGCGCGTCTATGCGCTGGGCCTGTGCTGCTTCGCCGTCGGCAAGGCGTGGGTGTCGACCCTGGTCGAGGACGGCGCGCAGGCTCGAGCACAGGGCCTCTTCCAGGGCCTCGGTGGTACGGCTGTGCTTCGTCGCGGGGATCTGGGCCGGCCTCGCCTGGGGCGGCGACGGCCGGGTTCCCCTGCTGGTGTCGGCGACCGTCGCTCTGCTGCTCGCCATCGGCCTGCCGCTCGGGATCACGGCAGCGTCAGGATCTCCGCGCCCGAGTCGGTGACGAGCAGGGTGTGCTCGAACTGCGCCGTACGCCGCCGGTCCTTCGTGAGCACCGTCCACCCGTCGTCCCACATGTCCCAGGACACGGTGCCCAGCGTGATCATGGGCTCGATGGTGAACGTCATGCCGGGCTCGATGACCGTTGTGGCCCTCGGGTCGTCGTAGTGGGGGATGACCAGGCCCGAGTGGAACGCCGTCCCGATGCCGTGCCCGGTGAAGTCTCGAACCGTGCCATAGCCGAAACGTCGTGCGTAGGACTCGATGACACGGCCGATGACGTTGATCTGGCGGCCCGGTGCTACCGCTTTGATCGCGCGGTCGAGTGCTGTGCGGGTGCGCTCGACGAGCAGCCGGGACTCCTCGTCGACCTCGCCGCAGAGGAACGTCGCATTGTTGTCGCCGTGCACGCCACCGATGAACGCGGTGATGTCGATGTTGACGATGTCGCCGTCGGCAACGACGGTCGAGTCGGGGATGCCGTGGCAGATCACCTCGTTGAGCGACGCGCAGAGGGACTTGGGGAAGTTGCGATATCCGAGGGTGGACGGATAAGCGTCGCGCTCGACGAGGAAATCGTGGCCGATCTGGTCGAGCTGGTCGGTGGTGATGCCGGGCGCGATGTGCCGGCCGACCTCTTCGAGAGCCTGGGCCGCGAGCCGGCCGGCCACCCGCATGCGGGCGATGGTGTCGGCGTCCTTGACCTCGGGGCCGGTGTAGCGAGCCGGCAGGGGACGCCCGACGTACTCAGGTCGCGGGATATGACCCGGCACGGCGCGGACGGGCGACAGGGTTCCGGGAGAGACGCTCACGGTTGTCGATCCTAGGCGTGGGACATCCTCAGGGGATGACAGAGCGCACAGACCCCGAGAACAGCTACTGGTACCGCGTCAGCGACGGAGTCGTCGAACACGGTCCCCAGAGTCCGGGAACCCAGCTCATGGGTCCCTACGCCACCCGTGAAGAAGCCGAGCGGGCACTGCAGAGTGCAGCCGCCCGCACCAGCGCCTGGGACGAGGAGGATGCACGGGAGGACGACTGAGAAGGTCACCGACGACGAGCGGCTACCCGCGAGTCACCTCGGGTGCGACACTGGCGGCGAGGGTCGAGCTGCGCCGTTGCGGGGAGCCGACCATGCCGACATTTCGTGTCACTTATCGCTGCGTTCCGGGCAGCCGCTGGCTCGTGGAAGATGTCGAGGCGGACCGGCACGACCTTCGGAGCAGCTGGCACGTCTTCGCCCGTGTCATGTGCGTGGTCGGCGTCCCGCGGTGGGTGTGTGCTCTGCGCGTGCATGATCGCGATGTCTCGGCAGTGACGCCCGCCGAGGATTGCGGGAGCGCCCCAGACGTTCAGGGCATTCGCGCAGAGCGGGGCGGTGCGACACTGTCGCACCGCCCCGACTGAAAGAGCTCAGCTGCGCCGACCGTCAGACCGTCGCCGGCGACGCTTCGGTCGCGGTCACGACGGGCGCCGCGGCCGAGGCGCGCTTGCTCGCGCGCTTGGTCGCGGTCTTCTTCGCCGCTCCCGTGCTGCGCTTGGTCGCTGCGCGCTTCGCGGGCGCCGTCGGCACGGACGAGCTGGATGCAGCCGCAGCCGACTTGCGGGTGCTCGTCTTGCGCGCGGTCTTCTTGGCGACGGTCGCCTTGGTGGTGGCAGCTCGCTTCGTCGTCCGCTTCGTCGGCGTTGTCGATGCAGACTTGGCCGCGGTGCGCTTGCCTGCAGTCGACTTCGCTGCAGTGGACTTCGCCGCAGTCTTCTTCGCTGTCGCGCGCTTCGCCGCAGCAGTCTTGGCGACCCCGCGCACGAGCGTCTGGTCGTCGACGGTGGCGTCGGCGGCGATGGCGCGAATCGCAGTGTTGGCGCCGGCCTTGGTGCCGTGCGTCGTCGCCGAGCTGGCGATCACCTTGTTGCGATAGACGACGTCGAACTTGAACTTGCCGTTGCGGTCCTTCTTCAGGACGAACGTTGCGGGCACGGAGGGCTCCTTGAGGTGGGTGCACACGGTTTCTGCTTGCTACAACCGATGTGAATATTGCCGTAAAGATCCCACTTATGCGCGCTCTACGCAAAACCGATGAACGCGTCGTGCAGGCGGTCCGTCGTCGGCTTGGCAGGTTGCACGTAGGAGGCAGCTGCGAATACCCCTGTCAAATAAGGCAAACATGGTCGTTATGCGAATCGAAGTTCGGGCTTGGGTGAGCCGACCGCTATCAGTCTCTCGGCGTGGCCCCGACCATGATTTCGAGCGCGTGAGCGATGCGTTCTCGGGTTCGACTTCGTGCCGAGGTCTCCGAGGCAGCCGAGCTGACGAGGTGCTGCGCGATCTCGATGCCCGCCATCGCGCCCGGCCCGACAGAGCCGAGCGACAGCTCACTGTCGGTCACGATCAACGAATCGTGAGCGACAGCGCTGAGCTCGTCATCGCCGCAGTCCAGAGCGAGAACCGTGGCGCCGTGTCGCCGTGCGTCGGCCACCCGTTCCAGGAGACCTTCGGGGGGCTGATCGGGAGCGACGACGAACACCGTCTCGCGTCGACCAATCTGCTCGAGGCGTCGCATGTCGACCGCGAGATGGGGCGGGGCGTAGAGGGGCGGCGCCCACCGCACGAGGGTCGGTGACAGCTCTGGAGCACCGCAGAGCCGGGCCTCGTCATCGAGGTGTGCGGCCAGATGCCACGGTTCGGCCGTGGGCGTGCCGACAAGCAGCAGCCCGGATGCCGTCATCGACGACTGCGCGGACTTCGACGCACTTCGTCTCAGAACCTTTCCGAATGCGCGCGTGCGGACACCGAGGTCGGTTGCCGCGAGCAGCTCGCGCACCAGTGCTGTGGTCGCTGCGTCCATGTCCAGCATCCTGCCCGTCCGCGATGCTGCCCGTGCGACGATTCGGCACATGTCAGCCGACGTGACGCCGGCGTCGCCCGTCGTCGGAATCCTCGGTGGCACCGGGTGCGTGGGGGGCCGGCTGGCGATGCGGTGGATCTCATCGCTCAATCCGCGATATCGAACTCGCTCGTCGCTGCGCACATGCGGTCGGTGAGGAAGAACGGACCGCAGCTGCGCTGAACACACACGAGCAGGACGCCGCCGAGGGCCAGGACGCCGAGCGCGACGACGAGCGGCGTGCCGACGCCCCCGATCGTCGTGGACGCCTCGCGGGGATCGGCGAGGGACACCGCTGAGCCGATCATCAGCGCGAACATGCTCGCGGCCCCGAGCAGCGGCAGGACGACGCGCATGAGCATGTTGCGCGGACCGGTGAGTTCTCCACGGAAATACCACGGGACGGCGACCGCCGTCCCGCCGTAGTAGGCGCAGATGCCGAGCGCCGTGGCGGCGACAGAGTCATCGAGCGCGTCCTGGCTGACGGCGATGAAGGCCAAGAAGATCACGACGGAGGCGACTCCGACTGTCCAGGTGGCAAAGATCGGTGACTGCGTCTCGTCGGAGACGCGCGCGAAGTGTGGAGGCAGCGCTCCGAACGTGCCCATCGAGAGCAGCGTGCGTGCGGTCGGCAGGATCGTCGTCTGCGTGCAGGCGATTGCGCTGAACATGACGGCGACGACCAACGCCTTGCCGCCAACGCCCCCGAGCACCTCTTGTCCGAACGCGGCGAAGACGTCGTCACCGCCCTTGGAACCGACGTTCGCCGGTCCCGCCCAGGCGATGACGGCCACGGTGACGAGGACGAGGCTGATGGCCAGCACACCCACGGCGATCAGCGCAGCAAGACCGGGGTAGCGCGTCGGCTGCTCGGTCTCCTCGTTGACCGAGAAGCTGGTGTCCCACCCCCAATAGAGGAACACGGCGAGCAGCAGGCCCGTCGTCATCGGCCCCCAACCGGCGCCCAGAGGGTTGAGCCAGGTGAGCTGCGGGGCGGCGCCCGACGGGGCGTCTCCTGTCAGAACTTTGGTGAGGGAGACGACGGAGAACACCGCGATAACGGTGACCTCGCCTACGAGAAGCACCGTCTGCGTACGCGCTGTCAGCGTCACACCGAGACTGCACAGCCACGTCAGCACGAGGATGAAGAGCGACCCGCCGACAGCCGTCACCAGCCGGTTGCCCGCGAGGCCGTCGGCACCGACGAGCAGCAGCGCGTACTGCGCAGCGACATTTGCCAGTGCGCCCATGACGAGCAGACAGGTGGCGACGACGATCCATCCGCCGAGCCAACCTGCCCGTGCACCGAACGCTCGCGTCACCCACGAGAAGGTCGCGCCGGCGTCGGGCTCGCGCGCGTTGAGCTCGCGGAACGCAAGCGCCACCAGGACCATGGGCACGGCCGCAGCCAGCACGACCCCCGCCGAATAGACGCCGGAGCCGTCGGCGAGCGAGCTCACCGAAGCGGCCAGAGAATAGGCAGGAGCAGTGGACGCCAGCCCGATCACCGCGCTCGCGAAGGGCCCGATGGCACCCCGTCTCAGACCCTTGTCGACCACTGGGCGGCTGGTCGGACGTGGCAGTACGAGCGGGACGGCGGCGTCTGTGGCCAACGGAGGCCTTTCGTTGTCGGTGCTGGCTTTGGGCAGGCGTGGTGCGAGCCCGACAAGTGTGCAGCACTAGCGGTAGAGCTCACCTTCTCCCGGGAAGTGACCGCCGGAGACGTCGTCGCCGTAGGCGCGTGCCGCCTCGGTGAGCACGGAGCGGAGATCGGCGTATCGCCGGACGAAGCGGGGAGACGGGCCGGGTGTGAGGCCGGCCATGTCCTGCCAGACCAGCACCTGCGCGTCCGTCGCGGGTCCGGCGCCGATGCCGACGGTCGCAATCGTCAGCTCGTGGGTCACGCGGGCGGCGAGCTCTGCGGGGACCACCTCGAGGACGACGGCGAATGCACCGACGTCCTGCATCGCCTTCGCGTCGCGGAGCAGCTCCTCGCCAGCATCGCCTCTGCCCTGCACGCGATAGCCACCGAGCATGTTGACCGACTGCGGCGTCAGGCCGAGGTGCGCCATGACAGGGATGCCCGAGGCGACGAGCAGCTCTACCTGAGCCAGGACTCTCGCACCACCCTCGAGCTTCACGGCGTGCGCGCCCCCTTCCTTCAGAAAGCGCACCGCAGTGGTCAAGGCCTGCGCCGGCGACGCTTGATAACTGCCGAAGGGGAGGTCGGCCACGACGAGCGCGCGGGTCGTCGCGCGTACGACACCGCCGACGAGGGGGAGCAGATCCTCGACGCTCACGGGGACGGTGCTCGAATGACCGAAGACGACTTCGGACGCGGTGTCACCCACGAGCAGGACAGGGATGCCGGCCTCGTCGAAGACCTGTGCCGTCAACGCGTCGTACGCCGTCAGCATCGGCCACTTCTCGCCGCGGCGCTTCGCCTCACCGATGTCCGGAACCGTCACCCGGCGGTCGCCGGGCTCGCCTGTGGGCAGACGGGGATAGAGCAGGGCAGCAGTCATGCAACGGCTCCTCGGGTCAGTCTCGTGGCGCGTACGCGTCCCCGGACACCCTGAGGCTACCGCTTCACCAAGGTCCACTGCGGTTGCGCAGCGTCGACTCCCTCCCTACCGTCGGTACATGAGCCCCTCGTCGACGTCGCCCCCGCCACCTGCCCTGGCGCGCGGTCCGTTCGCCCACAGCGCCCCTGTCGAGGGCGGCCATCCTCGACGGTGGTATGTCCTCGCGGTCCTCGTCGTCAGCCTGCTCATCGTCGTCCTCGACAACAGCGTGCTCAACGTGGCGCTGCGAGTGATCGCAGACCCGCGTGAGGGGCTCGGTGCGACCCAGGGCGAGCTGCAGTGGTCCATCAACAGCTACACCCTCGTCTTTGCCGCGCTGCTCTTCACCTGGGGAGTGGTCGGTGACCGGCGGGGACGCAAGCTCACCCTGATGATCGGCTTCGTGCTGTTCGGGCTCGCCTCGGTGGGGTCTGCTTATGCGCAGGACCCCAACCAGCTCATCCTGGCGCGCGCTGCCATGGGCATCGGTGGTGCGGCCGTGATGCCCTCGACCCTGGCGATCATCAGCAATGTGTTCGACCCCGCCGAACGGGCGAAGGCCATCGGCATCTGGGCGGGAGCCGTCGGCCTCGGCATCGCGATAGGTCCCATCACCGGTGGCTTGCTGCTTCAGAGGTTCTGGTGGGGGAGCGTCTTCCTGATCAACGTGCCCATCGTGGTGCTGGGTCTCGTGGCGATCCTGTTCATCGTGCCCGAGTCACGCAACCCTGCGCCGGGCCGGCTCGACCCGATCGGTGTGCTGCTGCAGATCAGCGGCCTCGTGCTGGTCGTCTACGGGATCATCCGCATCGGTGACGTGGGGTCGTTCACCGATGCGCTCGCTCTGACGTCGCTTGCCGTGGGTCTCGTCATCGTCGGCTGCTTCATCGCATTCGAGGCGCGCAGCGACCATCCCGCGCTCGACGTGTCGCTGTTTCGGCAGCCGACGTTCTCGGCAGCCGTGAGCACCATCGGGCTCACCTTCTTCGCCCTCATGGGCGTGACCTTCTTCATGGTCTTCTATCTTCAGGTCGTGCGGGGTTATACGCCCTTGAAGTCAGGTGTTCTGCTTCTGCCTTTGGCCGGAGCACAGCTGCTGATCTCGCCGCAGAGTGCCCGGCTGGCGCAGCGATTCGGGATCCGCACCGTGTGCGCGTCGGGTCTCGGACTGGTCGGTGTCGCGTTCGTCTCGTTCCTCCTGCTCGAGCAGCACAGCTCCCTGTGGATTCTCGAGATCATCTTCTTGCTGCAGGGAGCGGGAATGGCGATGGTGATGCCGCCCGCAACCAACGCGATCATGGGGTCGCTCCCACGCGAGCGTGCGGGCATCGGGTCTTCGGTGAACAACACGGTTCGCCAGGTCGGCGGTGCGCTCGGCGTCGCTGTGCTGGGCACGGTCCTGTCAGCGAGCTACCGCCAGCGGATCCGGCCCACCCTGGACAGCGAGACGACGCTGCCGCTGCAGGCTCGCGACGTCGCGGTGCGCTCGATCCAGGACACGGACGCGGTGATCCGGGCGGCGCAGGGCCGCGCCGATGCGCTGCGTGCACCTGCCGACGCTGCCTTCATCCACGCCATGCACCTGACTGCCGGCATTTCGGCGGCGATCACCCTTGTCGGCGTTGCCGTGTGTCTGCGGTGGTTGCCCGGTCGCGCACCGCGACAGGCGCAGACCGTCGACGTGCGACCGTCCGCTGACACCCTCGCCCCGTCGTAGCGACGTGCGGCGCGGCTGAGCAGGCAGCGCGGAGCTACTCTGCGCGCCATGACCACCACGGCACCGAGTCGAGCGGACGTCGAATGCCGGCCCCGCCTGCTGAGGGCCTTCCGGTGCTGGCGTGCTGGGCTGGTTCTCTGTTGGGTGGTCACGCTGCTGACGGCGTACGTCATAGGCGAGCACCGGGCGACCCTGGGCGAGCTCTATGACGGCGTCGCGAGCGGTGACGTGCACTCGGTGAGCATCGAGGGTGGCCTGGCGCCGGGGGCGCAGGGCTCCACCACCCAGTTCGTGCGATGGCGCGACGGGTACGTCGTGCGGATCGCTGAGGTGCTCGTCTCGCGGCCCGCGGCGACCGGCACGCCGTCGGGCTATGCGAAGAACGTGGAGCGAACGACGGACGATGTCGCCGCGGAGGTCGCGAAGCGCAGTGGTGAGATCACTGTGGTCGTCCCGGAGCCGGATGCGACCGGCAGGTCAGCCTCCGCCAGGGGATCGGTGCTGGGCTGGGGAGTTCCCGAAGGTCTGTCCTCGGCCGTGCTGGTTCTGCTGCTTCTCACGTTGGTCTATCTGGCACTCAGCCCTGAGCCGTGGCGCGCCAGTCGATGGGCGTGGTTCTGGCTCATCTCGTCACCGGTCGGCGCCCTGGTGTTCCTGTTCGCGTCCGGACCGGTCCTGGGAGTGCGCCGAACGCACCCGACGTCGCGGCGGCTCAAGGCTGGGGCGGACTGCTTCTCAGTCTCGTCCTGCATGCCGTTGTGCCCGTCTGGTCCAACGGTTGACCACCGCACCGACGCTGCGTGGCGCCTCACGGAGTCGAGCCCTCGCCGGGCGGTGAGGTGACCGCAGGTGCAACGGCCGCCTTGCCCTCGGAGCCCGGCGCAACCTCGCGCCAGCGGTTGGTGACGGGGAGCCGGCGGTCGCGGCCGAACCCGCGCCGCGAGATCTTCGTCCCGGGCGCCGACTGCCGTCTCTTGTATTCAGCCGCGTCGACCATGCGCAGCACGCGCTCGACGAGGGCCGGGTCGAAGCCTTCGGCGACGAGCTCCTCGCTGCCGTGGTCGAGTTCGACATAGCTCTCGAGCAGCCTGTCGAGCACGTCGTAGTCCGGCAGCGAGTCCGAGTCGCGCTGGTCGGGCCGCAGCTCGGCAGACGGCTCCTTCGTGATGCTGCTCTCGGGGATGGGCGGTGTCTCACCACGCGACGCCGCGAGCTCGTTGCGCCACCGGCTCAAGGCCCACACGAGCGTCTTGGGCACGTCCTTGATCGGCGCAAAGCCGCCCGCCGAGTCGCCGTAGAGCGTGGAGTAGCCGACGGACAGCTCGCTCTTGTTGCCGGTGGTCAGGACGAGATGGCCGTGCTGGTTGGACAGACCCATCAGCGTGGTCCCGCGTACGCGCGCCTGCAGGTTCTCCTCGGCGAGCCCGGTCAGCTCGACGGCGGTGCGGAACGCCTCCACCATGGGCGCGATCGCCACGGTGGAGTAGTGCAGGGCGGTGCGCCCCGCGAGGTCGGCCGCATCGTCGCGTGAGTGCTCCGAGGAATAGACGCTCGGCATCGACACACCGTGCACGGCGTCGGCTCCGAGAGCGTCGACCGCGATCGCTGCGCAGAGCGCCGAGTCGATGCCGCCGGAGAGGCCCAGCATGACCGACCGGAAGCCGTTCTTGCGCACGTAGTCGCCGAGCCCGGCGACGAGCGCGGCATAGACCTCGGCCTCGGGGCCGAACCGCTCCGTGTGCGTGGCCGCCAGCGGCTCGTAGGCCGCAAGCGGCTGTGCCGAGACGACGCTGCGCACGATGGCGACGTTGCTGCGGTCAGGAGCCTCGATGCCACTGGCCACGCTGGTCGTCGGGGCCCCGGCCATGGCGAGGTCGACGTCGGTCAGCAGCAGCGCCTGCTCGAACTGCGGGGCGCGTCCGGCGACGGTGCCGTCCGCGAGGACCACCAACGAGTCGCCGTCGAACACGAGCTCGTCCTGGCCGCCGACGCAGTTGACGTAGGCCAGCGGGCAGCCGGCCTGGGCGGCGCGACGGGTCACGAGCCCGAGGCGTACGTCGTTCTTGGCCCGCTCGTAGGGCGATGCGTTGATCACCACCAGCAGTCCCGCCCCGGCCTCCCGGGTGACTGCCACGGGGCCACCCTCTTGCCAGAGGTCCTCGCAGATGGCAACGGCGACGTCGACGCCGTGGAAACGTACGACCGCGAGCGAGCTGCCGGGGACGAAGTAGCGGAACTCGTCGAAGACGCCGTAGTTGGGCAGATGGTGCTTCGCGTAGTGCGCCACGACGCGACCCCCGTGCAAGAGCGCCGCCGCGTTCTGCGGCAGCCCTGCGGGCCTGCCCAGGGTGGGCACGTCGTCGGGCGACGAGTCGAGGTAGCCGACGATGACGAGCCGGTCGCCGTCACCGGCCTGCTGCAGTCGGAGGGCGAGCGCGTCGACGGCAGCTCGTGAGGCCTTCTGGAACGACGTGCGTAGCGCCAGGTCCTCGACGGGGTAGCCGGTGAGCATCATCTCGGGAAATGCGACGACGTGGGCGCCCTGCTCGGCCGCCCGGGCGGTCCACTCCAGCACCCGGTCGGCGTTGCCGTCGATGTCGCCGACGATGGGGTCGACCTGGGCGAGCGCGATGCGCAACTGCGGCATGGAGTCGAGCCTAAGCTGGCAGAGCGCGCAACCCGATGATGACCTCTCAGGTCGTGCGGGCGCTGCGGCAGCGTCAGCTGGTCGGGCACACCTCACCCCCGGGACGGGCGCGCCGTGGCCCTGCGCGTCATGTCCGCCGGTCGAGAGATCGCCGGTCGGCGTTCGTGCGCGGACTGCTCGCCCTGAGGACCCCCGCCCAGGGCGGCCGGGCTGACCGGGTGCGCGCCGGAACCCGGCCTGGTGCACGCAGGCAACACTGCACCTGCACAATGTCGCCATGGGCCGCCAGGAGGAGTTCGTCCTCAGAACGATCGAAGAGCGCGACATCCGGTTCGTCAGGCTGTGGTTCACCGATGTGCTCGGGTTCCTGAAGTCTGTCGCCGTCGCGCCGGCTGAGCTCGAAGCCGCTTTCGCAGAGGGCATCGGGTTCGACGGTTCGGCGATCGAAGGCTTCGCCCGCGTCTACGAGTCGGACATGCTGGCCAAGCCCGACCCGCAGACGTTCCAGGTGCTGCCGTGGCGTTCGGAGGCGCCCGGCGCGGCGCGCATGTTCTGCGACATCCTCATGCCGGACGGCACGCCCTCCTACGCCGACCCGCGCTTCGTGCTCAAGCGCACGCTGGCGCGCGCGGCCGACCTCGGTTTCAGCTTCTACACCCATCCCGAGGTCGAGTTCTTCCTCTTCGAGAAGAGCTTTGGCCTCGACGGCGTGCCCATCCCCATCGACCACGGCGGCTACTTCGACCACACCCCTCACGGTGTCGGACACGACTTCCGCCGCCAGGCGATCACGATGCTCGAATCGATGGGCATCTCGGTCGAGTTCAGCCACCACGAGGGCGCTCCCGGTCAGCAGGAGATCGACCTGCGCTACGCCGACGCCCTCACCACCGCCGACAACCTCATGACGTTCCGGCTGGTGATGAAGGAGGTAGCGCTCGAGCAGGGCGTCTATGCATCCTTCATGCCGAAGCCCTTCACCGACCATCCCGGCTCCGGCATGCACACGCACCTGTCGCTGTTCGAGGGTGACCGGAACGCGTTCTACGAGCCCGGCGCCGACTACCAGCTGTCCAAGGTGGGGCGGTCGTTCATCGCCGGGCTGCTTCGTCATGCCGCCGAGATCACCGCGGTGACCAACCAGTGGGTCAACTCCTACAAGCGGCTGTCCGGCGGCGGCGAGGCACCCTCCTACATCTGCTGGGGTCACAACAACCGCTCTGCTCTCGTACGCGTCCCGATGTACAAGCCCACGAAGGGCCAGTCCACCCGCATCGAGATCCGCTCGCCCGACTCGGCCTGCAACCCCTACCTGGCCTACGCGCTGCTGCTCGCGGCGGGGCTGCGCGGCATCGAGCAGGGCTACGAGCTGCCCGAAGGCGCCGAGGACGACGTCTGGTCGCTGACCGACTCCGAGCGCCGTGCGCTCGGCATCAATCCCCTGCCGACGTCGCTCGAGGACGCGATCAAGGCGATGGAGGCGAGCGAGCTGGTCGCCGAGACGCTGGGCGAGCACGTCTTCGACTTCTTCCTGCGCAACAAGCGCGCCGAGTGGGCCGAATACCGCCGCCAGGTGACGGCCTTCGAGCTCAACCGCTATCTGCCGGTGCTCTAGCCGGGATGTCCGTCTCGTCGACCCGGCCGGAGGGCTTCGGCGCGACGCTCGCACGCCTGGGGTTCGAAGACGTCGGCCGTGTGGAGCAGCTGCTGCACACCCCGGCGGCGGCGCAGCTGCGTGCCGACGAGGCGAGCCTGACGGCGCTGGGGCGGGCACCGGATCCCGACCTGGCCCTGGTGGCGCTGCTGGCGCTGGCCGGAGTCGTGCCGGACGCCGCGGAGCTGATGCGTGAGCTGCACGGTGACCCGGTGCTGCGCGGCCGCTTGTTCGCGGTCCTCGGCACGAGCGCGGCGCTCGGCGAGGTGCTGGTGCGACACCCGGACGCCTGGCACCCGCTGCGCGGGCCCAAGCCGCTCGAGGTTCCCGACCCCCGCGCAGCCCTCCTGGCGGCGGTGGGTGGCGACCCTGCGGCCGAGATGCCGGTCGCTGCGGCTGTCGCGGGACGCGACGACTGCACTTCCAGCGAGCGCGTGGACGCGATGCGCGCCGCCTATCGTCGCCAGCTCGTGATCGTGGCGGCGCGCGACCTGGCAGGGGAGGCCGGCCTCGTCGCGACGGCCTCCGACCTCGCCGACCTCGCCGCAGCGGCGCTCGAGGCGAGCCTGGCCATCGCGCGCGCCGACGAGCCCGACCATGGTGTGGGGTGCCGTCTGAGCGTCATAGGCATGGGCAAGTGCGGCGGCCGCGAGCTCAACTACGTCAGCGACGTCGACGTCATCTTCGTGGTGGAGCCTGCCGAGGGGGCCGGCGAGGCGGCGGCGCGGGCCACCGGCACCCGGCTGGCTCAGGCCCTCATGCGCGCCTGCCATGGATACAGCAACGAGCCGGCGCTCTGGGAGGTCGACGCCGCACTGCGACCGGAGGGCAAGACCGGCCCGCTCGTGCGGACGCTCGCGAGCCATGTCGCCTACTACGAGCGGTGGGCCAAGACCTGGGAGTTCCAGGCGCTGCTCAAGGCGCGTCCCGTCGCAGGGGACGTCGCCCTCGGAGAGGCCTACGTCGAGGCCTTGTCGCCGATGGTGTGGTCGGCATCTCAACGGGTCGACTTCGTCGAGGACGTGCAGAAGATGCGCCGCCGCGTCGAGCAGCACATTCCGCGCGACCTGGTGGACCGTCAGCTCAAGCTCGGTCCCGGGGGCCTGCGCGATGTCGAGTTCGCGGTGCAGCTGCTGCAGCTGGTCCACGGCCGGGACGACCCGTCACTGCGCTCGGCCACCACGCTGGAAGCGCTCGCCGCGCTGTCGGCACTCGGCTACGTCGGCCGCGACGACGGCGCTGCGCTCGACGGTGCCTACCGCTTCCTGCGCACACTCGAGCACCGCATCCAGATCTTCCGGTTGCGCCGGACGCACCTGGTTCCCGAGGACGTCGCCGATCTGCGCCGCATCGGGCGGTCGCTCGGTCTGCGGCGTGAACCCGCCGAGAACCTCATCGAGACCTGGCGCGGGCATGCCCTCGAGGTACGTCGGATTCATGAAAAGATCTTCTATCGTCCGCTGCTGCAAGCGGTGGCCCGCCTCGCTCCCGGCGAGGCGAGGTTGGGTGCCGCTGCGGCGCGCGCACGGCTTGAAGCCCTCGGCTACAGCGATCCCGCGGGAGCGTTGCGCCACATCGAGGCACTGACTGCCGGCATCAGCAGGCGAGCTGCAATTCAGCGAACTCTGCTTCCGGTGATGCTCGGCTGGTTCGCCGACGCCGCAGATCCTGACGCGGGGTTGCTTGCTTTCCGGCAGGTCAGCGACGCGTTGGGCTCGACGCACTGGTATTTGCGCGAGCTGCGCGACGAGGGTGCTGCAGCACAGCGCATGGCATGCGTGCTCGCCTCCAGCCGCTATGTCGCCGACCTCCTGCTGCGCGCGCCGGAGGCGGTGGCAATGCTGGGGGACGACGAGGAACTGGCGCCGCGCAGCGCCGAGGCGACCCTCGACGAGGCGCTCGCGTCGAGCGGTCGCCATCTTGACCCCGTCCACGCCGCTGTGGCCGTCAGGGCGGTGCGGCGCCGCGAGCTCGTGCGCGTCGCGGTGGCCGACGTGCTCGACTTCCTCGACGTCGACCAGGTCGGCGAGGCGCTCACCGACATCGCAGCGGCGACGCTGAACGGCGGGCTGGACGCCGCAGTCCGCGCCACCGAGGCAGAACGCCGTTCGCCGCTGCCGACACGCATCGCGGTCATCGCGATGGGCCGGTTCGGCGGCCACGAGCTGAGCTACAGCAGCGACGCCGACGTGCTGTTCGTGCATGACCCGTGGCCCGGAGCCGACGAGCGCGAAGCAGGAGAAGCGGCGCACGCCGTGGCCAACGAGCTCCGCCGGCTTCTCGCTCTTCCGGCGCCGGATCCCCCCATGTTGGTCGATGCCGACCTCCGGCCGGAAGGACGCCAAGGGCCGCTGGTGCGCACGCTGTCCTCCTACGCGGCCTACTACGAGCGCTGGAGCCTGATCTGGGAGAGCCAGGCCCTGCTGCGCGCGGTGCCTGTCGCGGGAGACGCCGACCTCGGTCGCCGGTTCATGGACCTGGTCAACCCGGTGCGGTGGCCGGCGGGCGGTCTCGACGAGGCGGACATACGCGAGGTCCGCCGCGTGAAGGCACGTGTCGAGGCGGAGCGGTTGCCCCGGAACGCCGACCGCGCCACCCATCTCAAGCTCGGTCCCGGCGGCCTGTCCGATGTCGAGTGGACCGTGCAGCTGTTGCAGCTGCGCCACGCCCATGAGCTCGAGGCGCTGCGTACGACGCGCACGCTGCCCGCGCTGGAGGGCGCGCGCGCGGCGGGACTGATCGACGACGCCGATGCGAGCGCGCTCGCAGCGTCCTGGGGCCTGGCGTCGCGGGTGCGCAACGCCGCCATGCTCGTGCGCGGGCGGACGACGGACGAGTTCCCCAAGGACATGCGCGAACTCGCCGGCACCGCGCGGCTCGTCGGCTACGCCCCGGCGGCGACGGGCGAGCTGCTGGAGGACTACCGGCGTACATCGCGGCGGGCCCGTGCCGTGGTGGAGAGGATTTTCTTCGGCTAGACCCAAGGGGGCATGTGCCTGAGTGCTGCTTGACGCAGAAGTGGCGCACCAGTCGGTCGCTGGCTGACCCGTCGACCTTCACCGGTCACGTGATCGTGTGTGGCCCGCAGGAAGTCGGCGTACGCATCGTGAGCGCCAGCCCTCGGACCTCTCTGCCCGTACGCAGGTGGTGGCCATCG
>CAXSDR010000001.1:50432-115567 GCA_964236445.1 uncultured Motilibacteraceae bacterium | reverse complement strand
CGCGTCTGGCGCGCAAGCCGCTGTGGTGGGAGTCGCCCAAGCTGCTCGGCTACACCGCCCTGGCGATCGTCGCCGTCCTGTCCGTCGTCTTCATCTGAACTGGAGCCCTCCATGTCCACATCCTCGACCGGCAGGTCCGGCAGGTCCGGCGGAGCAGGCACCGCGGGGGCGGATGCTGCGACGCCCAGGTCGGCCGCCGCACGGCTGTTCGACATCCGTCTGCTCATCGGCGGGCTGTTCCTGGTCTACGGCCTGCTGCTGACGGTCGCGGGGTTCTTCACGTCGAGCTCCGCGCTGAAGAAGGCCGACGGCATCAACATCAACCTCTGGCTTGGGCTCGGAATGCTCCTCGTCGGCGCGTTCTTCGTGCTCTGGCTACGGATGCGACCTTTGCAGCGTCCCGAACCGGACGAGGGCACCGGCCCGGCAGTGTCCGCCGCCGCCGGTCGACACACGCACTAGCCCGCACTGCCCGCGTCAGGCGGTCTGCTGTCGTGGGATGACCACCTCGCGCAGGATCAGCAGGATCGCGGCGGCGGTCGGAATCGCGAGGAGCGCGCCGACGACCCCGAGCAACGCACCCCCGACCAGAGCCGCCACGAGGGTGAGGACGCCGGGAACGTCCACGGTCGAACGCATGACCCGTGGATAGACGATGTAGTTCTCGACCTGCTGGTAGGAGATCGCCACGACGAGGGTGATGAGGCCCTTCGTCGGTGAGTCGGCGAACGCCACGAGGCAATAGACCGCGGCAGCGGCCGTCGCGCCGACCATAGGCACGAGCGACATGAGGCCGGCGAACACGCCGAGGACCAGCGCGCCGGGCACCCGCTGAACGGCGAGCACGATGGTGATGGTCACGCCGGCGATGAGGGCGACGAGAAACTGCCCCCCGACATAGCCGCCGGTCCGCCGAAGGATCTCGTCACCGAGGAGGGACACGCGCTCGCGTCGGCTTGCCGGCGCGAGCTGGTAGGCCTGGCGCTTGATGCTGGGAAGCGAGGCGAGCAGGTAGAGCGTCAGGACCAGCACCGTGAAGGTGCTGAACACGGCACCGAGCACCACGCGTCCGACGCCGACGATGCCTCCCGACAGCGGCAGGCCGCGTCTGTCTCCGGAGAGGTAGGTGCGGGCCTTGTTGATGAGCCCGAGGTTGCTGTCGAGCCGGCGGATGGTGTCGTTCTTCTGGAGGTCGTTCAGGGTCTGCGGCGCGTTGTGCAGGAACGCCTGGCTCTGGTCGATGACCAGGGGCACCGCCACGGCGGCGAAGGCTCCCACCATCAGCACGAAGACGATGGCCACCGTGGCGACCGCGACGCCGCGGCGCAGTCCCCAGCTCATGAGTTTCTCCACCGCCGGGTTCAGCCCGATCGCCAGGAACATGGAGACCACGAGGAGCAGCAGCACGCTGCGAACCTGGGCGATCGTGGAGGCGAGCAGGTAGGCGGCCAGGACACCGAGCGCACCGGTGAAGCCGACGACGAAGGGGGAGTTGCGCAGCGGGCGTCCGGGATGGCCGTACTGCTCCGGATGCGTGCTCTCTCGCAACTCGTCGATGAGGGTGTCGGGACTGTCGTCGAGCACCCGGAAGGCGTCCTGCGCGACCTCCTCCGCGTGCTCCGCCGTGTCGTGTGCGGCGTTCGCCTCCGCCTTCGCCTCAGCCGCGTCGCCTTTGGCCTCGTCGGCTTCGCGCTTGGCGTCGTGGGCCTCGGCCCTGGCGTCGACGGCCTCGCGCTTGGCCTCGTGCGCCTCCTGCGCGATCTCGCCGATCTCCTCGCTCATCGCGGGTCCTCCGCGGGCCGCTCGACCAGCTCCGTCAGGACTCCGCCGACACCGCGTGGGTGGACGAAGTTCACCAGCGGGGCGTCGCCGCCCGGCCGGGCCTGGCGCTCGCCCTGTTCCTCGTGCGTCTCCTGGCCCAGCAATGACATCGCGAGCACGTCGACATCGAAGCGGACTGCCGCGTCGGGGTCACGCACAGCGATCCCCACATGGTCGATGCCCTCGCGCACTGGTGCCTCCGCTGTCGATCCCCACCCCACGGTCGATGTGAGGCTAATGGGAAGTGCAGGATGGAGCCATGAGCCAGCAGCCGTTCAATGCTTATGGCGCCGTCGACCTCGGAGCCCTGGCACGTGCCGCGGAGGCCCGGGCGGCTCAGGCGTCGGCCCCCGCGGCCGAAGGAGCAGCCGAGGGGGCGACGCCCTTCGTGATCGACGTGGTCGAGGCCGACTTCCAGACTCTCGTCCTCGAGCAGTCGATGACCGTGCCGGTCGTCCTCGACTTCTGGGCCTCCTGGTGCGGGCCGTGCAAGCAGCTCAGCCCGATCCTCGAGCGGCTCGCGGCTGCCGACGACGGACGGTGGCTGCTCGCGAGGATCGATGCGGACGCCGAGCAGCGGCTGGCCGCGGCCTTCCAGGTGCAGAGCATCCCGTCGGTCTTCGCGGTCATCGGGGGTCAGCCGGTGCCGCTGTTCCAGGGCGCGCTTGCGCAGGCGCAGGTCCGCCAATATCTCGACGAGCTGCTGCGTGTGGCGCAGACCAACGGCATCACCGGCCGGCTGACCGGCGCACCCTCCGAGCCGGCCGATCCCGACATCGCCGACCCGCCTGAGCCGCTGGGCGACCCGTTGTTCGACGAGGCGTACGACGCGATCGAGCGGGCCGACTACGACGCCGCGGCGACGGCTTACGAAGCCGTGCTCGTGAACTCCCCGGGCGACCGGGATGCGCGCGCGGGGCTGGTGCAGGTGCAGTTGCTCCGGCGCATCGACGGCGCCGACGCCGCCGCAGTTCTCGCCGCGGCCGAGGCGCAGCCAGCTGACGTCGACGCCGCTCTTCTCGCCGCCGATGTGGAGTTCGTCGACGGGCGCGTGAGCCAGGCCCTCGTGCGGCTGGTCGAGGCCGTACGTCGCACGGCGGGTGAGGACCGCGACCGCCTCCGCAACCGGCTTCTGGAGTTCTTCGAGTTGCTCGGCGACGACGAGCGTGTCGCTCCGGCACGGCGTGCACTGACGGCGGCGCTGTTCTGAGCGCGTGCGGCGACCGCGACCTGCTGACGGAGTTAATCGAGTCTTTACACGATCCACACCCATTCATTGCCTACGATGCGTGACAATCTACTGACAGAGGGCGGCTACCGACCTCTCATGACCATGGTGGAGCTCGGCGTCGCCACGCTGAGCACGGTGCGTCCGGCGGGGGGGCCGGAACCGCACAGCATGACGTGAAGCGCGACTGACGAGAGCTGGACTGTTGCGACGTCAACTAGTTATCGCTGTGAACGAGCAATGCGCCCCCCGGATGCGTGCACGCAACCGCGTAGACTAAAGTTTGGCTCGACGGGCTCGGGGCGCCCGGATCAGATCCCGACCCAGTTCGTTCGATTGATGGCCATCTCGAGCTTCTCGTGCCGGGTTTTGTCGTGCAGAAATCAAGGAGTGTGTCTTGGCGCAGGGTTCTACGCCAGATTCTCTCGGATGCCAAGTCGAGCAGGCGTCGCGAGTGGTGAGTCCAGCAGTCCGTCGCAAGCGTCGGCCCGGCTCGTGTGTCAGGGGTCGCGTGCATGAGTCGCGAGGCATCCCCTGTTAGAGCGGGAGCGGTCAACTACTGCGCCAATGATTCGCCACGCCTCTGCACGTGCGCACGGCTTGCCTCCGAAGAACCAAGTCTTTGCCAAGTCCGGTCTTGTCGGTCACGTTCTTGGTTCCTGGCGTTCACAGAACCGGCATCCGCGGCAACTAAGGTCTGATTCAACGGCTGTTCAGCACGGTCATCTGCCGAGAAGGGGACAAAGTCGATGTCTGCGGTTGACGAGTCGGTTCCGGGTCAGTACGACAGCGACCGTACGCCCGGTTCCACTCATGTTCCACACCCACTATCTCGAGTGGATGGCGTGAGTATTCACCAGAGCGAGCCCGCGACAGGCATCCTGCGTGATGTCGTCGTACTCAAAGAAAGCGTCACGCCGCACGATCTCCTCGTTGTCACGGACGACACGCCCGAGCGCCGCCTTCCCCTGCCGCGCGCCGCGCTCGTCGTGTTGATGGACGTGTTAGGGCTGTGCGCGGCGGCCCTCGTCGTGCCCAGCGTGGCCCCGTGGTCGGCTGTGGCCGGCGCCATGACGGTCGCACTGCTCGCGTTGGGGGGCCTTTACCGGCCGCGACTGCGCCTGTCGATCCTGGACGACCTGCCCTTCCTGGTGGGGAGGTCCCTAGCGGCGGTGGCCGTGGCAGGCCTCGCCTTCCTGGCCTCCGGCGCGACTGGCGAAGCGCAGTCCTTCGCGCGCGCCATGGCGGCCGTCCTCGTCGCGGTGCCCGCCGCCCGGCTCGTGACCTACAGCGTCGTCCACGCCTTGCGTCGGCGCCGCATCGTCACCCATCGGACGCTCCTGTTGGGGAGCGGACCTATCGCGGCCGAGCTGGCAGTGCTCCTGAAGACCCATCGCGAGCATGGCCTGACGCCGATCGGCTACGTGGACGACACGTCGAGCGACGAGTTCGGGTCCCAGCTGGGGCCACGGCTCGGCGCCCTGCCGAACCTCGACGAGATCATCGCGACCTACGACGTGCGCGTTCTGCTGATCGCGTTCGCGGAAGCCAGTGATACGGCGATCATCGATCTGCTGCGGTCGGGCAGTGCCGCGCGTTGCGATCTCTTCGTGGTGCCGCGCCTGTTCGAGGTGACCGGCATGCTCGGCGTCAGCGACCACATCGGCGCTATCCCCGTCATTCGCTTGCGGCGCCCGCGTGCTCGCGGCCTCTCCTTGGCCATGAAGCGCTCGTTCGATCTCGTCGCCACGTCGGCGGCGCTGCTGCTGCTCAGTCCTGTTCTGCTCGCTTGTGCCGTCGCGGTGCGGACGACGGGACCGGACATCATTTTCCGGCAGCAGCGAATAGGTAAGGACGGCAAGACCTTCGACCTGCTCAAATTCCGTTCGATGCGCCCGGCTGAGGCCGCAATCACCGGCACAGCGTGGCGCGCGGTCGGCGACCCCCGGATCACCCGAGTGGGCAAGTTCCTCCGCAAGACGTCCCTCGACGAGCTGCCTCAGCTGTGGAACATCCTGCGGGGTGAGATGACGGTGGTCGGGCCCAGGCCGGAACGGCCATTCTTTGTGGATCAATTCACCCGTGAAGTTCGCGACTACGGTTTTCGCCACCGGGTCCCCGTGGGACTGACTGGACTGGCGCAGGTCAGCGGCCTTCGCGGTGGAGATGCCTCGATCGAACGGCGCGCGAGGTATGACAATTACTACATCGACAACTGGTCACTGTGGACCGACGTGAAGGTCGTCCTCCGCACGGTGCGCGAAGTGACGAGTGCTAAGGGTGGCTGAGCGTTCCGGACGCGAGCGGACTCGCTCATGAAGGTCGTCGTCGTCCACAACCTGCCCCACGGCGGTGCCCGCAGGCGGTTGGCCAACCAGCTGTCGCACATGGCGGATCACGAGATCCTCGAGGTGGTTCCCTCGACGGCCGAGCCGATCACCCCTGACGCGCGGGTCGTCCCCTTTCACCTCGTTGCGGCTCGGGCACCTCGTTGGTCGCGTCCGCTGCTGCGATATCTCGACGTCGCCGCGCTCTTTGTCGGCTACCGACGCCTGACACGTCTCGTGGAGAGTGTCGAGCATGACGTGGTCTGGCTCAACCCGTGTCGCTATCTGCAAGCACCTCATGTGAAGTCCAGCCGACCGAGCGTCTACTACTGCGACGAGCCCAGACGAGCTGACTACGATCCTGCAGCCCGAGCGCAGATGAATCGCCAGACGCGCCTGCTCTACGCGCCCATGCGCCGGCTGGAACGGACCATGGACCGAGCCGTCGTGACGGCGACGACGGCGCTGGCCACGAACTCCGCGTTCACGGCACGCGCCATCACGAACGCTTATGAGAGGGAGGCCGACGTCGTCTACTGCGGCGTTGCCGAGTCCTTCCTCCCCAGCGGGACGTCGGCGCCCGAGCACGTGCTGACGGTGGGAACCATGATTCCCACCAAGGGTCATGACCTCGTCATCGAGGCGGTGGCCGAGTCGAGGGTCCAGCTGCCGGTCATCGTGGTGTCGCCCCGCGAAGAGAGCGACGAGCGGGACCGCCTGGAGGCACTGGCTGCAAGGCTCGGGGTTCAAGTCCACTTCCGCTTCGCTGTGACGGACGAGGAGCTGGTCGGCCTCTACCGAACAGCCTTCGCCACTGTCTATCTCGCGCACGAAGAACCGTTCGGTCTGGTCAGTATCGAGGCGCAGGCGTGCGGCAGCCCCGTGATCGTTGCTGACGAAGGGGGGCTCCCTGAGACCGTTGAAGACGGCGTGACCGGCTGGGCGGTGCTCCGCTCGGCGAAAGCTGCAGCCGACCGTCTCGATGAGCTCCTCGAGCCCGAGACCCGACGCCTGATGAGTGAGGCGGCGCGTGCGAGGTCATCGCGATGGTCGTGGGCGACGTCGGGTCAGCAGATGGTCGAGCTACTGACGGGCGTGCGGTCATGACCGCAGACGCGTCGATCGTGTTCTGCTCCAAGAGCACGTGGAAACCAGCCATCCGGCGTGAACATGCGCTTGCTCAACAAGCGGCTGACCAAGGCATCCGCACCGTCTTCATCGAGCAGCCTTCCGACGTGCGCTGCCTGCGCAGCAGGGCTGGGGCCGGGGTGTGGCTGCGCGGCTTTCGCGAGCCGCGACCGTCGGGGCAGACTCAATCGCCGAACGTTTTCCCCAGGTCCACGATCGTCCCTGGCCACCGCGGTGGGTTGGCTCAGCAGCTGGAAACCAGGCTGCTCCGCTCGACCCTGTCGCACATCTCTGACGCAGCCAGCACCGTGGTGGCGATGTTGCCCTGGCAGTGGGAAGCAGTTGCCCAAGCGCCGGCCGGCCAGCGTGTCTTCGACTGCACGGATGACTGGAGCACCCTGATACCTGATCGGGCTGAAGCCATTCGCGCGGCATATCTCCGCGTCGCCGACCAGGCGGACAGCATCATCGTCGTCACGCCCGCGCTGGCCGAGCTCTTTCCCGACCGCACAGTCCACGTCGTCCGGAACGGAACTCCCGAGAACGGCCTGTCAGGAGCGCCGACGCTGCAACCGGGGAACCGCCGCATGGTCTATGTCGGCACTCTTTCGGAGCGCTTCGACCTGGACCTCGTGCGGGAGGTGCTCGCGCTGCTGCCCTCGTGGCGGCTCGATCTCTACGGTCAATGTCGATATTCGGGTGCAGGCGACCGACCCTCTGTCGAGCTGCAGCAGCTGCTCGAAGGCCCCTTGCAGGCCCGGGTCCGCTGGCACGGGGTGGTCGAACGCGATCGGCTCAGCGAGGTGCTGGACGCAGGCGACGTGCTGATCCTGCCCAACAAGCCATCGGTTTCAGCCGGCCAGTCCTCGATGAAGACCTACGACTACGCGGCGCGCGGGCGGCCCATCGTGACGACGTACGACGACTCCGCGACCGAGCAGTCGGGGCCACCTGGGCTGCGCGTGGCAAGCACCGCTCGCAGTTTCGCCGATGCCGTCGCCAGCTCGCTCGACGAGGCACCGCACCACGCGCGAGCGCGCGTCGACTGGGCCCGGTCGCACACCTGGTCATCACGTTGGAATGCGTGGCTCAGCGCTGCCATGAGCACTTCGATGAGAGGTCAGCAGCAGTGACGAATGTCGTCATGTTCACCAATGCGGTCGCACCCGACAAGCTCGGCGGGCTGGAGAGATACGTTCGTGAGCTCAGCGCGCAACTCGTCGTCGCCGGCATCGACGTCACGGTCGTGACGAAGCAGGTGGACGCGAGCCATGCCCTAGAAGAGCTGGGAGACGATGGCGTTCGCATCGTGCGACATGCGGTGCCGAGCAAGAAGAACCCGCTTTTCGCGGCGGCCTACCCGCTGAGTGTGGGTCGCGCCGTACGCCGTCAGCTGCGCGTGTCGCAAAGCGCCATTCTGCACGGGCACTACGCGTTCACCTCGCTGCCGCTCGCCTTCGGTGAGCATCCCTACGTCTACACGTTCCACGCTCCGGTTCACAAGGAGGTGCTGGCGGAGCGGCAGAACAGCTACACGCTGCCCCGTGCCGTGCAGGCGCCAGCGGTGGCTGCTGTGCGACGCATCGAAAAGCGCGTGGTGAGCCAGGCCCAACAGACAGTTGTACTCAGCGACTTCATGCGGGCCGAGCTCTCCTCGCTCTCACCAGTCGCTGGTCAGCGGACCAGGATGATTCCCGGTGGCATCGACACCGAGTGGTTCGACGAAGGCAGCTCCGCTCGCGATCCATGGGCCTCGCAGGCAAGGCCGCTGCTGTTCACGGCGAGACGCTTCACCGAACGAACCGGGGTGGCCGAGCTCGTCACAGCCATGTCGACGGTGATCGGCCGATTCCCGCAAGCGCGACTGGCTGTCGCTGGCGACGGTCGGCTGCGGCCGGACATCGAACGCAGCATCGAGGCGCTGGGCCTGCAGTCCTCGGTCAGGCTGTTGGGTCGGGTGAGCGACGAAGACCTGCGCACGTGGTACAGAACAGCCGATCTCTGCGTGATGCCGACCCAGGAGCTCGAGGGGTTCGGCCTCACCACAGGAGAGTCGATGGCCTGCGGCACCCCCGTTCTCGTGACGCCGGTCGGAGCCAACCCCGAGTTGGTGAGCGCACTGCACCCCCTGCTGGTTGCCTCCGGTGCGTCCGCAGAAAGCATCGCCCAAGCGGTCATGTCGCTGCTCGGCGCGGGCGATCTGTTGTCGGAGCTCGGCCAGCAGGCCCGCAGCTATGCGGTCTCCCGGTGGTCGTGGAAGACCGTCGTGCAGCAATATCTCGACGTCTACGACGCCGTTGGCCACAGCGGCGCGATTGCGCGATGACGTCACCCTTGCGCCCCCGCGTACTGGTCATCACGCCCGTGTTCCCACCTGCCAAGGGTGGGATCGAGACGTTGACGCACGAGCTTGTCGGTGCACTGCACGACTGCGAGGTTCTCGTCCTCACTGCTGCGCAGGAGGGCGACACGAAGTGGGACGCCACGAGCCCCATCGACGTTCAGCGGGTCGTGAATGTGCCGCGTGGCGGGCGAAAGACCCAACTCCGGCTTTCAGCGCTCGCCGTGCGGAAGGCCCGGGCATTCCGCCCGACCATCGTGCTCTCCATGCACGTTCGCTGCGGTGCCGCGGCTCACGTGGTGCGCTTGCTGACGCGCTGTCGGTGGGTGCAGTACTACCACGCCAAAGAGGTGTCGATATGGCGGCGTCAGTCAGCCTGGTGCGCCGGCCGTGCGGACGTGCACATCGCCGTCAGCCGCTATACGGCGGATCTCGTCGCTGCCGCCGGTGCTGCGAGGGCTGACATCGAGATCGTGCCGCCGGGAGTGCACCTCCCGCTCGGCAACCCGGAGCTCCGGCGACCTGGCCGGCCGATTCTGGTTTCGGTGTCTCGCCTCGAGGACCACTACAAGGGTCACGACGTCGTCCTCGAGGCGATGCCGGAGATCATGCGGCGTGTGCCGCACGTGATGTGGGAAATCGTCGGGGACGGACGTCTTCGCAAGGCCCTGGAGGAACGCGCTGACCAGCTCCAGCTGGGCGGCGTGGTGCGCTTCCTCGGAGCGCTCGACGATGCTTCTCGCGACACTCTGCTGTCGTCGGCGAGCGTGTTCGTGCTCCCGAGCCGCATCCCTGACGACGGACTGGGCGGCGAGGGCTTCGGCATCACCTACATCGAAGCCGCATCGCGCGGTCTGCCCGTCGTCGCGGCCGCTGAGGGTGGCGCGCTCGATGCGGTGGCAGACGGGTTCAGTGGCCTCTTGGTGAATCCGCGAGATCCCTCCGCCGTTGCGAGCGCAGTGTCCGACCTGTTGTGTGACGAGGAACTCCGGCTCGCGATGGCGAAGGAAGCTGTTGCGTGGGCTCAGAACTTCAGCTGGGACGAGGTCACGCATCGCGCCCGAGCCGCGATCCTGCTTCACGCCGCAACCCCAGAGGAGAAGTCAGCATGAGGATTCTCCACGTGAGTCAACCTGTCACCGAGGGCGTCGCCCGGTGGGTGGCTCTGCTCGCCGCTGACCAGGCCTCACGCGGTTGGCAGGTTCATGTGGCCTGTCCGAGCGGCGGTCATCTCGCCGAGGACGTCGTCGCCGCCGGAGCTGAGCATTCTGTCTGGCAAGCCAGCCGGTCTCCCGGAGCCACGACGCTGAACGAGACGCGTACGTTGACCCGCATCATCCGCGACGTCCGGCCGGACGTCGTCCACCTGCACAGCAGCAAAGCGGGACTAGCGGGCCGGCTGGCTCTGCGAGGGTCCCTGCCGACGCTGTTCCAACCACACGCATGGTCGTTCGAAGCGGTGACCGGTGCTGTGGCAAATGCATCGTTGGCCTGGGAACGGTTCGGTGCGCGCTGGGCCGACGCGATCGTCTGTGTGAGTCAGCAGGAATACGACAGCGGCAGATCGAGCGGCATCGCGGCTCCCAAGCTGACTGTCATCCGCAACGGCGTCGACGTCTCGCGCTGGCCCGCCGCGCGGCCGGAGGACCGCGCGCGGGCGAGGACCGAGCTCGGGCTCGATCCGGACGCCTCCGTCGCCGTCTGCGTGGGGCGCTTGGCGCGGCAGAAGGGTCAGGATCTCCTCCTTGCCGCGTGGCCGGCCGTCCAGGCCCGTGAGCGCGGAGCCCGGCTGTTCCTGGTCGGTGACGGTCCTGATCGCGCCGCACTGCACGTCGCTGCACGACCGCTTGCCGGAGTGACGCTTGTCGGGCAGAGCAACCTCGTGGCGAGCTGGTTCGCCGCCGCGAACGTCGTCGTGCTGCCGTCCCGATGGGAGGGGTTGGCATTGACAGCCCTGGAGGCGGCGTCCTCGGCGCGCAGTGTCGTCGCCACGGCCGTGTCGGGCATGACCGAGGTGATCGGCCTGGACGGAGCCGTCGGCGGTGCAGTCGTGCCGCTAGGCGCAGAGCCCCGTCTCGTCGAAGATCTCGCGGCGGCGGTGGCGGCACGACTGTGCGATCCCGGCATGGCCGACCGTGAAGGTGCTGTGGGTCGCTCGCGCGTCACGTCGGGCTTCACTCTCGTGCGGGCCCTGAGGGAAACGGCAACGTTGACTACGTCTGTTGCCGGTCGACCCGAAGCCAGGACGCTCGCTGCGCGCTCCCAGTGAAGCCTCGCTGTGAGGCATGGCTCAATGCAGGCTGAGATGCTTCGCGTGTGCCCGCGCGACGACCAGAACGAAACGACCGTGTCCATCGGTCTTCGTCACCGCGACGGTCTTCGTCCCCTGCAGCAAAGCCACGCGAACCCCGCTCGCGCTGGCGCGACGGTTGCGGACACGCTCATGAGCGAGCGCTGAGGACGACCTTCGGCAGCACCGCGACGTGCTGCACGAGGTCGCTGGCCATCGCTGGCAGTGTCGGCATCGCGATCGTGACTACTCGGTAGGTCTCCGTCGTGTGCGGAGTCAGCGCGAACTTGACGAGGCCGTTGACGTCGCTCACGCCCGTCAGCACTTCTTGCCAGCCGTAGGCCCCCTGCTTCTGCAGCACGATGTGCACCCCGCCGTAGACAGGGACATGTTGAACGACAGCTTTCATGATGAGCTGCTGCCCATCGGTGAGTGAGGTCGCGCTGGTCCAGAACCACAGAGCGGGGGCGTTGGCGAGCGGGGGAGTCGGACTCGGGCTGGCTGTCGGCGTGGGGGTCAGAGTGGGCGTCGGCGACGGCGTTGCGGGGGCGCCGCCGCTGGACGTCGGAGTGGGCGTGGGTGTCGGCGGAGTCGGCGGGGGCAGCAGCGTTCCCGGCTGGAGGTGCGTCACAGCCAGCAGCTCCACAGCCGGCTGTGAAGCGAGACCGGCCCACGCATTCGGACCGTCATATTGGAATGTCGCGGCGTAGTTCGTCTCCACTGCCGACAGCTGACTCAGCGCCAGCGGCTGAAGAGCTGCTCTGTTGCCTTGCCAGGCTGCTACCGCCAGAGCGGGTGTGATCATGAACCGCCAGTCGATTCCCGTATGGCGCGTCCCTCCGCTCGTGTCCAGATGCCAGTTGGCAGTGCTCGTGCGCAATAGCAGCTGATTGACGAGCATGTTGACGATCCGCATGGATCGCTGGTCGCCAGTGAACTGGTAGAGGCGAGCTGCGAAGTCCGCCTGGATCTGCGTGTAGTCAGGGTCGTATCCCGTGCCTCCCAACCCTGTCTCGGTGAAGTAGCCGGCACCGTCCGAGCCGTCAGGCTTCGTGGGCACAGTGGTGTAGACGAACCCGAGCCCGGGCCAACGATCCTGAGGAGGGCTCAAGGCGAAGTCCAGGGCGGTGGCGGTGTAGTCGGCATAGCGCTGCAGGTGCGTGAGCGCGTACGCCCCAGCCATCACCGTGGCGTTGCCGAGGTTGATATTGCCGTTGGTATACCACTGCAGATTGCCATTGGCCACGAGATAGTCGGCGGCATCAGCGACGGCGGCCGTCCAGACGGCTTTCCGTCCGGGGTCGAGGAACGGCGCCAGAGAAACGTACGCCTGTGCGATCTGGGAGGCGGTGAAAGTGGTGTCGACCTCGGACCCCGAAATGGAGCCCGGCAGGCCGAAGGCCCCGCTGGGCAGCTTGTAGGTGGCGATGACATGATCGATCGTGTTGATCGCCATCGCGCGAAGCGGAGTCGACGAGCCGCTTTCTGTCACCGCGCTAGCGGTCGCCGCAGCCACCCCAGGCCCCATGAGGCATCGCCAGCACGACGTCACAGCCGGGGGAGCGGTCCACACACCGTTCGCATACCAGTTGGTGTCCGTGGCGCTCGTGCGGCTGGCCAGATCGCTGATCTGGGTGGTGAGCAGCTGTGACAGTCGTGTCGTGGCTTCTGTGACCCCGGGTGCGGATGCGGCGGCCGATCCGGCCAGAGCCACCGGCGTGCCTGACCCCTGCGGCACTACCGCCGCCACCACTGCCGCGATGGCAGCTATGACAGATGCATCGACGATCTTGCGAGAAAGTGAGCGAAAGCGTGTGTGGTGCATACGTCGACATCGGTCGACAGGAGCGGTGTTCTTCAGTCGGAGGTGCATGACCGGACGTCAAAATCACACGTTCGGGGCAAGGACGAGGGCTTTATCCCGGGTATATTGCGCCATTCGGTTAGGTTCCGTTCATCGATGAGTTCGTGCTGGGAAGCGAGCTAGTGACTATGACAGCCGGCGTCTAGGCAATGCGTCCGCTACTCATCAGGCCTTTAGCGGGCGTCTCTGGGCCGAAAGTACCACGTGGTGTCGGTGCCGAAGGTCGTCCCCCCAGGCGTGGCGGCCGGGACCTCCGCCGCAGCCCCGAACGGTCCGACGTCCCGGGGACTTCCCGTGCCAGGCGTAGCCCAGTTGTGTGGGCCGTCGACCCGCCGCGATCAGCGGCAGTCCTTCATGGCGTCACCGCTGGTCGTGCGGAGCGGTGTTCACACCGCTGTTACCCCGGGGCAAGACCGAGGAAAGCCGGGGCTGTCAGTGTGGGCGCGCGAGCTCATAACTGATCTGTTTCGGCGGCAAAGAGGAAACCGACATGCAACCGATGACGAATTCTTCGAGCCTGGCCGGTGAGGCCCGGTGGAGCCGTGCACTAGTCTGTTAGGGTGCGCGGCCGTCATGGGTGTCAGGATCGCGATCCACTAACGGGCAGGTCAATCGCAGGTCAAACGCAGGTCAACACCGAGCGGCGCCAAGCGCATCTTCGTGCACGAGCAAAGGACATGAACGATGAACCAAGACGTTGAGGCGCGCTCCGAAGTGATCTGGCGGGCGAAGTGGTTCATCGCCGCCGCTACGTTGGTCGTCGCCGCCGGTGTATACGTGCTGACCCTCCAGCAGGCCACCAGCTATTCAGCCCGAGCGAGTGTCCGCGTGACGGTCCCGCAGGCCAAGGGCGTCCCGCAGCAGTCGGCTCTCGCCTCGGAAGAGCTCGCCGCTCAATATGCTCAACTGGGCACGACCCTCCCGGTGCTTGCGTCAGCTGAGAAGGCGTTGCCCGACGGGTCCAGTCTTGCCGGCCACGTGAGCGTCGTCCCGTTGAACAACTACAACCTCATCGCGGTCACCGCGACAGCGGCCACGTCGGCGCAAGCTGCCGCCCGCGCGACGGCCGTTGCCCACTCGCTCGTGGAGTACGTGCGTCTGATCAACTCCGACATCGTGACCGCGGCCGGAGCCTCCATCACCAAGCAGATGACGGCACTCGACCTGCAGATCGCCGGGCTCCGCAAGCAGATAGTGAAGCTCACCGCCGCCGCAGGCAAGACCGGGACGAGCGCCGACGTGGCGCGGGCCAACCTCTTGAGCAGTCAGCAGCTGCTCTCGTCGCTGGTGAGCCTGCAGGCGGCTTCGGTCAACGGGTCGACGGGAGACATCGCCGTGGCCCAGCCGAATGTCGCCGTTGTCGACGAGCCCACGTCGGGCGTGGCGCTGAAGCCGAAGACGCTGCTCTATACCGGCGCGGCGGTGCTGGCGGCCCTGCTCGGGTTCGGCGAGGTCGCAGTGTTCCGCTCGAGGCTACGGACGCAGGCCAGGCGTCGGCAGATCGCGAGCCAGCGCACTGATCCCTCGATTACGGTGGCTAGGGCCGAGCCCTCCTTGAGGGACAGCTCGTGGCAGGAGCCCATCCCGCGCACGGTGTCCTTGAGTCGCGGCGCCGGTGAATCTCGATAGCGACGTGCTCCGGCATCGTCTCTACGCAGCCGCCTTCTGTGTGTTCGTTGCGCTCGTGGCGAGCACCGGGCTCGTCGAGCGCCATCTGTTCAGTCAGAGCAGCTCCCTGCGTTATGCCCTCACCGTCATCGCTCCGTTGCTGGCGCTCGCGCTCGTCGTGTCGGAGCGACCGCTCCGGTTGTCGACCGCCGTGCTCGTGCTCTCCGCCCCGTTCCACTTCGTCATCACGCTGCACGGGCTGGCTGTGTCACCGCTGGGGTTGTGCCTGTGCGCGGTGTTGCTGGGTGCGTGGCTGACCAGCTCCGCCGAATCGGTCCAACCGCGCTCAGCATTGCGCGCCGGAAGCACCGTCGCGCTCCTGCTTGCTGCGCCGTCTCTCGCGCGCAGCCATCATCTGCTGCTGGTCGCCATTTGCCTCACGACGGCGATCGCCGTCTCGATGTGCGTGACGAGGGTGGCGCGTGACGGCGCGCGTCGGCTGCTCGCGACGGTCCTGGTGGTCACCGCAGCCGTCCAAGGCGCACTCGGCAGCTATGAGGCCATCCAGGGGCGCCCGCTGAACCTTTACGGCATCGCCGGTGCGGGTGCCTTCGGGTCGAACTATTTCTATTCATATGAATCGTCGTTCCGGCCCTCGGCCGCGATGCCAGACCCGATCTCGCTGGGCAATCTTCTTGCTCTTGCGTGTCCGTTGGCGCTCTGTCTCGCACTGTCGGCCCGACGACGAGCGGAAGCAGCCATGTTCATCGCAGCAGGTGCGACCATCATCACCGGTCTCGCGTTCACGCTGTCGAGAATGAGCTGGATCGCCGCAGCCGCGGGCCTCCTCGTGGCACTGCTGCTCATGCCACCGAGGAAGGCCGTCGTCGCGTCCCTCGGGCTTGTGGTCACTGCGGCCGCTTGCATCAGCTTCGCGCTGACGTTAGGCGGCGAGGCCGTGCGGCACCGGTTCAGCTCGATCTTCGACCCGACAGCGGCCCATGTCTCCACACAGCAGGGCGACCTGGACCGCCAGCACATCTGGCGTGCCGCGCGTGAGATCTTCTGGGCCCACCCGCTCCAAGGCATTGGATTCGGCAACATCTCCGACGCCCTTCTCGGGCTGCTTCCCGGCGTGAACGACGCGACGCACGCACACTCGGTCTATCTCAACGTTCTTGCTGAGGCAGGCATCCTGGGGGCGTTGGCGCTTCTCTGCATCGTCGCGGCGTCGATCGTCGATCTGCGTCGCGGCCTGCTCGCCGACCGCCTGCTCTATGCCGGCCTCGGTGGTGGCGGGGTGGCGTTGCTGATCGGTTGGTCGACCGACTACACGGTGCGACTCACTCCGGTTCTCGCTCTCGTGTGCATCTTGCTCAGTCTCATCGCCTCGGCGCCCGCCCCACTGCTCGGGGAACACGAGCCTCTGCTCGAAGCCGAGACACCCGTGCTCGTCGGCGCAGCCTGACGTGGCTGACACGCCGACCGCCCATGTATCCACGAGGGAGAACTGATGCGCGTCACTCATGTCTCACCGGCAATCTTCGGCGCTTCGGGTCTGTTCGGCGGCGGCGAGCGCTATCCGCTCGAACTCGCGCGGGCCATGGCGGAGCAGGTGCCGACGCGGTTGGTGAGCTTCGCGCGCGAGGCGAGGAACTACAGCGAGGGCGCTCTCGAGGTGTCACTGCTGCCCATCCGTCGGCACATCGGTGGAGACCTGAACCCGATCAGTGAGCAGTTCCCACGCGCCCTGCGTGGAGCCGACGTCCTGCACATGCATCAGGTCAAGACGATGCTGACGAGCTTCGCTGTGCAGACGAGCCGCCGCTCCCGAACCCCCGTCTTCGCCACCGATCACGGTGGCGGGTCTCGCCACTACGGAAGGCGCTTCGGCTGGGACCGTTCGCTGACAGGCTTCCTGCCGGTCAGCCAGTTCTCGGCAAACCTGTTCCCGGGCTTCGCGGACAGGACGGAAGTCATCCATGGCGGTGTGGATGTCGATCGGTTCTGTCGTGACGGGTCGCCCCGCAGCATGGATGTCCTCTACGTCGGCCGGCTGCTCCCTCACAAGGGTGTCGACGTGCTTATTCGGGCCCTGCCAGACGGTGCCACGCTCGATGTCTTCGGACGGGCCTACAGCCCTTCCTACTTCGCCATCCTCCAGCAGCTGGCCGCCGGCAAGGACGTGCGGTTCCACACGGGGGCAAGCGATGCAGACATCCTCGCTGCATATCGATCGGCTCGTGTGTTTGCTCTGCCGTCGGTCTATGAGACGCCCTACGGCCCGAATGCCCCCTTCGCGGAGCTGCTGGGCCTGGTTTTGCTCGAGGCGATGGCATGCGGCACACCGACCGTGGCGAGCGCCGTCGGAGGAATGCCCGAGATCGTGGCTGACGGGGTGACCGGACGAGTCGTCCCCCCGTCGGATGTCGAGGCCCTGCGTGACGCACTGACCGAGTTCCTGGGATCGGACAAGACGTGGGCCAGCGCGTCACAAGCGGCGAACGACCGTGTTCACGAGCACTTCACCTGGAAGCGTGTCGTCGAGAAGTGCCTGCGGGCCTATGAAGGGCGACCGGAGTCGCATGGTTGACACGCAGCCGGCGCCCGCCGTCGAGGGAGCTCGACCGGACCCAGGCTCGGACATGGCCGACAAGGTCGTGTCAGCCTCATTGCTGCTCGTCGTCCGACGAGGTGGGGTCCTGGTCGCCACGGGCCTCTCGACGGCCGTGGTTGCGCGGGTCCTGGCTCCCGGCGCGTACGGCACTCTGCAGGCTGCGTTGGCGGCATGGAGCATCGTCCTGGCGTTGGCCGATTTCGGCTTCAGCCTGGTCATGACGCGCGAGCTGGCCGCCGAGCCAGAGCTGCGGGCCAGGCGCCTTCGCACCGCCTATGAGGTGCAGGGCTTGTGGTGTGTGCTCGTGACGGCGCTCATGGTTCTGTTCGGCGTTGTCCTCTCTCGGCATTCCGACGAAGGGATCCTGCTGCTCATCCTGGCACCGAGTGTTCTCGCCACCGCCGTTTCCGCGGGGCGCGCACTGCACCTTGCCATCTTCGACACGGGTCGGCTCATGCGCATCGACGTGGGAATCAACGTCGTGCAGAACGTTGCCATGATCGTCGTGGCGCTGGTTGGCGGTGGGGCGGTCTGGCTCGCCGTCGTGGTGAGCGCCGGAACGGCGATCAACGCGCTGTGGGTCGGGGCGGTGGCGCTGCGACGCGTGGGGGTGGCGCGCGCTGAGCCGCATCAGCGTGTGAGCCTTTTCCGACGGGTTCTTCCTCTCGGCGTCATGGGCATCGTCTCCAAGATCTATCTGAGCATCGATCTCGTCATCCTCGGGCTGATGGTCCATGGGCAGTCGCTCGGCAACTACGCGGGTGCCGTCAAGATCATCAACCTTCTCAACACCATTCCAGCGATCCTGGTCGGCATGGCTCTTCCGGGCGTCGCGACGGTCTGGGGCGACCGCGAAGCGACGGTGAACCTGTGCCGGCGCACCGTGCAGTGGTTGGTGATCGTTCTCGTTCCGATGTTCCTCGCGGTCGCCTTGTGGCCCGAGGTCCCCATCTCACTGGCACTGGGCTCCGACTACCGCGGGGCCCACGTTCTCGTGGTGATTCTCAGCCTTTCAGGAATGATCGCTGTCTTCAGCCAGCTCTTCGGCAACCTACTCGTGGCCGCCAAGGTGATCCGGCCGATGGTGATCCAGAACCTCGTCGCCGTCACGTTCAACGTCGCGGCGAACTATGCGCTCATCCCCACCTACGGCGCTGCCGCTTCGGCGTGGGTGACGGTCGCAACCGAGGCGATCGTCTGTCTGGGGTCATTGTGGACCCTGCGCCGGGTACTTCCGCTGCGCGAAGTCTTCGCCGACGCCCGGCGCCCCGCCGCAGTTCTGGTCGTGACGACGCTCGTGGGTGTTGTGAGCGGGCACTTCGTCGACGTCCTGCTCTCGATCGTGGTGACCACGGTGGTCTTCGTCGGCTGCGTCGTGGCGCTCAGGTGCTGGCCGCAGGAGCTCACGCCACGTCTGACCTCAAGGAGAGCCGCATGACCCGCGTCATCCTCGCAACGAGGGCAGCAGAGCGAGGTGGGGTGTGGAAGCACATGCTCGACCTTGCCCATGGTTATGAAAGCCGGGGCGTCGAGACCGCGGTGGCACTTCCTTCCGACGCCGCTCCCGGCATGCGGGACGATCTCGACTCGGCCGGTCTGCGCACGATGACCCTCGACGAGTCGATCCGGGCGTCAGCCGACGTCTGGCACCTGCATCTGCCGAAGTCGCTCGAGTGGCACGCTATTTCCTGGCTGTGGCGAGCGCGGCTCGTGCGCGGTCGTCGGGTTGTCGTGACAGAGCACCTGCCGCGCGTGCCCGCGACGGACGCAAACCTGCCGTGGGAACCGGCGACGCCGCCGGCGCTTCAGAAGCCGGGGGCCGGTCAGGCCAAGACTGCTCTGAAGAAGCTCATGATGCGCCCGGCCGACGTCATCATCACCGTGAGCGAGCACTCGCGGGTGTTCCTCAACAGCCGCTACGGCATTCCGCTGGGCAAGATGGTCGCCGTCGCCAACGGGATTGGCCCGGGTGACGGTCCGGTCGCACCGATGGCGCCGGGCGAGCTGCTTCGCGTCGTCGCGGTGGGCAGCCTGACCTGGCGCAAGGGTTTCGATGTCCTGCTCGCGGCCGCCGCTCAAGCGACGTGTCCGTGGCACATCGACATCATCGGCGACGGCCCCGAGCGCGCCGAGCTCGAGGCGATGGCTTCACGGCTCGAGCTGGTCACCGTGACGTTTCACGGTTGGCAGCAGGGAGCGGCCCACGCATCGGCCGGCGCCGACGTACTCTGCCTTCCGTCGCGGTCCGAGGCGATGCCCTATGCAGTGCTGGAGGCCATGATGTGCGGGCGCCCAGTCGTGGCCTCGGCTGTGGACGGGGTGCCTGAGCTCGTGGCAGCGAACCTAACCGGCGTGCTCGTGCGGCCTGAGGACCCCAGTGCACTCGCGACTGCCTTGGACAAGCTCGCCGGCGATGTCTCACTACGTGAGGCGATGGGAATCCGTGCGCGCGAGCGTCTGGAGAGCCGGTTCACCGTGCAGCAGATGGTGCAGCGAACACTGGACGCCTACGCGTCCTAGGCCGGTCGTCGCGACCTTAGACGTGCACACCCTCAGGCGGCGCAGCGGCAGCGAGGGCGCCCGGTGCAGCTCGCAGGGAGCGACCCCGGAGACGCCGCTCCATCGGACGCTCGACGAAGGTGTAGAGAAGCGCGGCGACGGCCCACGCGAGGACGACGACCACGACGACGAGAGCGGCGCGCACCGCCAGACCGACCGTATGCGTCTCGACGAAATGACCCAGAGCGCGCACGAGCAGCGCATGCACGAGATAGAACGCGAAGGACCACTCACCCAGCCGCACGATGTGCCGCTGGCGCAGGAAACTGCGTCGACCAGCCAGGTCCGCTTCGGCGGCGACAGCGATGAGCAACGTGAAGGGAAGCAGCGTGACGGCGACATAGGAGGCGTACGCCGGCACCTGGCCCGCCGCGAGGAAGGAAACGCCGGCCAGTGTCACGGCAACCCAGAGGGGGACACCCGTGCGGTGGCCGTCGCGCAGCAAGGCGCCGACAGCCACACCGATCCCGAACTCCAGCGCCCTGGTGAGCGGACTGATGTAGATGAACCAGTAGGACCAGCCGACCTGGGCAGAAGTCACATGCGTCGGAGGTGACACGAGCAGCGGGATCGCAACCGCGAGCACGCTCATGGCAGCGATGCCCATCAGCTTCGACCGGGTCGTGAGCCTCGAGACCCTGAGGGCGAAGAGGGGAAAGAGTGCGTAGAAGAAAGCCTCAGTGGACAGCGACCACCCCACAGGATTTCCACCGGAGAACCAGCTCGCACTGGGCACCCAGGCCTGCAGCAGTGTCAGGTTGAACAGCCCGCGCCCGAGGGACGGGCCCGTCAGTCGAGCGCAGTAGGCGTCGACCGGGATGAAGAGGAACAACGCCACCCAGTAGGCCGGCACGATGCGCGCCACGCGACGCCGGTAGAAGGACGTCGCGGTGTCGGTCTCGCGGCGCGACCATGCCATCACGAAGCCCGATAGTATGAAGAACAAGCTGACGCCGACGGCACCCTGACGGCTGAGGCCGTTCATGAATCCGATGACATGGCTGTTGCGCCACAAGAACGCCAGGTGCACAAAAAGGACCGCTGTGGCGGCGAAGAAGCGCAGCCCCGTGAGCGACTCCAACCGTCCATTGCCCGGCGTGACCGCCTTTGGTCCAGCAGGTGTCGTCATAAGTATGTCCCTTGCAGTGGATCGGCCGTCTCGCCCACCCTAGCCATCTGACGTGTCGCGGTGATGAACAGTCGACTGTCAGCGAGAATTCAACCGTCGAGCTGGAACGCCGCCCCAGGTCTCACCTTGAGGCACGTCTCGCGTCACGACAGCCCCGGCGGCGAGCGTGGCCCCACTGCCCACCGTGACGTCGCCTATGACCTTCACGCCCGGCCCGACAAAGACGTCGTCGCCGATGACCGGCGCCCCGCGATCATTGCCCCCGAGCACCACGTCCGGAAGCACCTGGCAGTTCCGGCCGATTGTGCTGTCTCCATTGATCGCTATCGTGCCGTAGTGCGGGAGGCGCAGCCCTGGGCCGACACGGTTGATGGCGATGCTGTAGCCCATGCGTACGCCATGCGCTTGGAGTCGCTGTCTCAGGAAGGCTCCCGCGGCTCTGCCAGCCGGACCATTCCTTGTGTTGCACCACCACTCGGTGAGTCTCAGCCGAACCTGCCAGCGAACCTGTGGTTGCTGCACCAAGGTCCGCAGCACACCACCGCGATAGCGAGCAAGGTCGGCGCGCACCCATGAAGTCATGTCGGCCCAGGAGTCAATTCTCTGCACGGCGCCGACTGTAGGGCCCCCGACGTGCGGGCGGCTAGTGCGTCAACCGCTCCACCGTGCGGAACCGGCCCGCGCCCGCAAGCTACGCTCGGGCGTCGCGCTGCAGTTCGAGGACGACGGAAGACAGGTTGGTGCAGACACGTGGCGATTCGCAGCAGAGCGGACCTCGAGGCCTACCTCGAGGCCGATCTGGCCGCGAGCGACAGGTCGCGATGGACCTGGCGTCACCAGATCAGTCCGGCGAGTCGTGAGCGGATCATGCGCTGGCAGCGATCTCAACGACGGCTCGAGTTCTGGACAAGTCAACCACCGTCACTCATCTTGCGGCTGAGATTAGCGGTGCTGTGGCGCCTGCACCTGCGCAGGGCGCTCAACCTGGGTTTCACCATTCCTTTGCACACGTTTGGGCCGGGGTTGTCCATCCAGCACTACGGAACCATCACCGTGAATGAGCATGCACGCATCGGCGCCAGCTGCCGGATCCATCCCCTCCACCACGATAGGCGCGACTCTCGACGGTGCGCCGGTCATAGGCGACCAGGCATATATCGGCGCCGGAGCAAGGATCAGTGGAAAGATCCGGCTCGGCGACAACGTGACTGTCGCGCCGAATGCTGTGGTCACGAAGAGCTTTCACGACAGCAACATTGTCCTGGGCGGTGTTCCGGCGCGGGTCCTGCGCGATCAGGTGCCCTACGAGCGTCGGCCTTGATCTGGCTCAGTGCCACCAGCACGCATTTTGCTAAATCTTGACCCCCACGTGGACGGGGCGTGGTCGCAAGGACACATTCCAGCGGCCTGCCCGTAACGTGACGTCTCTAGGATGGGGGACCATGCAGCCGGCGCTGACTCATCACGAATACCGAGCCGCGAAGCGACTTCCGGCACTCGACGGCATCCGGGCGGTCGCGGTGCTGGCAGTCATCACATGGCACGTTCGCGACGGCGCATTCGCAGCTCTTAACGGGGATTTCGGTGTCGACATCTTCTTTGTGCTGTCGGGGTTCTTGATCACCACCCTTGCTCTGCGTGAGGAAGAGAAATACGGCAAGTTTGGCTATGGCGCCTTCATGGTACGACGGGCCTTCAGGATCCTGCCGCTGTTGTGGCTGGGCATCGCGATCTACGCGGTTGCAGTCTTCGGCTTTCATCTGGACGACCGGGCCAGCGCGTACGCGCACGCCATTCCTTATTATCTGGCCTACCTGCCCGAGGTTCCGCTCTTCTCTCACCCGGCCACCGGGGTGGGGGACGGGCCGGTGCCCTTCTCGGGCGTCTGGTCCTTGGGGATCGAGGAAAAGTTCTACCTCGTGTGGCCCGTGATCGCCTTCGTCGTCCTGACGAGGGTGCGGCAGCTGCGTGTGTGGGTCGCAGGTCTGGGGGCGCTCGCCATCTGGGTGTTCGATGTCGCGGGGCCGCAGACGCCGGCCCGCTACATCTACCACTATGCGCCCATCCTGGTGGGCTGTTTCATGGCGCTGCTGTGTCATTCGGCTAAGAGCTATCCCTTCGTCGCCAGGCTCACGCAGTGGACCGTCTCGCTGCCCGTGCTGGTGGCGGTAATCCTGTTGAATGCCAACAGGCCGTCTCCGATGGAGATGGCCATCCATCAGCTGCTGGTGGGAATCATCGTGTGTGCCGTGGTGGTGCGCCCCGAGAGCCTGGGAGCACGGGCCATGTCGGCGCGCTGGCTGGCACACATCGGCGTCCTGTCGTACGCCCTGTATCTGTTCCACAGTCTGGCTTTCAAGGTGACGGACAAGCTCCTCCCCGCCGGAACCGGCGTGGCGATCGCCCTCTGCTCGCTCGCAGCCGGGCTGCTGGTGGCCGTTCCCGCTTGTGAGGTCATTCACCGCCTCTACGAGCTGCCGTTCCAAGAGTGGGGCCGTCGCCTGGCTGCTCGCATCAACGGACACCGCGAGCCAGCCCTGCGTGCGATGCTCACGCCTCAAGAAGACATGCAGCGGACATGACGCAGGAGGCCTGGCCCGTGCTGGGCACGCAGGTTGACATGCCAGTGATCGACAACGCCGAGACGGCGCCAACCAGGACGAGAGCCGGCAGCGCCTCCGCTGGGGGACGCTTGGAGTTTCTCGACGCTCTGCGCGGACTTGCGGTGCTGTGTGTCGTCGTCGCGCATGCTGCGCAAGGGCGCTGGCATGCCTACGCCGAGTGGGATGCCGGATGGTTCAAGCTGGGCCAGTTCGGTGTTCTTGTGTTCTTCCTTTGCAGCGGGTTCATCATTCCTGCGTCGCTCGAGCGGAGATCTTCGCTGAAGGAGTTCTGGATAGGGCGGTTCTTCCGCCTGTTTCCGCTCTACTGGGTGGCCCTGGTCGCCTGTCTCGTCCTGCACTACGGCTTCGACGTCTACCAGCCGGACTCGCCGCTCAATCCTACGGCTGTCGCGCTCAACTTCACGATGATGCAGTCCTTCTTGCAGCAACCGCTGGTGATCGGCGCATCGTGGAGCCTGGCCTACGAGATGACCTTCTACCTGACGGTGTCCGTTCTCTTCGTCGGGCGAATCCACCGCCGGTCGGCAACGACGGCTGTGATGCTCCTGCTCGCAGCGCTTGGCTTGGGTTGCTTCGACAAAGGCCGGGTTGGAGCCGGTGTCGCTGTCGCCTGCCTGATCGGGGTCCTGATCGTCGGGACCATGCTCTTGTCCGCATGTGCGCCGCGTCGCCGAGTCCTCGTCGTCGTTCTGGCGATCCCCTTGGCGCCGCTCCTGCTCAATCGATCGCACGAGGCGTGGTTCAACCTGAGTCTTTTTGGACTGATGTTCGTCGGTACCGCGTTCTACCGCTACACCCAGGGCGCCTTGTCGAAGCTGCAGACAGCGGGTCTGACCCTGACCACGGTCGCCGTGATTGTTGCGGTCAACGTCATGAACCCTGTGGCCCCGGAGGTCGTTGACGTGTCGGTGACGCGAATCCGGCCCGAGCTGCCGACCTTCCTCGCTGCCTTCGTGGTCTTCGGACTCGCGTTCCTGCTGCGGGAACGGGAGATGCCTCGTTTCCTGCTCAGGATCGGTCTTATCAGCTACTCCGTCTACCTCGTGCACCCGATGCTTCTGACCTTCGGCAACTTCGCGTGGCTCCCGGCTGCCCTGACGAAGCCGGCGGGGCTGGTGGTGGTGCTCGCCGCCGCGCTCGGCCTCGCATCGATCACCTATCGGTGGGTCGAGCGGCCTGCGGTGGTGTGGGGACGGCGCCTGTCTGGAGCGGCACGGCGTGCTGATGCACGGCTCCCCACCTGAGACCGGGGTGCCTGCGCCGCTGACCTCACGACAGCTGGGTCGCCGTGCGCTCGACCGTCGGCCGCGACCGGCGCATCAACAGTCGCTCGGCCGGATGCTCCACAAACGTGTAGAGCAGGTAGGCGCACACGACGGCGGTCCCGACTGCTGCCAGGGCCACGACCCCCCGAAGCGGAAAAGTTATCCCGTAGCTGTGGATCAGCAGGAACGCGCTGCGGATCACCATCTGGTGCATGAGATAGAAGGCGTAGGACCATACCCCGAGAAGCACGAGGACCGGCGCTCGAAGAAATGACGGGCGCGCCGTCAGGTCTGCTTCTGCGGCGCAGAAGACGAGCAGCAGCACGGGCACGATCGGCACAGCGACGAAGCCCAGGTAAGCCGGCACCTGGCCCGCGGCGAGGTAGCCCACCAAGGCGATCACACCCGCCCACGCCACTGGCAGCCGCAGGCGTACCCCGGCTGCGAGCAGGCTTCCTGCGAGGGCGCCGCAGATGAACTCGGGAAGCCGCGTCACGGGACAGGTGTAGACGAGCCAGTAGGCGACTCCCGACTGATGGGAGACATGCCAGGCGTCTGGATGGGCCGCAAGCGGGATCGCGATGGCGACAGCTGTCGACGCCAGCATCATCAGCTGGCGATGCCGCAGCGAAGCACGGACGATCAAGGGGATGATGAACGGGAAGCATGCATAGAAGAACAGCTCGGTCGAGAGCGACCAGCCCACCGAGTTGCCGGCTTGATACCAGCGCCAGTTGGGGATCCACGACTGCAGCAGGGTCGCGCTGAACAGGTCGCCGGCCCACGAGTTCTGGCCGCCACGCCTGTTCTCCAGGAGCAGCACGGGTGTCACGAGGACGAGGGCCACCCAGTAGGCAGGCACGATCCGAGCAACGCGTCTGCGGTAGAAATCGCTGACACTCTGGCCGGGGCGATGCGACCACGTCAGCACGAACCCCGACAGGACGAAGAACAGGCAGACGCCTGCCGCGCCTTGTCTGGCAACGGCATTGAGTGGGGCGAGCGCCGGTCGGCCGGACCACACGGGTGCGAGGTGGTGCAACAGCACAACGGCGGCAGCGATGGCGCGAACACCGGTCAGCGAATCGAGGCGCGTTCTCGTCGTGGGACGAGTGGCTGTGCTGGTCAACGATTCTCCTTGCGGGCAGACCGGCGAGTTCTGCACCGAGCCGATTGCCTAGGTGAAGCCCTGCTCAGCCGACGCGATCTCTGACATGGAAAGCTGGCCGACGGCGGTCACCGTCGCAGTCGAGTCGCGCCGTCAAGCAGCAATGATGCCACCCACGTGTTGCCCCACGGTGACGGGTCGCACGCGCCGGGTGAGCCCAGGCCCTCCGCCGTGCGCGGGCCCGTCAACCCCCGATGAAGCCGCGCGGCCTTGAGAGCAGGGCGCCTGGGAGGCTAGAGCCTGGTGCGCTTGGGATTGGCCACTGACTGCGTCCCGATGGACTGGTCCTCGCTGCGCGACCGGGAGGTGGCAGCAGAGGTGACGTGCTGACCGTTCATGGTGTTCCTTCCTGAGCGCTTGCGAGCAGTCTGCCAAAGCGGTGTTGCGAGCACGTGTCGGGCGCGCATATGGATCGTGAAGGAATGCCGAGCGTCGGGCCTCGTGACGATGTGGCGCAGGCCACCCGTGTGTGACGGTCGACTCCCCCACGATCGGGCATCAGTGCACTCAGCCAGGCGTTCAGTTGAGTGAGCACCGCACTGAGAAACCAACGCCGACTCACGGAGGAGGAAGAAGCATGAGCCCCGTCGCCACGATCGAGTCCGCCCCGGCGGGAGCCACCGAATCGGCCTTTCAGGCCGCACCGGTGCGCGCAGTCGCCAACCCGAAACGCACGCGCCTCCGCTAGCGCTCAGGCTCAGAGGTCGCGCAACGACCCCGTCGGAGACAGCCACGCCCCACCCACTGGCAGGGCGTCGAGGCGCGTACGGCTGAGCGGGGCCGTGAACACCCCCGGCACATCCTCGAGGTCGACGAAGTGCAGGAGATCACTGTCCTGCCCATAACCGGCTACCTCCGCGAACGAGAGAACGGTGACATCCACACCCTCGCGCGCCAGCGCTTCGACCGGCTCACGGAAGTTTCGCCCGTCACCGCTCGCGATGACCAGTCGCACGAGTCGGTGCGATGCCACGCGCGACGCGATGTGCTCGAGCATGGCGTCATCGATGTCGTCTGCAGGAGCGAGCTTGGGACGTGCGAACACGGCGAACCCGAAGGCCCGAATCGCCTCGACCCAGCCACGCATGTTGGACGCCGTGGCGGGAGGCACGTTGGCAAAGACGCAGGCCTCGACCTCTCGGTCGGCGGCGCCGGACACGAACCAGCGCCCGACCGCGTCGAAGCGTGGGCGCGACTCAGGACCCGGCCTGGTCCCGGTGACCTGTGCCAGCGTCATGTCGACGTTGGGGGCGTCCCACACCAGCAGGTCGAGCGCCTGGCGCTCGCCCAGCGCGGAGCTCGGGGCGGAGTTCGGGGCGAAGAAGTCGGTGCTCACGTCGAACGCAGCCAGATCGCGCCGAGCGGAGGCACGCGCAGTCTGACGGAGGCGGGCTGGCCGTGCCAGGGCTCCTCGACAGCCTCTAGCCACCCGCCGTTCGTCACACCGCTGCCGCCGTAGACCTCGTCATCGGAGTTGAGGACCTCTTCCCACCGGCCGGTGCGCGGCAGCCCGAGCTTGTAGTCCTCGTGCGGCGTCGAGGCAAAGTTGACGACGCAGACCACGGCTCCGCCGTTGGCGTCGAAGCGCGCGAACGAGAAGGTGTTGCCAGCTGCGTCGTTGGCATCTATCCACTCGAAGCCGGCCGAGTCGCCGTCGCGCTGCCACAACGAGGCGTTGTCGCGATAGACCGCGTTCATGTCGCGCACGAGCCGCTGGACCCCCGCATGACCGGGCTTGCCCGTCAGCTCCCAGTCGAGGCTGCGAGCTTCGGACCATTCGGCCTCCTGCGCGAACTCCTGCCCCATGAACAGCAGCTGCTTGCCGGGGTGAGCCCACATGAAGGCGAGGTAGGCGCGTACGTTCGCAAGCTGCTGCCACCGGTCACCGGGCATCTTGCCTAGCAGCGAGCCCTTGCCGTGCACGACTTCGTCGTGGCTGACGGGCAAGAGGTATTGCTCGCTGTAGGCGTAGACCATCGAGAAGGTCATCTGGTTGTGGTGGTATTGCCGATAGATCGGGTCGAGCGCGACATAGGCCAACGAGTCGTGCATCCAGCCCATGTTCCACTTGAGCCCGAAGCCGAGACCGCCCACATAGGTGGGCCGTGTGACGCCGGGCCACGCCGTCGACTCCTCAGCGATGATCGTGACGCCGGGGTTGCGACGGTAGGACGTCGCGGTGGTCTCCTGCAGCAGCGCGACGGCGTCGAGGTTCTCGCGTCCACCGAACTGGTTCGGCAGCCATTCGCCGTCCTTGCGGGAGTAGTCGAGATAGAGCATCGAGGCCACCGCGTCGACGCGAAGTCCGTCGACGTGGAACTCCTCGAGCCAGAAGAGCGCGTTGGACACGAGGAAGTTGCGCACCTCGCGACGTCCGAAGTCGAAGACGTAGGTGCCCCAGTCGGGCTGCTCGCCGCGGCGCGGGTCCGGGTGCTCATAGAGCGGACCTCCGTCGAAGCGGCCCAGCGCCCACTCGTCCTTGGGGAAGTGGGCAGGCACCCAGTCGACGATCACGCCGACGCCTGCACGGTGCATCGCGTCGACGAGGTAGCGGAAGTCGTCGGGGTTGCCGAACCGCGATGTCGGCGCGAAGTAGGAGGAGACCTGATATCCCCACGACCCACCGAACGGGTGCTCGGCGACGGGCAGCATCTCGACGTGCGTGAACCCCATGTCCTTGACATAAGTGACGAGCTCGTCGGCCATCTGGCGATAGCTGAGTCCCTGACGCCACGAGCCGAGGTGGACCTCGTAGACGCTCATGGGGGACAGGTGCACCTCGGTGCGTGCTCGATGCGCCAGCCAGTCGGCGTCCTGCCAGACGTAGCTGCCCTCCCACACGACAGAAGCGGTGCGCGGCGGCAGCTCCGTGTGGAACGCCATGGGGTCGGCCTTCTGCCGCCACACCCCGTCCTTGCCGAGGATCTCGTACTTGTAGTGGGTGCCGGCGCCGATGTCGGGAATGAAGAGCTCCCAGACGCCGATGCCGCCGAGCGAGCGCATCGGGAACGCGGAACCGTCCCAGCCGTTGAAGTCTCCGACGATGCGTACGCCCTGGGCGTTGGGTGCCCACACCGCGAACGAGGTGCCGACCACGGTCTCCACCGAAGACTCGTAGCGGCGTACGTGCGATCCCAGCGCCTTCCACAGCTCCTCGTGACGGCCCTCTCCGATGAGGTGCAGGTCGAGCGCCCCGAGCGAAGGGAGGAAGCGGTAGGCGTCGTCGGTGCGGACGGAGGCGCCCTCTTCGTAGGCGACATCGAGGCGGTAGTTGGTCACATCGGCAGGAACGGTGCCCACCCACACGCCGCGGTGCTCGTGCTCCAAGGGATAGGAGGCGTTGCCGACCTGCGCAGTGACGGCGCGAGCCCAGGGCCGCAGGACGCGCAACGTGGACACGCCGCCCGCCGGGTCCGCGTGCAGACCCAGGATCGAGTGCGGGTCGTAGTGGGAACCCCCGACGAGGCGGTCGAGATCGTCGCGGGCCACCACCTGCGGGCGGGTGCGGGCGGAAGGCGGCTCCGGTGTCGGCTCCGGCTCACTGACCGACAACCCGGGCGCGTCGGTTTCCGTGGCGCTGGTGTCGAGGTGACCAGCACCTGCTCCACGGTCGGGGGTTGCGCTGTGCGTGGCGGGCTGCTCGGTCATGTCGGTCTCCGTTGACGTGTCAGTCATGACAGCGAATCCACCGATGCGGCGATGCGCTCGATGGCGGACAGCGGGATGCGCAGCCAGGTCGGACGGTTGCGCGCTTCGTAGAGCACCTCGTAGACGGCCTTGTCCGTCTCGTAGGCCCGCAGGAGGTCGAGCTGGTCACGCGGGTCCTGCCCACCAGCGGCAGCGTATCCGTCGCAGAACGCCTCGCGGTTGCGCTGCGCCCACTCGCCCGCGCGATAGGCCAGCTGGGGTTCGCGGCGCTCCGCGAGCTGATGGGCGGCGGCGTAGTCGAACGACCGCAGCATGCCGGCAACGTCACGGATGGGGCTGTCGAGGGCGCGCCTCGCGTCCAGCTCCTTCGCCGGCTCACCCTCGAAGTCGAGCAGGCGCCAGCCGTGCGTCGTTCGCATGACCTGGCCCAGGTGGTAGTCGCCGTGGATGCGTTGCACGCGCACCGGGGCCGTACGACGCTCGAGAGCGGCGTAGATCTCCCCGAGCGCAGCCGCGTGGGGGGCAAGCTCGGGCACCTGTGCCGCTGCTTCGGCGAGCCGCTGGCTCATGGCGCTCGCGAGTGCACCGAGCTCCTGCGGGTTCATCACGCCGGTCGGCAGGGCACGGGCGAGGTCGTCATGCACCGATGCCGTCGCCGCACCGAGCCGTTGCGACTCGCCTGCGAAGTCTCCGCCCACCTCGTCGGCGTGCAGGTCGGCCTCGGCAAACAAGTCACGCACGCTGGCCTGCGCGAGCTCCCAGCCCCCGCTGGCGTCGCGCAGGAGCTCCTGCAGCATCGCGAGGCTGCCGTCCACGCGGTCGCCGTTGCCGTCGCGCCAGGTCCCGGAGACCCAGCCCAGTGGCGCCGCGATATGCACGCAGCCGACACGTGCAAGGGCGTCGTGCACCTCGATGTCGGGATTGAGGCCGGGCACCAGGCGACGGAAAACCTTGAGCATCGCCGACTCGCCGAAGACCAGCGACGTGTTGGACTGCTCGGCGCCCAGCACGATCGACAGCGCGTCAGCGGGCATGATCTCGGCGGAGGGCAGCCCCGTGAACGCGACATCACCGAGCTCGGTCTCACCCTCGGTGCGCAGCGCGTCGCGCCACACCGAGGTCGAGATGCGGTCATGCAGAGCGTCATAGGCACGCACGCGACGCCCGTCGAGCTCGGCGTCACCGATGAGCACGAAGTCGAGCTCGGACTTCGGGGCGTCGTAGAGCGCCACGGGTATCTGGTATTCCTGCGGAGTCCCGTCGGAGTAGCGCAGATGCACCACCAGCATGGCGACCGTAGGGGACGGCTCACGCAGGATGGCGAGGGTCTCGACGTCCTCGATGTGCCAGTCACGGCCCTTGCCGCCGAACCAGCGCTGCGTCGCCATCCAGGGGTGCAGCACGTCGCTCTCGATGTGCACCGCTGTCATGCCTGCACCTCCTCGCTCGACAACCTGAACCAGAAGAAGCCGTGTCCGGGCAGGGTGAGCAGATAGGGCAGCTGACCGACGAGCGGAAAGTGCACGCCACCGAGCAGCTCGATGGGACGCCAGCCCTCCCACCGTCGCAGGTCGAGCTCTACGGGCTGAGGGAAGCGCGACAGGTTGTTGATGCACAGCACGACGTCGTCGCCGAACTCGCGGATGAAGCTGAGCACCGACGGGTTGCTGCCGCCCAGGTCGATGAAGGTGCCGAGCCCGAAGGCGGGATTCTGCTTGCGCACCTCGATCATCCGCCGCGTCCAGTGCAGCAGCGATGTCGACGAGGCCAGCTGCGACTCGACGTTGGTGACCTGGTAGCCGTAGACAGGATCCATCACGACGGGCAGGTAGAGCTGCCCGGGGTTGCACGTCGAGAAACCCGCGTTGCGGTCGGGGGTCCACTGCATGGGGGTCCGCACACCGTCGCGGTCACCGAGCCAGATGTTGTCGCCCATGCCGATCTCGTCGCCGTAGTAGAGAACCGGCGATCCGGGCAGGGCAAGCAGCAGCGCGGTGAAGAGCTCGAGCTGGTTGCGGTCATTGTCGAGCAGCGTGGCGAGACGGCGGCGGATGCCGATGTTGGCCTTCATGCGTGGATCCTTGGCGTACTCCGCCCACATGTAGTCGCGCTCTTCGTCAGTCACCATCTCGAGCGTCAGCTCGTCGTGGTTGCGCAGGAAGATGCCCCACTGACAGCCGTCGGGGATGGCGGGTGTCTGCGCCATGATCTCGCTGATTGGGAAGCGGGACTCCCGGCGTACGGCCATGAACAGGCGCGGCATCACCGGAAAGTGGAACGCCATGTGGCACTCGTCGCCATCACCGAAATATTCGACGACATCGGCCGGCCACTGGTTGGCCTCGCAGAGCAGCACCCGGTCGGGGTAGAGCCGATCGACCTCCGCGCGGACGTGGCGCAGGAACTCGTGCGTCTCCGGGAGGTTCTCGCCGTTCGTTCCGTCCCGCTCGAAAAGGTAGGGGACCGCATCGAGGCGGAAGCCGTCCACCCCGAGGTCGAGCCAGAAGCGCAGCGCCTCGATCACTGCTTCCTGCACGTCGGGGTTGTCGAAGTTGAGGTCGGGCTGGTGGGCGAAGAACCGGTGCCAGAAATACTGCTTGCGGACCGGGTCGAACGTCCAGTTCGAGGTCTCGGTGTCGACGAAGATGATGCGCGCGTCGGGATAGCGGGTGTCGGTGTCGGACCAGACATAGAAGTCGCCGTAGGGACCACCGGGGTCGTTGCGCGACGCCTGGAACCAGGGGTGCTGGTCAGACGTGTGGTTCATGACGAAGTCGATGATGACGCGCATGCCGCGCTTGTGAGCCTCGTCGACGAAGACGATGAAGTCGCCGAGAGTGCCGAACTCCTCATGCACGTCGGTGTAGTCGGCGACGTCGTAGCCCCCGTCGCGCAACGGGGACTTGAAGAACGGCGGCAGCCAGAGGCAGTCGACACCCAGCCAGGCGAGGTAGTCGAGCTTCTCGGTCAACCCGGAGAGGTCGCCGGAGCCGTCTCCGTTGCTGTCGCGGAACGCGCGTACGAGCACTTCGTAGAAGACGGCCCGCCTGTACCAGTACGGGTCACGCTCGTTCTCCGGGCGGATCTTGAACGGGTCGATGCTTTGGTCCTTCACGTGCTCAAGCTCCCCGAACCGTGGTGAGGATGTGTGCCGGCTCCACGAACGGATCCAGTCGTACGTAGTTGTGTTCGCCCCACCAGTAGGTCTGACCGGTGATCTCGTCGCGAACGGCGAGGTTGTCTCCCGGCCCGAGGCCGAGCAGGGCCAGGTCGAGGTGGACGGAGTCTTCGTGGGCTGCATGCGGGTCGAGGTTGACCACGGCGATCACGATGTCACGGGTGCCGTCGGGCAGCGTCGTCGTCTTGCTGAAGGCGAGGACCGACTCGGTGTCCGTCACATGGAAGCGCAGGTTGCGCAGCTCGTGCAGCGCGGGATGGGCTCGCCGAATCTCGTTGAGCCGCGTGATGTAGGGAGCCAGCGTGCGCCCCTCGCGCGCGGCCGCATCCCAGTCGCGCGGGCGCAGCTGGTATTTCTCCGAGTCGAGGTATTCCTCGCTCCCGGGACGCGGCGCCATGTGCTCGAACAGCTCGTAGCCCGCATAGACACCCCACGTGGGGCTGCCCAGCGCCGCGAGCACGGCGCGCACCTTGAAGGCCGCGGGACCGCCGTACTGGAGGTAGGCGTGGAGGATGTCCGGGGTGTTCACGAAGAAGTTCGGGTGCAAGAAATGCGACGTCTCCTCCGCGAGCTCCGTGAAGTAGGACGTGATCTCACTCTTGCTGGTGCGCCAGGTGAAGTAGGTGTAGCTCTGGTGGAACCCGACCTGGGCCAGGGCGCGCATCATCGGTGGCCGGGTGAACGCCTCCGCGAGGAACAGCACGTCCGGGTCGGTCTCGCGCACCTCGCCCAGCAGCCACTCCCAGAAGTTGAGCGGCTTGGTGTGCGGGTTGTCGACGCGGAAGATGCGGACGCCGTGCGCCATCCACAGGCGCACGATCCGCAGGATCTCGCCGTAGAGACCGGCTGGGTCGTTGTCGAAGTTCAGGGGATAGATGTCCTGGTATTTCTTGGGTGGGTTCTCCGCATAGGCGATCGTGCCGTCGGCGCGCGTGGTGAACCAGTCGGGATGGCTCGTCGCCCAGGGGTGGTCGGGTGCGGCCTGCAGCGCGAGGTCGATCGCGATCTCCATGCCGAGCTCGCGGATGCGCGCGACGAAGAAGTCGAAGTCCTCGATCGTGCCGAGCTCCGGGTGGACGGCGTCGTGGCCACCCTCGGCCGAGCCGATGGCCCACGGGACCCCTGGATCCTCGGGCGCAGGGGTGAGCGTGTTGTTGGGGCCCTTGCGGTTCGAGCGACCGATGGGATGTATCGGGGGGACATAGACCACGTCGAACCCCATGGCGGCGACCGCCGGGAGCCGCTCTGCGGCGGTCCGGAATGTGCCAGAACGCATGACGCCGGTCTCGGGGTCGACCGTGGCACCTTCGGACCGGGGGAACAGCTCATACCAGGCGCCGTAGAGCGCCCGCTCGCGGTCGACGAACAGGGGAAACCGCTCCGTGGACGTGACGAGCTCGCGCAGCGGCAGCGCGGCCAGGATCGCATCGACCTGCGCCGAGGCGGCGGCGAAGCGTTCGTCGTGCGGGCGCGAGGTGTCACGAAGTCGGGCGGCCGCCACGATGAGCAGCGCCCGCTGCCCCGGGGGACGCCCGTTGGTCTTGGCGGCCCGGTCGAGCAACCGCGCGCCTTCTTCGAGCATGAGGTCGACGTCGAGCCCGGCCGGAACCTTGATGCCGGCGTCGTGCTGCCACGTGGCCCAGGGATCGCTCCACGCCTCGATGGCGAAGGACCACCGACCTGGCGTAGGAACGCTGACCGTGGCCACCCAGCGGTCGCTGCCCTTGCCCAGGTCGCGCATGGGGGTCCACGCATCCTTGCGTCCGCGGGCATCGCGCAGCACGACATTGGCCGCCACCGCGTCATGGCCCTCGCGGAAGACGGTTGCGGCGACCTCGAAGGGCTCACCGACAGCTGCCTTGGCCGGATAGCGGCCGCAGGACAGCACAGGGTGCACGTCTGTGATCGGGATTCGTCCAGTCATCACCACCGAACCTACCCAGGCGCGTGCATCGCTCACACGGCGCTGGTGCGCAACGATCGGCGAGGCGTCTGCAAAGCGCCACGCCCCTGCGCCCCTGGCACAGCCCCGGACCGGCTCCCGTAAGGTCCTGGACCGTGAGAGCCATCCGCCGCTTCACTGTCCGCACCGTCCTGCCGGCCGAGCTGGCACCGCTCGGCGAGCTAGCGCTGAACCTGCGCTGGTCCTGGCACCCCGACTCCCAGGAGCTGTTCCGCTCGGTCGATCCGGTCACGTGGGACGCCGTGGGCCAGGACCCCGTGGCGCTGCTGGGCGCGCTTTCCCCGGAGCTGCTGGCCTCGCTGGCGCAGGACAGGCGCTTCGTCCGTCGAGTGCGTGACGCCGCCGACGACCTCTCGGCCTATCTCTCGGGTGACCGGTGGTATCAGCGTCTCGGTGAGGGCGCGCCGAGCGCGATCGCCTACTTCTCGCCCGAGTTCGGCATCACCGAGGTGCTGCCGCAATACTCCGGCGGCCTCGGCATCCTCGCCGGGGACCACCTCAAGTCGGCCTCGGACCTCGGTGTGCCGATCGTGGGCGTCGGCCTGCTCTACCGCAGCGGCTACTTCCGCCAGTCGCTGTCGCGAGAAGGCTGGCAGCAGGAGCGCTATCCCGTCCTCGACCCCAACGGCCTTCCGATCTCGCTGCTGCGCGAGGAGGACGGCGCGCCGGTGATGATCGAGATCGGCCTGCCCGGGCACCGCCGCCTGCTCGCTCGTGTCTGGCGTGCACAGGTCGGGCGCGTGCCGCTGCTGCTGCTCGACTCCGACGTGGAGGCCAACGAGCCGAACGAGCGGGAGGTCACCGACCGGCTCTACGGCGGCGGCACCGACAACCGCCTGCTGCAGGAACTGCTTCTCGGCGTGGGGGGCGTACGCGCGCTGCGCGCCTTCAGCCGCATCACCGGCGCCCCGGAGCCGGGGGTCTTCCACACGAACGAGGGCCATGCCGGCTTCCTCGGGCTCGAGCGCATCCGCGAGCTGACCGCCCATGGCCTGTCCTTCGACGAGGCGCTGGAGGCTGCGCGGGCGGGCACGGTGTTCACCACCCACACGCCGGTCCCCGCGGGCATCGACCGCTTCCCGCGTCACCTGATCGAGTCGCACTTCGGCGGCGAGCTGGCGGCGCCCGGGCTGCCGATCGAGCGCGTGCTCGCGCTCGGCGCCGAGACCTATCCCGGCGGCGACTCCGGTGTGTTCAACATGGCGGTCATGGGTCTGCGGCTCGCGCAGCGCGCCAACGGCGTGAGCAAGCTGCACGGGCACGTCAGCCGCGACATGTTCGCCGGTCTGTGGCCGGGCTTCGAGTCCGATGACGTGCCGATCGGCTCGATCACCAACGGCGTCCACGCCCCGACCTGGGTGGCGCCCGAGGTCGTCGCGCTGGCCCATCGGGTCGACGAGGCCTCCGGCGACGCGGGTGACGCGTCGTGGGACGCCTTCGCCCAGGCACGCGAGTCTGAGATCTGGGAGGTGCGCCGCACGCTGCGGGCACGCCTCGTGGAGGATGCCCGCCGTCGGGTGCGCGCCTCCTGGCTCGAGCGCGGCGCGACCGCGGCGGAGCTCGGCTGGGTGGATGGTGCGCTCGACCCCGACGTGCTCACGATCGGCTTCGCGCGCCGCGTCCCCTCCTACAAGCGCCTCACGCTGATGATGCGCGACCCGGCGCGGCTGAAGACCCTGCTGCTGCACCCGACCCGCCCGGTGCAGATCATCGTCGCGGGCAAGGCGCACCCGGCCGACGACGGCGGCAAGGAGCTCATCCAGGACCTGGTGCGGTTCACCGACGATCCCGCTGTGCGCCACCGCATCGTGTTCCTGCCCAACTACGACATCACGATGGCGCAGACCCTTCTTCCCGGTTGCGACGTCTGGCTGAACAACCCGCTGCGCCCGCTCGAGGCGTCGGGGACGTCGGGCATGAAGTCGGCACTCAACGGTGGCTTGAACCTCTCGATCCTCGACGGCTGGTGGGACGAGTGGTATGACGGTCACAACGGCTGGGCCATTCCGAGCGCTGACGGTGTCATCGACGAGGACCGTCGTGACGACCTCGAGGCATCCTCGCTCTACGACCTCATCGAGCATCAGGTCGCCGCGCGGTTCTACGACCGCGGCCCGGACGGCCTGCCCATGCGCTGGGTCGACATGGTGCGCCACAACCTGCGCACTCTCGGGCCGAAGGTCCTCGCGAGCCGCATGGTGCGCGACTACGTCAACGACCTCTATGTGCCGGCAGGCAAGGCCTCGACCGAGCTGAACGCGGCGACGGACGCCACCGGGGTCGCGGGGCTCGCCGCGTGGAAGACGCGCGTCCGCCAGGCATGGGGCAACGTGCGTGTCGACCACGTGGAGACCGAAGGCATCGGCGACAGCCCGGAGGTGGGCGCCACGCTGCAGCTGAGGGCGTTCGTGTCCCTCGGCGGCCTTCAGCCGAGCGAGGTCGAGGTGCAGGTGGTCTATGGCGGCGTCGACGATGCCGACCAGCTCACCGACCAGCACGTCCTCGCGCTGGTCTGCGTCGACACCGACGACTCGGGGCGCCGGCGCTATGAGGGCGAGATCCGCCTGGAACGCACCGGTGCCTTCGGATATACCGTGCGCATCCTGCCCTGTCACCCCCGGCTCGCCAGCCTCGGCGAGCTCGGACTCGTCGCCAACGCGTAGCCCCGCTCCCATCGGCAGCGGGGCCCCCTCTGCCGATAGGTCCGCAGTAGGGCCTCCTGGCGCCGATAAGTTGGCCGAAGGGGCCCTTAGGCGCGGGCCGGGGGGAAGCGCGCGCCCGCGTAGCGGACACGGACCACTTCGCCGTCGGCAGCCGCTGGCTAGGCCACCTCGGTCGCCAGTGCGTGCTGCTTGAAGGCGTGCAGGATGTCGAGCAGCAGGCCGTCGGAACCCCACAGGACGTCGATGTAGAGGTCTCCGGTCTGCGCCTCGGAGTAGTCGTGGAGGCCGATTCCGCTGGTGGCCACATGAGCCGCCTTGATCTGCGCGCGCAGCTCGGCGATCTCGCCTTCGTACGCGGCGAGCAGATCCTCCTTCGCCGCCAGCATCCGAGCGTGCTGCTCATCGCGCACCTTGAGCTTTGCGGCGAGCTGCACGAGCTCTTCGCGCGACAATACGGAGCTGTCTTCGCCGCCAGTGCGGGGTCGAACTGCCCATGCAGCGGCACGGCAACGGGCTGCGCCCAGTAGCGGAAGGCCATCCACACCGTGATGTGGAAGAGCTCGCGCAGCACTTCGCGATGAACGCAGCGTCGTTGACCTTGCCTGCAAGGTCGTCTCGGTAGGGCATCGGCAGCGCGACGACGTCCATAAAGGTGGCTCACGACCTGCTCGACCGCTCGGCGGCTGTAGAAGCAGGCCGTACGGGGGTCCGACGTCACGTAGGACTCCGGCCCTGGCGCAGTCGGTGTGCACCGCCGGCAGCGTCACCCGCAGGAAGTCGAAGTTGGCCATCAGCGTTCCCAGGGGTCGATGAGATCGAGGCGCGTGCCGGCGAAGTCTGAGACATTGCGCGTTGCCAGGGCATGACCGTAGCTGGCACAGGTCGCAGCGATGAGCGCATCCATCACGCTCAACGGTCGGCCGACTGCGCGAGCAGTCGTCTGCAGCCGGGCGTACTCACGGCTGGCACCCTCGTCGAAGGCGAGGACGCGGCCAGCGAAGAGAGGGAGGATCTCGTTCTCAAGGCGGTGCTGCAGCGTGTGCTGGCGCCGCCCGCCCGGGAGTGCGGCGACGCCATAGCGGAGCTCGGCCAGCGTGACGGCCGTGAGGTACAGCGTCTCGACATGCTGCGCGTCGAGCCATGCCACGACTCCCTCGTCCGGTGCCGGGCGCAGGGGCTCGGACACGACGTTGGTGTCGAGGACGATCACGTGAAGGTCGGCGGCTCGTGCGGCGTGGCGTCACGGTGGACCACCAGGTCAACGCCTTTGACCTGGTGGCCGATGTCGAGCAGCAGCGAGCCGAGTCGGACGCGCTCGCCCGAGGCAACTGCTGCGTCGAGGATGGCGCGCACCTCGGCCTCGGTGCTTCGGTGGTGTCGAGCAGCCAGGGCCTTGAGAGCGCGGTGGGTCTCGTCGGACAGGTTGCGGACGGTGATCGCGCTCACAGCAACCCCCAGCTCGTGCTATCGATATGGCAGAACGCTATCAGTCCAGCGCTGTTGGGTCGAGGTACGAGGCCTCCAACGTCACAGAGTCGCGCCTGCTCGGCCAAGGTCTGGCGGGGTTGCTGATGCCGCCCGACCAGAACGAGTCCCAGACGCGATCGATCTTGCTCTTCAGCTCACCTGTGATCACGACTGGATCATCTCTCGTCTACTGCGCGGCCAGCACTACGACCGACCGGCCAAGGAGCTCGATGCTCTTGCCCGGGGCCAGCGGGCCGCTCGACTCGGTGGGCGTGCCGGTGTCCACGACCAGGTGCCACAAGTCATCCGCGGCGAGGGTGTAGCCGGTGGGCGGCAGCGTGACGAGGGCCGGGTCGGGTCCACCGTGCACCACCACGAGGAAGGTGGCGTCGGCGCGTACGTCGCCCTTGGAACCCCGGTAGCGCAAGGGGTTTCCCGCCACGCGCATCCCGAGAGTCACGCGTGCCGGGTCGAACCACCCGGCCCCCTCGAGCTCGCTGCCGTCACCGGCGAACCACGCGAGGTCCTTGATCGCAGCGTCCTCGACGGGACGCCCCTCGAAGTGCTGCTGGCGCAGGGACGCATGCTCACGACGGAGCGCGACGAGTGACCGGGTGAAGTGCAGAAGCTCGCGTGCGTCGTCATCGAGGTCCCAGTCGACCCACGAGATCTCGTTGTCCTGGCAGTAGGCGTTGTTGTTGCCGCGCTGCGTGCGGCTCATCTCGTCGCCTGCGGTGAGCATCGGCGTGCCCGCCGACATGAGAAGCGTCGTGAGGAAGTTGCGCTGCTGACGTAGTCGGAGCTGGCGGAGGTCGGGAGCAGTGGTCTCGCCTTCGATGCCGCCGTTCCATGAGCGGTTGTTGTCGGTGCCGTCGCGCCCCTGCTCGCCGTTGTCGTCGTTGTGCTTGTGCTCATAGCTGACGAGGTCGCGCAGCGTGAAGCCGTCGTGCGCCGTCACGAAGTTGATGGAGGCGTCGGGTCGGCGTACGCCGCCGAAGATGTCGCTCGAGCCCGACAGTCGATAGGCGAGTTCACGTACGCCGCTGGCCCCGCCCCGCCAGAACTCTCGGACGCCGTCGCGGAACCGGTCGTTCCACTCGGTCCACGGCGCGGGAAATCCGCCCACGCGGTAGCCGTCGTGCCCGAGGTCCCACGGCTCCGCGATCAGCTTGGTGGCGCGCAGGACGGGGTCCTGGTCGATGGCCGCGAGGAAAGCTCCCTCGAGGTCGACGTTGCCGTCACGCCCACGGGTGAGCGACGTGGCCAGGTCGAAGCGGAAGCCGTCGACATGCATCTGCGTCGTCCAATAGCGGAGGGAGTCCATGACCATCCGCAGCGCGGCCGGCTGTGCGACGTTGAGGGTGTTGCCGCATCCGGTGTAGTCGGCGTAGGCCCCGCCGCGGTGGTGGTAGTAGGCCTCGTTGTCGAGGCCGCGCAGCGACAGCGTCGCCGAGTCGAGGCCACTCTCGCCCGTGTGGTTGTAGACGACGTCGAGCACAACCTCGATGCCGGCCGCATGCAGGGCCGCGACCATGGCTTTGAACTCGCTGACCTGCCCGCCCCGCGTGCCGCTCGCGGAGTAGGCCCCGTGCGGGGCGAAGAACCCGACGCTGTTGTAGCCCCAGAAGTTGGTGAGCCCCTTCGCGGCCAGGTGGCCCTCGCTCACGAAAGCGTGGACGGGCAGCAGCTCGACCGTCGTGATGCCCAGGTCGACCAGGTGCCCGATCGCGGCGGGATGCCCGAGACCGGCGTAGGTTCCGCGCAGCTCGCGGGGGATGCCTGGATGGCGCGCGGTGAACCCTTTGACGTGCAGCTCGTAGATCACGGTGTCGCACCAGGGAATCGCCGGCGCGGTGTCGGCGCCCCAGTCGAACCGCTCGTCGACGACCACGGACTTGGGCACCCAGGCAGCGGTGTCGCGGTTGTCGCGCACGTGTGGGGTGCGGTCCTCGGGCCACCGCCGGTCGCGCTGCAGCTCGCCGTCGACGGCGCGCGCATAAGGATCGAGCAGGAGCTTGCTCGCGTTGAACCGTCGACCGATCTCCGGGAACCACGGTCCGTGGACGCGGAAGCCGTAGCGGGTGCCGAAGGTGAGGTCGTCGCCGGGGAGATAGCAGTGCCAGACCCCGTGCGTGCGCTCGAGCAGGCTGACCCGGCTCTCGCGCCCGTCGTCGTCGAAGATGCACAGCTCGACCGCGTCGGCACCGTCGGACCAGACCGCGACGTTGGTCCCCGCGCCGTCGTAGAACGCACCCAGCGGTGCGGGCGAGCCCGGCCAGCTCGGCGACGTCAGAGGGGTGCTCATTGCGCCTATCCTGCCGCAGGCCGGCGGAGGGACGGCGCCGAGCCGAGCACCCTGCGCCAGCTGGTCGGTGCCGTGGGCGATGGCTTCGTGCACGTGAGGCTCATCCTGCTGCCCACTGCGGTGTGGGCCGACGACCTCTGCGCGCGTACGACGCCTGGCCTCGTCAGGCTGCGACGGCAAAGACCACGCGGTTGTCGCGATAGCGCCGCGCCGCGTGGTCGTAGGTTCCGGCGCAGGTGATGAGCCGCAGCGCCCGGTCGGGGGTCGGGCCGTAGACCTCGCGGGTGGGAAACGACGCCTGCGGATATTCACCCGATCTGGTCACCCGGAAGGTCACGACGGTCGCGTCGGACCGGGTGACGAGGATCGAGTCGCCGACCCGCAGATCGCGCAGCCGCCAGAAGACCGCGGGTCCCGTCTTGGAGTCGACGTGCCCGGCGATCACCGCCGGGCCGCTGTCGCCCGGCACGGCCGAACCCGTGAACCACCCCGGGGACCCGGCGTGCGGCGGGCGTTCGAGTCCGCCGCTCGCGTCGAGCGTCAGGGCATCGAGCGGGGCACGCACCCCGATCGCGGGAATCTCGATCGCGGTGGGCGCCACGGAGCTGGCGGGCAGCGCGGCCGGGCCTCCCCGCGTGGGCGCCGCGGTCGGGGGCGTCAGGGTGACCGTTGCCGCGCCGACTGGCTCACTCGGCGACGAACCCGAGACCGCGGGCACGAGGCCGCAGGCGGCGAGGACCACGGCGGCGCCCGGCAGCAGGCGGCGTACGAGGCGGAGGTGCAGCTGTGTCACGTGGCCCGGGTGCGTACGCGCCGCGCCAGCGCCACCACGCCGAGACCGGTGAGGACGAGAACCGCCGATGTCGGGGCGGAACCACCAGGCAGCGATCCGCGCGCCGGAGCAGGCGGTCCGTAGCCGGTGTTGACGGCGCCCGCCGGCATCGTGGCGGCGCCTTTGCTGTCCACGATCGAGCCGAGCTTGAGAATGCCGGCTGACCCGTCGAGCAGCAGCAGCGAGGTGATGCTCCCCGCGCTCACGTCGACGGTCGTCGTGAGCGGCTTCGCGGAGCCCGTCTGCGGCGTGACGTTCAACGTCCACCGCCCGGCCGGCACCGTCGCGTAGCCGCTGGAGGAGCCGAAGGTCGCGTGAGTGGCGAGCTCGGGGCCGCCGACCGCCTTGAGGTCGACGACGCTCGCCTGGGTGGACGCCTGGATCAGCCGGACCCGACCCTTGCCCTGCTCGGGCGGCGTCAGGTCGTCGCGCAGCACCTTGGCGGTGATGTCGGCGCGGCGGCCGACGGCGGCCACGGTGTAGGCGTGCGAGGCGGCGACATTGGCGCTGCCCGACAGGATGGGAGCGCCGCTCCTGCCATGGCCGGAGAGCCACATCGCGGCCGTGTAGACGCCCGCGGGAACCGCCCGGTAGGGGCTCACGTCGCCATAGCCGACTCCGCGCAGGACGATCGGCGTACGGCCCCCGAAGGGGGTCAGATAGACGTCGACGTTCGGCGTGTCGGGGGAGAGGTGGGCGATGCGCAGCCAGCCGCTGGTGCTGCTGGGTGCGGCGGGAGTGTGCCGAACGACCGTCGCGGACGCCGTGCCTGCCGGCCCGAGGACGACGGCTCCACCGGCGAGCAGCGCGACGAGGCCCGGTAGGGCGGCGGCCAGTCGAGCGGTCAGCGCGAGGCGGGGACGGGGCGCTCGGTTCATGGGTTCTCCTGAGGATTCTGAGGCGAGGGGTCGTCGACGAGCAGGTCGCTGGGCTCCGGCCCGCTGAACGTCAGGCTCAGTCCCGAGCCGTCGAGGGTGACGTCGGACGGGCGGAACGGTGCGTGCTGCGCGAGCAGCACGCGACGCAGACGCTGCGCCGACTGGCTGTCAGCGGTGGCAGGACCGCCGTCGACGAGCGAGATCGTGGCGGTGCGCAGGGCCGGCCCGGCCGCAGGCTCGGCCGCGAAGGCGGCGACGGTCAGGGGACTGATGCCCACGAGCAGGGCCAGGTCGGTCATGAGGCGCGTGTCGACCTGCCCGGCCACGAGGTCGTCGTGAGCTCTGCTCGACAGGGTCAGCGAATCGTTGGCCGCCAGCTCGACGCCTGCCGTCGAACGCAGCGCCGTGGCTCTCACGGTTGCGCCTGCTGTCACGGTGGGCGGCGAGGAGGGCTTGGCGGCACTCGCCGCACGCGGAACGACCGGGGCGGTCGCGCCCGCCGCCGCCCGTGGCCCGTGCCCGCCCCGCCACACGCCGGCCAGGGGCTCGGGCCACGCGCACGTCGCCACCACCACCCCGAGACCGACGAGCGCGACGAGGCCCTGCGCGGCGACCTCGCGTCGGTCGTAGTGCCCGGCAGGAGTCGGCGCTGCCAAGGCGCCGGCCGGTGCGGAGCGCGCGCCGGCCCGCGCGAGCTGCACGGCCACGCCGCTGACGATCACCAGCGCGGCGATCGGCAGCACGTTGAAGACGTCCAGCGGCGAGAGGCCGATGGCGAAGGCCACGGCTGCGAGGACGACCTGAGCTGCGAACGGGCGGCTGCGGTGCCGGAGCGCCACGAGCGAGAGGGCGAGTCCCAGGATCGGCAGCACCGGGTCGGTGACGAGCAGGTGGTGCAGGGCGTGCCCGGTGCCCGACGGCGTCACGAACATGCTCAGGCCGTCGGCGGTGCGGCTGCGCCAACCTGTGACGGGCCAGTAGCCGAGCGCGCCGGCGACCACGACGTAGGCCAGCAGGCAGCTGCCTGCGATCGCCGCCGGGACCTCGAGCTGACGGCGCAGGCGCGCCAGGTGCTCCGTGTCGCCCCGGTCGACCATGTCGAGCTGGCGCCACATGACTGCCGCGACACCTGCGCCGAAGAGCAACGACGCCGGGCTCAACGCGATGGCGACGAGCAGCGCGAACCAGCTCAGCAGGGCGGTCGCGAGCCGCGCGCGTTCTGCGCCGGCGAGCACGAAGCCGGCGAGCACCCAGGGGGAGGCGAGCGCTGCACCGGTGAGCAGGTGCGACGTCTCGATGACCAGCGGTGAGGCCACCCAGGCGAGGACGGCGAGGCCCGCGATCGGACGTGAGAGCGCGACGCGTCGGCAGAGCGCCCACAGCAGCATCGCGGCCACGACGTGGGACACCAGCGCGGCTTCGCGACCTGCGGCGACCGCCGTGGGCCAACGGTCGTAGCCCGACGTAGCGCGCGCCCACAGGTCGGGCAGCAGCCACGCGAGCGGCGCGCCCGCGTGGCCGGGCGGGGGTGCGGTGCCCGTCAGGTGAGCGGCAAGGACGGCTTCTGCGTGAGTGGCCGGCCGCGACGTCGCGAGTCCGGGTCGGGTGAGGGCGAACGTCACGACGGCGACGCCGGCCAGCCAGGCGAGGTCGCGCCATCGGGCTGCGGTCGAACGCGAGAGCGAGGCGAGCGCCGAGCGTGACGCGAAGGCAGGCACGTGGCGCACGTGGCGGACTTGTTGGACGTGGAGGTCGTGGAGGTCGTGTTGTTCGTGTTGGTCGTCGCGGTCTGCGCGTACGACCGGTGGGCCATCACGGTGGACCGAGAGCCGGTCACTCAGCGTGTCTGTCGACCCGGTTGCGTTCGACTTCGACGGCGGTGACCCCGGGCTCATGACGCCGATACTGCCCTTCACCTGCGCGTTTGACGCCTATTTTGCCTCCTATTGGGCAAAAATGGCAGGTTGTCCGTAGGTGATCACGCAGCGTGTTGCAGCGGGTCGCCGGCGGGCGGTTCGGCGCTCCACCGAGGCTCGGGAGGCCGATGGCCGGACAGGCCTAGACTCGAACGGCCATGACCTACCTCGATCACGCGGCGACCACGCCGATGCTGCCTCAGGTGGCGGCGGCGGTCACCGACCAGCTCACCCGGCTCGGCAACGCCTCCTCCCTGCACGCGGCGGGGCGACGCGCCCGGCGGACCGTCGAGGAGTCCCGCGAGCGGCTCGCCGGTGCCCTCGGTGGCCGGCCCAATGACGTGGTCTTCACGGCATCCGGGACGGAGGCCGACAACCTCGCGGTCAAGGGGATCTTCTGGGCGCGTCGGGCGCAGGATCCCCGTCGCGTGCGCGTCCTGGCGAGCACGGTGGAGCACCATGCGGTGCTCGACCCCCTGCAGTGGTTGGCGGCGCACGAGGGCGCGCAGGTCGAGTGGCTTCCCGTGGACGCCACCGGGCGCCTCGACGTCGTCGCGCTGCGCGCCACGATCGCCCGCGACCCCGCCTCCGTCGCGCTGGTGTCGGTCATGTGGGCCAACAACGAGGTCGGCACGGTGCAACCGATCAGCGAGATCGTGGAGGCGGCGCACGCCCACGACATCCCGGTGCACTCCGACGCGGTGCAGGCCCTCGGTCAGCTCCGCGTCGACTTCGCCGCGAGCGGGCTCGACGCGATGACGATCACCGGGCACAAGTTCGGTGGGCCGCTGGGGGCCGGCGCGCTGCTCGTCGGTCGCGACGTCGCGGTGACTCCGGTCATCCACGGTGGTGGCCAGGAGCGTGACATGCGCTCCGGCACGCTGGACACACCGTCGGTGGTCGGCCTCGCTCTCGCCGCGGAGCTCGCGGTCGTTGCCCAGCCCGCCCGCGCCCCCCGCACCGCGCAGCTGCGAGACCTGCTCGTCGACGCCGTTCTGCGGGAGGTGCCCGAAGCGGTGCTCAACGGCGTCCCGCTCGAGACCGCCGGTCGCCTGCGGCTGCCAGGCAACGCCCACTTCTCCTTCCCCGGCTGTGAAGGCGACTCGCTGCTCATGCTGCTCGACGCCCGCGGCATCGAATGTTCGACGGGATCGGCCTGCTCAGCGGGGGTTCCCCGCGCGAGCCACGTGCTGCTCGCCATGGGCGTCGACGAGCGCCTCGCCCGTGGCTCCCTGCGCTTCAGCCTCGGGCACACCTCGACGGCCGAGGACGTCGAGGCCCTCGCGGCCGCCATCGGGCCGACGGTCGAGCGGGCCCGCGCAGCAGGTCTCGCGTCGGTGAGGGGCTGACGTGCGCGTCCTTGCGGCGATGTCGGGCGGCGTCGACTCGGCGGTGGCCGCGGCCCGTGCGGTGCAGGCTGGTCACGACGTGACCGGAGTCCACCTCGCGCTGTCGCGATCGCCGCAGGCCACGCGCACCGGGGCACGGGGCTGCTGCACGGCGGAGGACGCCCGCGACGCCCGCCGTGCTGCCGACGTGCTCGCAATCCCCTTCTACATCTGGGATCTGGCTGCGGCTTTCGAGCGTGACGTCATCGACGACTTCGTCGCGGAGTACGCCGCCGGTCGCACACCCAACCCCTGCCTGCGCTGCAACGAGAAGATCAAGTTCGCCGCTGTCCTCGACAAGGCCCTCGCCCTCGGTTTCGACGCGGTCTGCACAGGCCACTACGCCCAACTGGTCGATGACGACAACGGGCGAAGTATGCATCGTGCAGTGGACTTCACCAAAGACCAGTCCTACGTCCTGGGGGTCCTCGACCGCGCACAGCTCGCGCACGCGATGTTCCCCCTGGGAGACACGCTCAAGACCCACGTACGCGCGGAGGCCGAGCGGCGGGGCCTGCTGATCGCGGACAAGCCCGACAGCCACGACATCTGCTTCATCCCCGACGGCGACACGGCGGGTTTTCTGCAGCGCCGCCTCGGTGAGGCGCCTGGAGAGATCCGTGACATGGACGGCGCCGTGCTAGGCGCCCATCAGGGAACCCACACGTTCACGATCGGCCAACGTCGGGGACTCGGACTCTCCCGTCCTGCTGCCGACGGCCGGCCCAGGTTCGTGCTCGAGGTGCTGCCGGCGCAGCGCGCTGTCGTGGTCGGGCCGGGCGCTTCGCTCGACGTCACCCGGCTCCAGGGCATCCGGCCCCGCTGGACCCAGGACGTGCCGATGTCCGACTTCGCTTGTCTGGCGCAGGTGCGCGCCCATGGCGAACCGGTGCAGGCGCGCTGCGCGCCCCAGCCGGACGCCGTGTCGGTCGACCTGCTCCGCGCGGTCCGCGGCGTCGCGCCGGGCCAGGCGGTGGTGCTCTATGACGGAAGCCGAGTTCTGGGGTCCGCGACGATCTCGTCGTGCACTGCATGAGCTGGCCACCCGGTTCGGCGACCGGTCTCGGCTCCATGCCGGGCACCGACATCCGGGAGTCGATCCGGGTCGTGCTGGGTGAGGTGCCGGATCTTCCCTATCTTCCCGAGCTGCCCGACCGCGGTCCCGGCGGGGACATGCTCGGGCGCGCCATCCACCTTCTCGAGGGCCTTCACGGCGACGTCCAGCCGTCGGGGTGGCGCCTCACCGACGGGGCCGGCAGCGACGAGCGGCGAGCTGCTTCCTGGCTGCGCGAGGACCTCGACGCCATCGAGGAGATCGCGGAGAGCTTCACCGGCGTCCTGAAGACGCAGGTGTGCGGGCCCCTCACCCTCGCGTCGACCGTCGAGCTCCCGCGCGGCGACAAGCTCGTTGCCGACCCGGGTGCACGGCGCGACGTCGCACAGTCGCTTGCTCACGGCATCGCCGCGCACATCGGAGCTCTGCGACGCCGGCTGCCGGCCGCGCAGATCGTGCTGCAGCTCGACGAGCCGATGCTTGCGACCGCCCTGGCCGGGCGCATCCGCACGTCGTCGGGGTTCGGCATCCTGCGGGCTGTGTCGCCGTCCGAGGCCGACGAGTCGCTGCGCGCGATCATCGAGTCGGCGGGCGTGCCGGTCGTGCTGCACTGCTGTGCCGCGGACGCACCCCTGCAGCTGATGCGGGGGACCGGTGCCGCGGCGCTCTCCCTCGACGTGTCGCTGCTCCCGCATCGCGGCGACGATGCGCTCGGCGAGGCTGTCGAGGCGGGTACGTCGCTGTGGCTGGGGATCGTCGGCGCCGACGCCGGTCGCGCGGCCCTGTCGGACGTCGCGGCGAGCGTGGCACCGGTGACGTCGCTGTGGCACCGGCTCGGTCTTCCGGCGGAGCAGCTCGCCTCCGCGGTGGTCCTGACGCCCACCTGTGGGCTTGCCGGTGCATCCCCGCAGCAGGCGCGCGCCGTCCTGGCCGCGTGCCGCCGCGCTGGCGCCGTGCTCGTCGACGATCCGGAGGCGTGAGGTGAGCAGCACAGAGCCCGAGCTCGTCGACCCTGTGCCGGTGGCAGCGCGCGAGCGCCACGCGCAGATCGCGCAAGAGCTCGAGGAGCACGCCTACCGCTACTACGTCCTCGACCGGCCGACCGTCAGCGATGCGGGCTACGACGCGCTGATGCGCGAGCTCTCCTCGTTGGAGCAAGCGCATCCGTCCCTGCGCACATCCGACTCCCCGACGCAGAAGGTCGCTGGCGTGGTCTCGACGCTGTTCACCCCCGTGGACCACCTGGAGCGCATGCTCAGTCTGGACAACACGTTCACCGACGAGGACGTCGTGGCGTGGGCCGCTCGGGTTGTGCGTGACTCCGGCGCCGACGACGTCCGTTGGCTGTGCGAGCTCAAGATCGACGGGTTGGCCGTCGACCTCGTTTTCGAGCGGGGAGTGCTGGTCCGTGCGGCGACGCGCGGCGATGGCCGCACCGGCGAGGACATCACGCCCAACGTCAAGTCGCTCGCGGGCGTGCCGTCACGATTGCTGCCCGGAGCGGCGCACGTGCCCGAGCTGCTCGAGGTCCGGGGCGAGGTGTTCTTCCCCACGGCAGAGTTCGCGGAGCTCAACGCGTCGCTGGTGGCCGGCGGCAAGGCGCCGTTCGCCAACCCCCGCAACGCGGCCGCCGGCTCGCTGCGCCAGAAGGACCCCCGCATCACGGCCACCCGTCCGCTGCGCCTCACGTTGCACGGCATCGGCGCGGCCCGCGGCTTCGAGGCGCAGACGCTGTCGGGTGCCTATGAAACGCTGCAGCAGCTGGGGCTTCCGGTGTCCGGTCGCTATGCGGTCTTCGACGACCTCGACGGCGTCCGCGGTTATATCGAGCACTGGCGGGTGCATCGTCACGATGTCGAGCACGACATCGACGGCGTCGTGCTCAAGGTCGACCAGCTCGGCCTGCAGCGGCGCCTGGGGTCGACGTCGAAGGCGCCGCGCTGGGCGATCGCGTTCAAATATCCCCCCGAGGAAGCGACGACGACGCTGCTCGACATCGCGCTCAACGTGGGTCGCACCGGGCGGGTGACGCCCTTCGCCGTGCTGGAGCCGGTGCATGTCGGCGGGGTCACCATCACGCGTGCCACCCTGCACAACGAGGACGACCTGGCGCGACGCGGCGTGCTCATCGGCGACACCGTCGTCGTCCGCAGAGCCGGTGATGTGATTCCCGAGATCGTCGGCCCGGTCGCGGACCTGCGCACCGGCAAGGAGCGCGCGTTCGTGATGCCGCGCGAGTGCCCGGAGTGCCAGACCCCGCTTGCGCGCCCGGTCGGCGAGATCGACTGGCGGTGCCCCAACACGGTCGGTTGTCCGGCGCAACGTCGTGAGGCGGTGTTCCACCTGGCAAACCGCGGCGCGATGGACATCGACGGTCTCGGTTATGAGACCGCGATCGCGCTGCTCGAGAACGGCCGTATCAACGACATCGCCGACGTGTTCCACCTCGAGGAGTCCTCGTTCGAGGGGCTGCGGGGGTTCGGGCCCAAGAAGATCGAGCAGGTCCTGCGCGGTGTCGATGCCGCCCGCGACCGTCCACTGTGGCGTCTGCTCGTCGCTCTCTCCGTGCGTCATGTCGGGCCCACGGCGGCCAGGGCCATCGCTCGCGAGTTCGGCTCGCTCGACCGCATCGTGGCGGCGAGCGCCGAGGAGATCGCAACGGTCGAGGGCGTAGGCCCGGTGGTCGCGCAGGCCTTGACCGACTGGCTGTGCGACGACCGCCACCGGGCGATCCTCGACCGGCTGCGCAGCGGCGGCGTACGCACCGAGGACAGCTCGACCGATGACGGGCCCCGTCCGCTCGAGGGCGTCGCGGTCGTCGTCACCGGATCGCTGGTCGGCTTCTCCCGCGACTCGGCCACCGAGGCCGTGCAGTCGCGCGGCGGCAAGGTGAGTGGTTCGGTGTCGAAGAAGACCGGCTTCGTCGTGGTGGGGGAGAACCCCGGCACCAAGGCTGACAAGGCGGCGTCGCTCGGTGTCGCCGTTCTCGACGAGGACGGCTTCCGGGTTCTGCTCGAACAGGGGCCGGAGGCCGCGCGTGCACTGCACCAGCAGAGCTGACGGCTGGTGACCATGCGTGGCGGTGCGAACACCGTTCGTGTCTAGAATGAAGCCCGTCGAACTGTCCTAGGATCGGCTTCCGCGTGCACACTGCCTCTGTGACCCAGCGCCGCCTCGCTGGGTCGTTCATCGTTGCCGTGTGCGTCCTGTGCGCGCTGTGCGTCCTGTGCGCGCTGGCGATGAGCGTCGCGTCGATCTCGCCCGCGACGGCCGCAGACGCCGCGACAGAGCCCACGTTGCGTCTCACGCCCACAGCGGCGATCCCCGGGGAGACGCTGCACGCGAAGGGTCGCGTGCCCTACGCCGCAGGCAAGGTCCTGGCGCTACAGGCGCTGATGGGCACGACGTGGCGGGTCCTGGCTCGCGCGAGATCCACGCGGTCCGGTGCCTACGACATCACCGCGGCGGCACCGAAGTCCGTTGGCCGGCTGCGCGTGCGCGTCGCCCTCGCCAGCCGGCCGGTTCCACGCACCACCGTGACGCGTGCCATGGTCCCGGTCACGACGCTCACCGTCGTTGCCCAGACTCTGCTTCTCACGGTGCCGGCAACGGCCGTGCAGGGCGGCGATGTCACGATGCGTGTTCTCGCCCTCCCGGTGCGACCAGGCCGCCGCGTCGTGGTCGAGGAGCTGATCGACAACACGTGGGTCGCCAGGGCGGTGGTGGACGTCGGTCGGCGCGGTGCCGGCTGGGTGTCCGTGCCTGGAGGTGACGCCGCCGCTCCTCGGCTGTTGCGGGCGGTCGCCGCTGCGGAGAGCGGAGCGCCACGCATGACGAGCACCCCGCGGATCCTCTCGGTCGTGGCGCCGGCGCCCGAGGCGCCTCCCGCCGTGACGCCGAGTTCCTCGGCCGGTCCCGCCGCAAGCAGCTCCGCGACGCCCACGGTCGTGGCCACACCGAGCCCGACCACCTCAGTCAGCAGCTCGGCCAACGCGCCGCCGACCCCCGTTGCGGCTGTCATGCGCCTTGTCTATGCCGTGCCAAGCGACGTCACTCCCGACGCCGCGCTGCCTGCGGCCATCGGTCACGAGATGCGAGCCGTGTCCGACTGGTTCTCCGGGCAGACGGGTGGCCGCCGGCCCGCTGTCGAACAGGTCGACGGTGCCTTCCCCGTGCAGGTCGTGCAGCTGAGCGAGACCCGTGCGGCGTTGGAGGCGGCGGGCACCGATGCGCCGGGCGTCATCGAGCGCGCCGTGGACCGGACTCGGGTCCGCGCGGCAGGGGAGAAGCTGTTGATCTACACCCCCGTGACGGTGGTCGGGGGGTGCGGGTTCACCACGCTCACCGCGTCCGTCTTCCCGATGAACAGCTGCGGCATCATCCCCGACATCGCCACCTCGGGCTTTCCCTACGGTGGCACCTATCTCACCGCGCACGAGATCGCTCACATGCTCGGCGCCGTCCCGAGCTGCGCGCCGCACTCCGACGGCACCGGCCATGTCGACGACGACCCGCGCGACCTGCTCTACAGCGGGTCGCAGCCCCGCGCCTGGGCGAGCCTCACTCTCGACCCCGGTCACGACGACTACTACTCCACGGGCCGCTCGAACTGCCCCGACATCGTCAACAGCGCCTACTGGGCCTCTTGAGCCCTGCCGCCGGCCGGCGGTTGCCTTCGACCGTCGGGTCGACGGGCCACGAGAGGAGCCGTGGCGTATTTCGCCGGTTCCGGTGTGCACCTGCTCGCTGGCTAGGCTGAACGCCATGTCCGCCCCGCCATCCGCACCCGCCGTGCCGTCCATCACGCGCGACGAGGTCGCGCACCTCGCCCGCCTGTCCCGGCTGCAGCTCGCCGACAGCGAGCTCGACGCCTACGTCCGCCAGCTCGACGTGATCCTGGGTGCGGTGGCCCGCGTCTCGCAGGTCGCGTCGGCCGACGTCGCGCCCACGAGCCACCCACTGCCCCTGACGAACGTGGTCCGTCCCGACGTCGTAGGGCCGAGCCTGTCGCAGGCGGACGCGCTCTCGGGCGCCCCGGCCGCCGAGGACGGGCGCTTTCGCGTCCCGCGGATCCTGGACGAGCAGGCATGACCACCACGAGCGTGACCGACCTGACCCGGCTCTCGGCGGTCGAGACTGCGGGAGTCGTCGCCCGGGGCGAGGCGAGCGCCGTCGAGGTCGCGCAGGCCCACCTCGACCGCATCGCCGCCGTGGACGAGCGGGTGCACGCGTTCCTGCACGTCGACCCGCTGGGTGCGCTGAGGGCGGCGCGAGCCGTCGATGAGTCGCGGGCCCGTGGCGAGGACCTCGGCCCGCTCGCGGGCGTGCCGCTGGCGCTCAAGGACGTCATGGCCCAGCGCGGTGTGCCGACGACCTGCGGGTCGAAGATGCTCGCGGGCTGGCGCCCGCCCTATGACGCGACCGTGGTGACGAGGCTGCGCACCGCAGGCGTGACGATCCTCGGCAAGACCAACATGGACGAGTTCGCCATGGGGTCCTCCACCGAGCACAGCGCCTACGGGCCGACGCACAACCCGTGGGACCTCGACCGCATCCCCGGTGGCTCGGGTGGTGGCAGCGCCGCCGCCGTCGCCGCCTGGGAGGCGCCGCTCGCGATCGGCACCGACACCGGTGGCTCCATCCGCCAGCCCGCTGCTGTCACCGGCACCGTCGGGGTGAAGCCGACCTACGGCGCCGTGAGCCGCTACGGGCTTGTCGCCTTCTCGTCCTCGCTCGACCAGGCCGGGCCATGCGCGCGATCGGTCCTCGATGCCGCTCTGCTGCACGAGGTCATCGCCGGACATGACCCGCGTGACTCCACGTCGATCGACGCGCCCGTGCCCGCCGTGGTGGCGGCCGCTCGCAGCGGGGCCGCTGACGGTCTCGGCGGCCTGCGCATCGGTGTGGTGACCCAGCTCAGCGGCGAGGGCTATGCCCCCGGCGTACGCCAGCGCTTCGACGAGGCGCTCACCGAGCTGATCGGCCTCGGCGCCACCGTCGAGGAGGTCAGCTGCCCGCACTTCGACTATGCGATGCCCGCCTACTACCTGATCGCGCCGAGCGAGGCGTCGAGCAACCTGGCGCGTTTCGACGCCATGCGCTACGGCCTGCGCCTCGGTGACGACGGCGAGCGCAGTGCCGAGGAGGTGATGGCCCTGACCCGGGCGGCAGGCTTCGGCGACGAGGTCAAGCGCCGCATCATCCTGGGCACCTACGCCTTGTCCAGCGGCTACTACGACGCCTACTACGGCTCGGCGCAGAAGGTGCGCACCCTGATCTCGCAGGACTTCGCCACGGCTTACGAGAGCGTCGACGTGCTCATCTCCCCGACCACCCCCACCACGGCGTTCCGGCTCGGGGAGCGGCTCGACGACCCGCTGGCGATGTACCTCGCCGACCTGTGCACCATCCCGTCCAACCTCGCCGGAGGAGCCGCCATGTCGCTGCCCTGCGGCCTGGCGCCGGAGGACGGGCTTCCCGTGGGGCTCCAGATCATGGCGCCCGCGATGGGCGACGACCGGCTCTACCGCGTGGGAGCGGCGCTCGAAGGAGCGCTCGTCTCGCGCTGGGGACACCTGCTCATCGAAGGAGCGCCGACGCTATGACGGCAGTGACCGAGACCCAGCTCGTCGGCTACGACGATGCCGTCGCGCGCTACGACGTCGTCATGGGCCTCGAGGTCCACGTCGAGCTCTCCACCGCCACCAAGATGTTCTGCTCGTGCGCGACCGGGTTCGGCGCAGAACCCAACACCCAGACCTGCCCCGTCTGCCTGGGGATGCCCGGCTCGCTGCCGGTGCTCAATGCGAAGGCTGTGGAGTCGGCCATCCGCATCGGGCTTGCGCTGGGCTGCGACATCGCCGAGTGGTGCCGGTTCGCCCGCAAGAACTACTTCTATCCCGACATGCCCAAGAACTTCCAGACGTCGCAATATGACGAGCCGATCGCGTTCGAGGGCTCGGTGGAGCTCGAGATCGAGGGACAGGCCTTCACCATCCCGATCGAACGCGCGCACATGGAGGAGGACACCGGCAAGTCGCTGCACGTCGGCGGTGCGACCGGCCGCATCCACGGCGCAGACCACTCGCTCGTGGACTACAACCGCGCAGGCATCCCGCTGATCGAGATCGTCACGAAGCCGATCGAGGCGACGGGCGCGATGGCGCCCCTCGTCGCCAAGGCCTATGTCGCCCACCTGCGCGACATGCTTCGCGGGCTGGGGGTCTCCGACGTACGCATGGAGCAGGGGTCGCTGCGCTGCGACATCAACGTGTCGCTGCGCCCGTCGCCCGCGGACCCGCTCGGAACCCGCTCCGAGACCAAGAACGTCAACTCCCTGCGTTCGGTGGAGCGTGCGGTGCGCCACGAGGTCTCGCGCCAGGCAGGCCGCCTGGATGCGGGGCTGCGCATCGTGCAGGAGACCAGGCACTGGCACGAGGACACCGGTGTGACGACGTCTGGCCGCAGCAAGGAGCAGGCCGAGGACTACCGCTACTTCCCCGAGCCCGACCTCGTGCCCGTTGCCCCGCCGCGCGCCTGGGTCGAGGAGCTCAGGTCGGCGCTGCCCGAACCCCCTTCGGTCCAGCGCCTGCGACTGCAGGCGGCGTGGGGTTTCACCGACCCCGAGATGCGCGACGTACTCAACGCGGGTGCTCTCTCGCTGCTGCTCGACACCGTCGAGGCCGGTGCCACCCCGGCTGCCGCGCGCAAGTGGTGGCTGTCCGACCTCGGGCGACGCGCCAACGAGCTCGGTGTCGCGCTCGACGACCTCGCGGTGACACCGGCGCAGGTCGCGCGGGTCCAGCAGCTCGTCGACGCGGGTGAGCTCAACGACAACCTGGCCCGCCAGGTGTTCGGTGGCGTGCTCGCGGGCGAGGGCGACGTCGACGCGGTCATCGAGGCGCGTGGCCTTCGAGTGCTGTCCGACGACGGTGCTCTGCTCGCGGCCGTGGACGCGTCGCTCGCCGACAACCCCGAGGTCGTGGCGCGCATCCGCGGTGGCAAGCACCAGGCTGTCGGGGCGCTCGTGGGTTCCGTCATGAAGTCCACCGCGGGCCAGGCCGACGCCGGGCGCGTACGTCAGCTGCTCCTCGAGCGCATCGGCGTCGAGCTCTGACGCGTGGCCTCGGCGGGCGACCCGAGCCCGGGATGCAGGAGGTCTAGACGCGGAACGAGGAGATGACCGACCGCAGGTCGGTCGACAGGCGCGCCAGCTCACTGGCGGCCTGCTGCGTGCTGCTGGCACCCGCCGTCGTGCCCTGGGCGAGGTCGGCGACGCTGCGTACGCCGTTGGCGATCACCGTGCCTGCGTGGGCTGCGTCGGCCACCGAGTCCTGCATCGCGGCGGTCGTGGCGGTCTGCTCCTCGACGGCGCCGGCGATCAGAGCCTGACCGTCGTTGATCTGCCCGATGACGACCACGACGCGGTCCATCGTCGTGCCGTTCATGCGCGCCTGTTCCTGCACGACGAGGATCTTGCCGGCGACGTCCTCGCTCGCGCGAGCGGCTTCCCGAGCGAGCTCCTTGACCTCGGCGGCGACGACCGCGAAACCCCGACCGGCATCACCGGCGCGTGCCGCTTCGATGGTGGCGTTGAGCGCCAGCAGGTTGGTCTGCTCCGCGATCGCCGTCATGAGGCGCACCACGTCACCGATCTGCTGGGAAGAGGCGACGAGCTCGTCGGAGGCCGCGCGGGCAGCCTGCACCTGCTCGACGGCCTCGGTGACGACGCTGACGGCCTGTTCGGCGCTCGCGGCGATCTCGGCGATCGAGAGGTTGAGCTCCTGGGCGTCCGTGCGCAGCAAGCGCGTCCGCGCGTCGACCCGGGCAGCGCCGTCGCCGAGCAGGCCCACCTGGTCCATGGTGCTCTGCGCGGCCATCGCCACCTCACGGCTCGTCACCGACAGCTCCTCCGCGGCGGCGGCCAGGGACTCGCTGTTGCCGTCCATCTCCGCGAGCGTTCCGCGCAGCGACTCGGTCGTCTGGCGCAGCGCACTGGCCATCAGCCCGAGCTCGTCCTTGGTGCGGACGTCCGGCTCATCGGTCAGGTCCCGGCGGGCGAGGGACTGCAGACTGTGGAGCAGTCGGCCGAGGTTGCGCGAGGTGGAGCGCATGAACGCCACGAAGACGTAGAGCGCGACGAGCAGGGCCAGGAGCGCCGTCTTCAGCGGAGCCCGCTGATCGCCCTTGAGCTGGGCCACGCGGGCCGCCAGCAGCTCCTGCAGGACGGCGGTCCCGGAGATCTCCATGCCACGAGCGCCGGTGAGCAGCTTTTCGGGCAGGGTGCCCGCGGTGGAGGCAATCGCGGCGGTCGGGCCACCCACATGATTCGCCGACCCGGTCAGAGTCAGTGCGCCGTAGGAGGTGGAGACCAACGCGTCGGCTGCATCGTAGGTGTCGCTGTTGAGGACCTCGCCCGTCTCACTGAGACTCATGATCGTGGCGTGAAGCCGTGCCGAGAGGTCGGGGTCGGGAGCCGCAGCCTTGCCCAGGTCGGCGGCCAGCGCGACGCCGGCGGTGCGTACGCTCGCGGCCCGGTTGAGTCGGGCGACCGCGTCGGCTGCCTCGCTGTTGCCGCTGATGAGGGCGTGAGGGGTGAGCGTGGCGCAGGCGGCGATGAGGCCGGTGGCGTCCGTGGTGGTGGCCTCGATGACGTACTTCGAGGCGAGCTGGGGGTCGACGCTGAGGTGAGAGTTGTCGGCGACGACGTTGACGAGGTCGGTGAGCGTGTCGAGGACACCTTCGAGTGATGCCGCGTTCGCCTTGCCGGCCGTGAGCGCCATCGCTGCGGTGACCCGGCCGAACGCCTTCGAGCTGCCCAGGGACACCGGCGCCTTGGCTTGTGCCGTCTTGAGCGAGGCATAGAGATCGGCCGTCTTCTCGGTCGCGGTGATGCCGGCCCGCTGGCGCGCGACAGCCGCGTGCAGGCTCAAGGCAGGTGCGATCAGGTCGAGCCCGGCCCGCTCCTGGTGCACGACCGTGACCTGGCTCTGCAGCTCGCGCCACTGAGCCTGCACGCTGATCACCTGAGGCAGCAGCAGGAGCACGGCGATGGTGGCAACCTTCTGCGCGAACCGCATGCGGTTCAACAGCGCCAAGGCAGGACTGAGCAGAGCATCCATGCCAGTTGTTTCGGCGATTTCCGCTGCGCAGGGGAGTAGGCCGATCAGGTGACCCTCTGCACCCTTATCGTCACAAAGTGTGTGTTTGTGGGGGGAGTGTCATGGAAGGGGGGGCCGACTGCGGCACTGTCAACTTTGTCCCCGCTCAGCGGATTTGTGCTTCGGAAGGGTTGACACAGGAGGCTGAGGGACGCTTTCCTCTGGAAAGCGCTTTCCGAGCAGGTCTGGACTCGTTGGTCCCCGCCTCCTCCCCATCGGACCGGGCACACCCGGTCTGGTGAGGCGGCTGCTCGGAGGCGTCGCATCCGTCGCTGATTTCCCCCCAGCTAGGAGTCCTTGTGTCTCATGCCCTTCCCGGCCGGCCTCGCCGGTTGATGCCACGTCCGCGCCAGTGGCGCCTGGCCGTCCCGGTGTTCGGCGCCGTTGCCGTCGCCGTGGTGGCGAGCGTGTCGTTGTTCAGCCTCGGATCCACCGCGTCGGCCGCGGGCTCGCTGCTCTCGCAGGGCAAGGTCGCGACGTCATCGACGCCGGAGAACGACACGGTCACCCCGGCCCGCGCCGCGTTCGACGCCAACCTGACCGGCACGCGCTGGTCGAGCCAGTTCGTGGACGACGCGTGGCTGCAGGTCGACCTCGGCACCGCGACCCCCGTCGGGCAGATCGTGCTCACCTGGGAGGCCGCCTACGGCTCGGCCTACCGCATCGACGGCTCGACCGACGGCACGACCTGGTCGAGCCTCTACTCGACCAGCACCGGCAAAGGCGGCACCGAGACCCTCGCTGTCAGCGGCACCGCGCGCTACGTGAAGCTGCAGGGCGTCAAGCGCGCGACAGGCTACGGCTACTCGCTCTGGGAGATGCAGGTCTATGGCACGCCCGTCGGCGCGACCAGCACGCCGACGACGTCGCCCACCTCAGCCACCAACCCTCCGACCCCGACGACGTCCAACGTCGACCCTGGCGAGTCGATGACGCTCGCGACGCCCAACCCCTATCCGGCGCCTGACATCTTCGACCCGCCGGTCGGCAACGAGCCGTCGCACCACGAGTTCCAGGCGAACTGCGCTCCCACCCGCAGCCTTCCGGACGACCCCATCGTCTTCCCGTCGCAGCCTGGCGCGTCGCACAGCCATACGTTCATGGGCAGCACGACGACCGACGCCTTCAGTACGACCGCCAAGCTGATGGCCGGCTCGACGTCGTGCACAGACCCGCACGACCGCTCGGGCTACTGGTTCCCGACGGTCTTCAACGGCACGACACCGGTCATTCCCCAGGGCAACCAGGTCATCTACTACAAGTCCGGCATCAACGACTACAAGACGGTCAAGCCGTTCCCGAAGGGCCTGCGCTTCGTCGTGGGCAACGCCAAGGCGACGACGGCTGCCGACTTCCAGAACTCGCCCGGCACCGTCGTCGGCTGGGAGTGCGGAAGCCTGGACCACGTCTATGACATCCCGGCGAACTGCCCTGCCGGCAGCCAGCTCAACGTGCGCTTCCAGGCACCGAGCTGCTGGGACGGCATCCACCTCGACAGCGCCGACCACAAGAGCCACATGGCCTACCCGGTCAACGGGCACTGCCCCAGCGACCACCCCGTGGCCCTGATCATGCTCGAGTTCAAGATGGCCTTCCCGGTCAGCGGCGACATGTCCCAGGTCCACCTGGCCAGCGGTCGTGGCTTCACCTGGCACTACGACTTCTTCATGGGCTGGGACCCCGCGCAGATCAGCGCACTGACCGTCCACTGCATCAACGGTGGCCTGCAGTGCGACCCGCACGGCTACGACCTCTACAAGCCTGCCCGCGGTTCGGCTCTTGACGCCAGCTTCAACGTCATCAACGGCACCAGCTGATCCGTTTCGTCCCCGCTCGTAGCGAGTGCCCGGTCCGCCTTCTCGGCGGGCCGGGCATCGTCATCCGTGGGTCGGCCGTCGTCATCGGTGCGGTTCTCCTCCGGGTCTGCCGCTGCTGCCCGCGGGGAAGGGGTGCGCCCATGGACGTACTTCTGCCCTTTCCTGTCGATGCGCCCGCCGGCATACGCGTACTCCTGTGGGACGGCACGGGCGCACCACCGGCCGGACTTGACGATGTCGTGTTCTTCAGCCCGCCGCATGGCGACGACGCGGCGCTCACGCTCGCCGGCGCCCTGCCGAGCCTTCGCCATCTGCAGGTTCTCAGCGCCGGTGTCGATACCGTCCGGGACCGTGTGCCCGAAGGTGTCGAGCTGTGCAACGGCAAGGGTGTCCACGATCCCGCGACGGCGGAGCTTGCCGTCACGCTGATGCTGGCATCGCTGCGGCGGCTTCCCGAGCACGCGCGCGCGGCTGACCGGAGCAGCTGGGACCCGACCGCGGCCGACGGGGCGGCGACGCTGACGGACGCCGTCGTCCTGCTCGTGGGTTATGGCTCGATCGGCGCGGCGGTCGAGCGGCGCGTCCAGGGATTCGAGCCCGCGGAGATCCTGCGGGTGGCCCGACGGGCTCGAGACGACCGCGTGGCACCCGTTGCCGCACTCGAGGCGCTGCCGTCGCTCCTGCCGCGCGCTGATGTCGTCGTGCTCACCGTGCCGCTCACCGCTGAGACGCGGGGCATGGTCGACAAGGAGTTCCTGGCGGCGATGAAGGACGGTGCCCTGCTCGTCAACGTCGCCAGGGGCCCGGTCGTCGACACCGCCGCACTGCTGGCCGAGCTGGATGCGGACCGGCTGCGGGCGGCCCTCGACGTGACCGACCCCGAGCCGCTGCCCGCCGACTCCGGCTTGTGGCACGCGCCCGGTGTCGTCCTCACGCCTCACGTCGGCGGCGCCGCGCCCTCAGGTCAGCGGCGCGCCCGCCGCCTGCTCGAGGACCAGCTGCAGCGCCTCGCCGCCGTGCAACCGTTGCTCAACGTGGTCAGCGGCGCCTACTGATCGTCGGGGCCGCAGCGAGCCGGGGCGCGCCCAGGACACCGCGGAACCGGTCGCCGATCTGCTCGGCACGCTGCTGCTCGGATCGTTCTACGATGCGTCGGTGACCGATCTCAAGCCCCGCAGCAAAGACGTGACCGACGGCCTCGAGCGGGCGGCTGCCCGCGGCATGCTGCGTGCGGTCGGCATGACCGACGAGGACTTCGCCAAGCCCCAGATCGGCGTCGCGTCCTCGTGGAACGAGATCACCCCCTGCAACCTCTCGCTCGACCGGCTGGCCAAGGCGGCGAAGGACGGCGTACGCGCGGGCGGCGGCTTCCCCATGGAGTTCGGCACCATCTCGGTCTCCGACGGCATCTCGATGGGTCACGAGGGCATGCATTTCTCGCTCGTCTCGCGCGAGGTGATCGCCGACTCGGTCGAGGTCGTCATGAGCGCTGAGCGCCTCGACGGCTCGATCCTGCTGGCGGGGTGCGACAAGTCCCTGCCCGGCATGCTCATGGCCGCCGCTCGGCTCGATCTGGCGGCGGTGTTCCTCTACGCCGGCTCGACGCTGCCCGGCACCGCGCACCTGTCCGACGGGTCCGACCGCGAGGTCACGATCATCGACGCGTTCGAGGCGGTGGGGGCGTGCGCCCGGGGGCTGATGAGCCGTGCGGACGTCGACGCCATCGAACGCGCCATCTGCCCGGGCGAAGGTGCCTGTGGCGGCATGTACACCGCCAACACGATGGCCGCCGCGGCCGAGGCGCTCGGCATGTCGCTGCCCGGCTCCGCTGCGCCGCCCGCCGTCGACCGACGTCGGGACGCGTTCGCCGTACGGTCCGGCGAGACCGTGGTGGAGATGATCCGCCAGGGCATCACGGCCCGCCAGATCCTGACCAAGCCCGCCTTCGAGAACGCCATCGCCGTCGTCATGGCGCTCGGCGGTTCGACCAACGCGGTGCTCCACCTGCTGGCCATCGCGCACGAGGCCGAGGTCGACCTGACCCTCGACGACTTCGTGCGCGTCAGCGCCAAGGTGCCGCACCTGGGTGACCTGAAGCCGTTCGGTCGCCACGTGATGGTCGATGTCGACCGCATCGGCGGCATCCCCGTGGTCATGAAGGCGCTGCTCGATGCGGGTCTGCTCGACGGCGACACGCTGACCGTCACGGGACGCACGATGCGCGAGAACCTCGAGGAGCTCGACGCCCCGGCACCCGACGGGGAGGTCATCCGCAAGCTGTCGGAGCCCATCCACCCCACCGGTGGCATCACCATCCTGCGGGGCTCGCTCGCTCCGGACGGTGCCGTCGTCAAGAGCGCCGGCTTCGACAGCACGGTCTTCGAGGGCACGGCGCGAGTCTTCGACCGTGAGCGCGCGGCGATGGACGCGCTCGAGGACGGCAGCATCACCCACGGCGACGTGGTGGTCATCCGATACGAAGGGCCCAAGGGTGGGCCGGGAATGCGCGAGATGCTGGCCATCACCGGTGCGATCAAGGGCGCGGGGCTCGGCAAGGACGTCCTGCTGCTGACGGACGGCCGGTTCTCCGGTGGCACCACGGGGCTGTGCGTCGGCCATGTCGCGCCCGAAGCGGTCGACGGCGGGCCGATCGCCTTCGTGCGCGACGGTGACCGCATCCGGCTCGACGTCGAGAACGGCACGCTCGACCTCGTGGTCGACGACGACGAGCTCAGCGCTCGCCGCGACGGCTGGGTGCCGCTGACCAACAAGTACACCCGCGGCGTCCTGGCGAAATACGCCAAGCTCGTGGGGTCGGCCGCGCAGGGTGCCGTTTGCGGCTAGCGCCGACGCGCCGGAGCCGGTGACCGGCGGCCGCTCACTCCCCGCGTACGCCGTCCAACGACTCCCGCAACAGGTCGAGGTGTCCGCAGTGGCGGGCGGTCTCCTCGATCATGTGCGCGAGCGCATAGCGCAGCGTGAAGTGCATGTTCTCGGCACGCGCGACGGTGTCCAGGCCGTGCACCGCCACGACCTGTCGTGCGCGTTCGCACTCGGCGGTGTAGGCCTCGAGGACATCGGCCGCCGTGGTGCCGGCGACCGGCATGAAGTTTCCGTGCGGATCATCCTCGGTCCACGGCCACGGCACGTCGAGGCCGGCGAAGTCGATGCTGAACCAGAACCGCTCGACACCCGTCAGGTGGTTCACGACTCCGGCGACTGTCAGCTGCGAGGCGGCGATCGGCCTGGCCCACGCCTGCTCGTCTGACAGGCCGGTGGCCTTGAGCTCGACGGTCGACCGGAGGAAGTCGAGCAGGGCGACCAATGTCTCCCGCTCGGTTCCGGACTCGGCCGGCCGGGTGCGGGTCATGTGGACGCTCCTTCGTGCGGGCGGTCGCTCGAGCGGGTGGTGGTCAGGTCGCGCGCATAGGCCACGGCCTGCTCGTAGTCGCCGTAGACGTCGATGCGGGCATATCGCGCAGCGGCGTAGAGCTCGATCGCCTCGGGCTGGGCGGGGCCTGTCTCGAGCAGCATGCGCGAGAAGCCCTGCTGTTGCGCCAGTCGCTCGAGGGCATGCAGCACTGTCGTGGCGTGACCGCGACGCCGATGCGTGGGCGAGGTCCACATGCGCTTGATCTCGCCACTGAAGGCGTCGACACGGCGGAACCCGCCGCCGGCGACGGTGCGGCCGTCCTCGACGAGGACGACGAACGCACCATCGGGAGGGTCGAACTGCGTCGCGGTGGCATCTGCCATGACGCCACGTGCGTCGGCGGCGCCGTAGCGGGTGGCGTACTCCGTCCAGAGTCCGTTCAGCAGCGCAGTGACCGCAGGGTCGGTGAGCCGCACGACCAGGACGTCCATTCCGGTCACGATGCCATGCGCGCAGTCGAGTTCCATCGAGCGCCTGGATGAACACCGGTCGCATGCCCCGCCAGAATCTCGCCGGCCGACAGGTGGTCCTCACGCCGGCGCTGCACGAGCATCCCGGCTGGCCGCTCGACGATCCGACGATCGCGCCGTTCGCCGTCATGCTCGACGGTGCCGTGGTCGGGGCCTCGGCCGTGACGCCGTCCATGTCCTGGCCTCGCACCTGATCCACGACCGCCGGCACCATCGACTCGTCATCGACTCGTCATCGACCCTGCGGCGGACAACGACATCGCCATCCGCTGCTACGAGCCGGATGCAGACGAGCGTGGCCGGCACGAGGGCTGCTCATGGGCCTCGTCGCCGACGAGCTAGCGCCGCGCGACCCGCCAGCCCTGAGCTCGGTCCCGGCACCGACCAGGGACGACGTCTCGGCCGCCAGTGACGACGGGACGCCGTCGAGGGTGATGTCCATGGTGCCGTCGAGAACCAGCAGAACCTCTTCCCGCGTGGGCCGATGCGCCACACCACGCTGCCCTGCAGGCACGGCGAGCGTCCAGGCGCACAGCTCGCTGCTTCCGCGCGCAGGGCTGACGTAGGACAGGAACCGGTTGCCGTGTGTGTCGTACGCCGTGGCCTCAGCGGCCCGCATGACCGACATGACATCTCCTTCAATAAGACAAGTTGGTTGACTAGTTCTTCATAGTCAAGGAATTTGTCGTCTTGTGCCAACATCTCTTCATGACGGAGAACGCATGGACGACCGCCGCGGCCCTCCTCGCTCTTGCCTCAGAGCTGGTGGACGGCGTGCAGCAGGGTCTGGCGCAGCGCGGTTTCGACGACGTACGCCCGGCTCACGGCTTCACGTTCTCGTTGCTCAGCGGGGGAAGAGCGACAACCGCCGACGTGGCCGAGCACCTCGGGGTCACGAAGCAGGCTGCCAGCCAGATCGTCGAGCATCTCGTGACCCGTGGCTACGTCACGCGCAAGCCGCACCCCAGCGATGCCCGGGCCCGGCTGCTGGTCTTGACGGCGCACGGACGGGCCTGCACGCGGGCCGCTGAGCAGGCCGCCGCCGACGTCGTCAACCGGTGGGGGGACGAGCTGTCGCCGCATGCGTTCGCCACCATGCAGAGGTCGCTCGTCCGGCTAGCTCCGTCAGGGAGTCTGAGGCCCGCCTGGTGAGGGCCTTGCAGCCCTGGGCACCCGATGCACCCGGCATCCTCACGCTGCCCTCGGGAGTCCGCGTCAGAGGCAGGTCGCTGCGGCGGCCCATGCCTGCGGGCCCCGCGCCCACCTTCGGGCTCTACCTCGGCTCCAAGGAACCGTCGGCCGTGCCCTGGGCTGTCCGATGGCTGCGATGGCGCGACTTCGGCTTGCCCGCAGATCGCGGCGACGCGGTCGATGCTCTGCGCGACGTGTGGCAGCGCCTCGCCCACGAGCGCGTCGACATCGCGTGCCGGGGTGGTCGCGGCAGGACCGGGACGGCGCTCGCCTGCCTCGTCGCCATCGACGCCGGCCCGGGGATCGATGCCGTCGCCTATGTCCGCCAGCACTACGACGCCCATGCGGTGGAGACCCCGTGGCAGCGCCGCTACGTCCGACGCTTCGTCCCCTGACGAGCACAGGTGCACGGGCGCGAGGCTGTTGCGTCTGACGGGTGAGCACGGCTCGACGTCGCGATCCCCGGGCCGATGGGGTGGCATGCGGCCTGCGGACACCCCTGACCTGTGGCGTGGCCGCCCGGTCATGGCGTTCGCCGTCCGTGCCGTGGCGGTCGCGCTGCCGCTTGCCGTCGGTATCGAGGCCGGGCGCCTCGCCGCCGTCGTCCTGATCCGTTCGTCGTGGTGGTTGGCGCTCGCCGCGTCGCTCGCCGCTGCCGTCATGGCGACAGCCGCCGTAGGTCGCCTGACGACACGCCTGCTCCCGCTGGCCGTGCTGTTGTGCGTGGCGATGCTGTTCCCCGACCGCGCCCCGACCGCGCCCCGACCGCGCCCCGACCGCGCCCCGACCGCGCCCCGACCGCG
>CAXSDR010000001.1:0-50332 GCA_964236445.1 uncultured Motilibacteraceae bacterium | reverse complement strand
CCCCGACGCGCCTGGCCGTGGCTCGCAAGGCGACAAGCGGTGCCGAGCCCTCGAGAAGGGCAACGAGCCCTCGAGAAGGGCAAGGAGAAGGACAAGGAGAAGGGCAAGGACATTGGCAAGGGCTCCGGCAACCCGTAGCCACATCGGGGTGGACAGCCGCCCCATTGTGCGGCAGCATGGCCCTGTGCCTCGCACCCTTCTCGTAGTAAGCGAGCGCGCCAGCTGAGCATCCGCTAGCTGTGCGCGCGACCCCTCGATGGCCGATTTCGGCTGAGGGGTTTTTCTTTGCCCAGATCCAGTCCAGACCGCACTCTCTACCGTGAGGAGCATCCCCATGACGGAACAGCTGACGGGGGCGCAGAGCCTGATCCGTTCGCTGGAGTCGGCGGGCGTAGACACGGTCTTCGGCATTCCCGGCGGGGCGATTCTGCCCGCGTACGACCCGCTGCTCGACTCCACGCAGATCCGCCACATCCTGGTGCGCCACGAGCAGGGCGCGGGCCACGCCGCCGAGGGTTATGCCGTCGCGACCGGGAGGGTGGGCGTCTGCATGGCGACCAGCGGTCCCGGCGCCACGAACCTGGTGACGCCGATCGCCGACGCCTACATGGACTCCGTGCCGATCGTCGCCATCACCGGGCAGGTGGCATCGCCCGCCATCGGCACCGACGCGTTCCAGGAAGCGGACATCCGCGGCATCACCATGCCGATCACCAAGCACAACTTCCTCATCACCGATCCGGGCGAGATCCCGCGCGCGATCGCCGAGGCGTTCCACATCGCCGGCACCGGTCGACCGGGCCCGGTGCTCGTCGACATCAGCAAGGACGCCTTGCAGGCGATGACCACCTTCACGTGGCCGACGACCATCGACCTCCCGGGCTACCGTCCGGTGTCGAAGCCGCACGCCAAGCAGGTGCGCGAGGCTGCGCGGCTGATCGCCGAGAGCCGCCGACCGGTGCTCTACGTCGGTGGCGGCGTGATCAAGGCGCAGGCGTCGGCCGAGCTCCGCCAGCTGGCCGACCTGACCGGCATCCCGGTGGTGACGACCCTCATGGCGCGCGGTGCGTTCCCCGACAGCCACCCGCTCCACCTGGGCATGCCGGGAATGCATGGCACCGTCGCCGCGGTCACCGCCCTGCAGAAGGCCGACCTGCTCATCACCCTCGGCGCGCGCTTCGACGACCGCGTGACCGGCAAGCTGTCCTCCTTCGCGCCCGGCGCCAAGGTGATCCATGCCGACATCGACCCGGCTGAGATCTCGAAGAACCGCCTTGCCGACGTGCCGATCGTGGGCGACTGCCGCGAGGTGATCACGGACCTCACGGTCGCGATCCGCGCCGACCGGGAAGCCGGTCGCGTGCCTGATCTCGAGGGGTGGCGCAGGACTGTCGTGGGCTGGCGCGAGAGCTTCCCGCTCGGCTACGCGCCTTCCGACGACGGTTCACTCGCGCCGCAGTACGTCATCGAGCGGCTCGGCAAGATTGCCGGACCCGAGGCGATCTACGCGGCCGGTGTCGGCCAGCACCAGATGTGGGCGGCGCAGTTCATCGGCTACGAGAACCCCCAGACCTGGCTCAACTCAGGCGGGGCCGGGACCATGGGCTACGCCGTGCCGGCCGCCATGGGTGCCAAGGTCGGCCGCCCCGAGGCCACCGTCTGGGCCATCGACGGTGACGGGTGCTTCCAGATGACCAATCAGGAGCTCGCCACCTGCGCGATCAACAACATCCCGATCAAGGTCGCGATCATCAACAACGGCACGCTCGGCATGGTGCGTCAGTGGCAGACGCTGTTCTACGGCTCGCGCTACTCCAACACCACGCTGGAGAGCCGGCGCATTCCCGACTTCGTGAAGCTCGCCGACGCCTACGGCTGTGTCGGGCTGCGTTGCGAGACGGCTGCCGAGGTCGACGCGACGATCGAGAAGGCGATGTCCATCAACGACGTCCCCGTCGTCATCGACTTCGTCGTGCACCAGGACGCGATGGTGTGGCCCATGGTCGCCGCAGGCACCAGCAACGACGAGATCCGCTATGCCCGCGACCTTGCCCCCGTGTGGGACGGCCAGGACGAGTCCGAGACCGGCGTGCAGGGAGCACAGGCATGACCAAGCACACGCTCAGCGTCCTCGTGGAGGACAAGCCCGGTGTCCTCGCCCGCATCGCCGGGCTGTTCTCGCGCCGCGGCTTCAACATCGAGTCGCTCGCGGTCGGGCCGACCGAACACACGGGAATGTCACGCATGACCCTCGTCGTCGATGCCGAGGAACTTCCGCTCGAGCAGGTGACGAAGCAGCTCAACAAGCTGATCGACGTGATCAAGATCGTCGAGCTCGAAGCCTCGGCGTCGGTCCAGCGCGAGCTGATCCTCATCAAGGTGCGTGCCGAAGCGCACACTCGCTCCTCGGTGCTCGAAACTGTGACGCTGTTCCGGGCCAAGGTCGTCGACGTCGCGGTCGACGCGGTGACCATCGAGGCCACTGGCAACGCCGATAAGTTGGCGGCGCTGCTGCGGGTGCTCGAGCCGCACGGCATCAAGGAGCTGGTGCAGTCGGGCATGGTCGCGGTCGGGCGCGGTCCGCGCGCGATCTCCGAGCGCACGTTGCGCCCCCTCGAGCGCCCCGCCTGACCATGATCATGAGCAAGCCCGTTGCCAAGAGCGCAACGGACCTGCTCATGATCTTCCTACGACGTTCCGCAATTCCACCGACTGAAGGAGACTGCCCTCGTGGCTGAGCTGTTCTACGACGACGACGCCGACCTCTCGATTATCCAGGGGCGCCGCGTCGCTGTCCTGGGCTACGGCAGCCAGGGTCACGCCCACGCGCTGAGTCTGCGCGACTCGGGCGTCGACGTCCGCGTCGGTCTGCCCGAAGGCTCGCGCAGCCGCGCCAAGGCCGAGGCCGAGGGACTGCGTGTCGTCACGCCCGCCGAGGCGTCTGCCGAGGCCGACCTGATCATGATCCTCGCGCCCGACCCGGTGCAGCGTCACCTCTACGCCGAGTCTGTCGAGCCGAACCTGCACGACGGCGACGCGATCTTCTTCGGCCACGGGTTCAACATCCGCTTCGGCTACATCAAGGCCCCAGCGGGTGTCGACGTCTGCATGGTGGCCCCCAAGGGCCCTGGCCATCTCGTACGCCGTGAGTTCACCGAGGGGCGCGGGGTCCCGGTGCTCGTGGCGGTCGAGCAGGACGCCACGGGCAACGCGTGGCCACTGACGTTCGCCTATGCCAAGGGCATCGGCGGCCTACGGGCCGGCGGCATCAAGACGACGTTCACCGAGGAGACCGAGACAGACCTGTTCGGCGAGCAGGCTGTCCTGTGCGGTGGCGCCTCCGCGCTTGTGATGGCTGGCTTCGAGACGTTGATCGAGGCCGGCTACCAGCCCGAGGTGGCCTACTTCGAGTGCCTGCACGAGCTCAAGCTCATCGTCGACCTGATGTACGAAGGCGGTATCGCCAAGCAGCGTTGGTCGGTCTCCGACACCGCCGAGTACGGCGACTACGTCTCCGGCCCGCGCGTGATCGACGCATCCGTGAAGGCGCGGATGGTCGAGGTCCTCGCCGACATCAAGAGTGGCGCCTTCGCCGAGCGCTTCATCGGTGATCAGGACGCCGGCGGACCTGAGTTCAAGCGGCTGCGTGCCGAGGGCGAGGCCCACCCGATCGAGGCCACCGGCCGCGAGCTACGCAAGCTCATGAGCTGGGTCAAGACCGACGACAGCGACTACGTCGAGGGTCACGCCGCGCGCTGACGCGCGTTCGCACCGCCCCGCCACTGAATTGGCAGAAGGGGCCCCTCTGCCGTTAGGTCTGGCAGAGGGGCCCCTTCTGCGGCTTCGGGCCTGGCAGAGGGGTCCCTTCTGCCAACCCGTCAGTCGACCTCGTTCCCGGCGACCCGGTTGCTGCTGCCGTACGCCGTGCCGAGCAGCGGATCCGGGCCCACACGTCCGCGCGCGAGTTCACCTGATCGACACATAAAACGATCCGGCGACCTCTGCGCGAAACCTGGCTGGCCGTCTCGCGTAATCGAACGTCCATACGTTTCCCCCTGCCTCGCACCACTAGACGGTGCGTTGACCGAAGGGGAAGGACCGACATTGATGCTCACGCGTTTGGGGACTGCGTCGAAGATCGGAGCTGCTGCTCTGGGACTCGCCATGCTCACCGCCTGCGGGTCCAAGGCTTCCGACAGCCCTGCCGCCGCAACGACCGCTGACACCTCAGGCGACACCGTCAAGGTCGGTCTGCTCAACAGCTTGAGTGGCACGATGGCCATCAGCGAGGTGACTGTCAAGAAGTCGCTCGAGCTCGCCGTCGAGCAGATCAACGCCAGTGGTGGCGTGATGGGCAAGAAGATCGTGCCCATCAGCGAAGACGGCGCCTCCGACTGGCCGACCTTCGCCGAGAAGGCCGAAAAACTCATCACCCAGGACAAGGTCGCCGCCGTGTTCGGCGGCTGGACGTCGTCTTCGCGCAAGCAGATGCTGCCGGTGTTCGAGAAGCACAAGGCGCTGCTGTTCTACCCCGTGCAGTACGAAGGCCTCGAGTCCTCGCCCTACATCTTCTACACCGGCGCGACGACCAACCAGCAGATCATCCCGGCGCTGGACTACCTCAAGGAACAGGGCAAGAAGTCCATCTTCCTGGTCGGCAGCGACTACGTCTTCCCGCGCACGGCCAACAAGATCATCCGGGCGTACGCCGCCGCCCACGGCATGACGATCGCCGGCGAGGAATACACCCCGCTCGGAGCTACGGACTTCGGCACCATCGTCAACAAGGTGAAGGCCGCGAAGGCCGACGCCGTGTTCAACACCCTCAACGGCGACAGCAACGTCGCGTTCTTCAAGCAGTACCGCTCGGTGGGTCTCACGGCCGCAGCCATGCCGGTGGTTTCTGTCTCCGTGGCCGAGGAGGAGGTCAAGGGCATCGGTGCTGCCAACATCACCGGCCAGCTGGTGGCGTGGGACTACTACATGACGACGCCGGGCGCAGCGAACGAGGCTTTCGTCAAGGCATACAAGGCGAAGTACGGCGCGGACCAGCCGACAAGCGACCCGATGGAAGCGGCCTACACGTCGATGTTCCTCTGGAAGGCCATGGTCGAGAAGGCCAAGAGCTTTGACCCGGAGGCCGTCAAGAAAGCGGCAGACGGGACGACGTTCGAAGCTCCCGAGGGCCTTGTCACCATCGACGGCGCCAACCAGCACATCAGCAAGACGGCGCGCATCGGCAAGATCAACGCTGACGGCTCGATCACCGAGGTGTGGAACTCCGGCAAGCCGATCGTTCCCGACCCCTACCTCAAGACCTACGACTGGGCCAAGGATCTGAGCTAGTCCGTCCCTGTTTCATACGTACGTACGCGGAGAGGCGCCGGCTGTCATGGACACCGCCATTCTGTTGACCACCCTGTTCACAGGAATCAGCATCGGATCGATCTTGTTGCTCGCCGCTCTCGGTCTGACTTTCACGTTCGGTCAGATGGGCGTCATCAACATGGCCCACGGCGAGTTCATCATGGCCGGCGCCTACACCGCGTTCGTCATCCAGAAGGTCGTCAGCGACCCGCTGACATCGTTGCTCCTCGCGCTGCCCGTGGCTTTCGTCGTCGCGGGCAGCATGGGGGCCTTGCTCGAGTGGGCGCTCATCCGTCGGCTGTACGCGCGCCCTCTCGACACCCTGCTGGTCACCTGGGGCGTCTCGCTCTGCCTGCAGCAGCTGGCGAAGGACCTGTTCGGGGCTCCCAGCGTCGCCGTGAACGCTCCTGACTTCCTCGGCGGTGCGCTGACCATCGGCAGCGTCTCACTGCCTTATTCGCGGATCGCCATCATCGGGCTGGTCGCGGTGGCCATGTCTGTCGTCGCGATCGTCATGACGCGACTGCCCACCGGTCGGCGCATGAGAGCCGTCGTGCAGAACCGTCAGCTCGCGGCGGTTGCCGGACTCGACACCGCGCGGGTGGACCGTACGACTTTCTTCCTGGGCTCCGGGCTCGCCGGCATCGCAGGCGTGGCCCTGACACTGCTCGGGTCGATCAGCCCCACGCTCGGCACGGGCTACATCGTGGATGCCTTTCTCATCGTGGTGGTCGGGGGTCTGGGCCAGCTGCGCGGCGCGGTGATCGCCGCGCTCGCGCTCGGCATGCTCAATGCCTACAGCGCCTTTCAGTGGGACGACAGCATGGCGAGGGTCATCGTGTTCGTCGTCATCATCGCGTTCCTGCAGCTGCGCCCGCAGGGTCTCGTGGTCCTCAAGTCCCGGAGCCTGGCATGAGCAACGCAACGCTGAGCCCCGCGATGCGGGGCCGTCTGCTGTTCCTCGCATCCGCTGCAGGTCTGCTCCTAGTCGCACCGCTGGTTCTCAACGACTTCAACTTGAGTCTGTTCGCGAAGTACCTCTGCTACGCAATCGTCGCGGTGGGCATCGGTCTCGCCTGGGGTCGCGGTGGCATGCTGGTCCTCGGCCAGGGCGTCTTCTTCGGCTTGGGTGCCTACGCCATGGCGATGCACCTGAAGCTGGCGGACGCCGGACCCGGCGGCGTCCCGGACTTCATCAAGCTCTATGGCGACGGCACCCTGCCGGTGTGGTGGAAGCCCTTCCGCTATGCCTGGTTCACGCTGCCCGCGATCGTGATCATCCCGATGCTCGTGGCATGGGCGCTGGGTGCCCTCGTCTTCCGTCGCAGGGTCAAGGGTGCGTTCTTCGCTATCCTCAGCCAGGCGCTCGCGGCCGCCCTGGTCATCTTCATCACCGGCCAGCAGGGCACCACCGGTGGCACCAACGGCCTGACCGACTTCAAGTCGTTCTTCGGCTACAACCTCAATGACCCCGTCAACAAGCGGATGGTCTACGTCATCACCGCCGTCGTGCTGCTGGTGCTGTTCCTGATCGTGCGCCAGATCTGCCAGAGCAGGCTCGGTCAGCTCCTCGTCGCCACCCGGGACGCTGAGGAACGGGTGCGCTTTCTCGGGTATGACCCCGCCAATGTGAAGCTCGTTGCCTATGTCGTTGCGGCTGGTGCCGCCGGCCTGGCGGGCGCGCTCTTCGTTCCCGTCGTCGGAGCCATCAATCCGGCGTCCATCGGGGTCATCCCGTCGATCGAGATGATCATCGGTGTGGCCATCGGCGGTCGGGCGACCCTTGTGGGCCCCATCCTCGGAGCGGTGCTCTTCGGTTTTGGCAAGAGCCAGCTCAGCTCCGCATATCCGGACAAGTGGCTCTATGTGCAGGGTGCGCTGCTCATCATCGTCGTTGCCTTCCTGCCTGACGGTGTTGCCTCACTCAAGACGGTTCTCCAGCACCGCTTCCAGCGCCCCGCCAGGGACTCGGCCGTCCCAGCGGCGTCGGTCAGCTCTGCCGATCCGGCCGTGATGACGGGAGTCACCTCATGAGCGCCACCTTGGAGTTGCGCGGCGTACGCGTCGTCTTCGACGGCTTTGCGGCGGTGGACGGTGTCGACCTCTTCGTGCCGTCCGGTGACCTGCGCTTTCTCATCGGTCCCAACGGTGCCGGCAAGACCACGCTCGTCGACCTGATCACCGGCCTGACCCGCGCCACGGAGGGCTCGATCCGACTCGACCACACCGAGCTCGTCGGGCTCAAGGAGCATCAGATCGCTCGCAAGGGCGTCGGTCGCACCTTCCAGGCGGCCTCGGTCTTCGAGCAGCTCAGCGTTGTCGAGAATCTTGACATCGCCATGGGAGCCGGCCGGTCCTGGGGCACCATACTGAGGCGTCGCAAGGGAATAGAGCCGCGCATCGCCCAGGTGCTCGAGACCATCGGGCTCACCGGCGAGGCCGAGAAGTCGGCGGGGGTGCTGGCGCACGGCCAGAAGCAGTGGCTGGAGATCGGCATGCTGCTCGTGCAGGACTCGAAGCTTTTGCTGCTCGACGAGCCGGTCGCCGGCATGGGCGAGGAGGAGCGGGCCGCGACAGGTGAGCTGCTCCAACGGCTCGCAGGGGAGCGCACCGTCGTAGTCATCGAGCACGACATGAATTTCATGCGTTCCTACGCCGCGAGCGTCACAGTCCTGCACGCAGGCAAGGTGCTGAGCGAGGGCAGCGTGGCGCAGGTGCAGGCCGACCCGAGGGTGCAGGAGGTCTATCTCGGGCCCGGCGAGGTCCACTCCGAGGCGGACCTCGTGCAGGCGGACCTCGTGCAGACAGCCGAGACCGCGACGACGGGACGGTCCTGACGTGCTGCGCCTGGAGAGTGTCAACGCCTCCTACGGCCGCACCCGCGTGCTGTTCGACGTCAGCCTCGAAGTGCCCACCGACGGTGTGCTCGCCATGTTGGGGCACAACGGGGCAGGCAAGACGACGATCATGAGAACGGCGGTGGGTCTGCTGAAGCCCACCGCAGGCAAGGTGTTCCTCGCCGAGGAGGACGTCACGTCGCTCACGCCCGCACAGCGGGTCGCTCGGGGTCTGGGATATGTCCCACAGGGCAATCAGGCCTTCCCGCACCTGACCACGCGCGAGAACCTGCAGCTCGTGGCCGATGGTCGCGGGGCAGCCGGAAAGGCCGCGATGTCAGACGTCCTCGATCTCTTTCCCGCACTCAAGGACCTGCTCGATCGCAAAGCCGGTCTGCTGTCCGGTGGCCAGCGCCAGCAGCTCTCCATCGCCCGAGCGCTCGTCCCGCGCCCGCGCATGCTGCTGCTCGACGAGCCGACCGAAGGCATCCAGCCGACCGTCGTCAAACTCATCGAGGACACGATCGTGGCGCTCGCGTCGCGCGAGGGGCTCTCCGTGCTGCTGGTCGAACAGCACGTAGGGTTCGCCAATCGCGTGGCTGACAGATATGCCGTGGTCGAGCGAGGCACCGTGGCGGCGACAGGTGAGGCCGGCGCGCACGCTGCTGGTGTCGTACGAGAGCTCATGGCGATCTGAGAGGGATCACGAGATGCGTCTGACGCCGCACGAGCAGGAGCGGTTGCTCGTCTCCTATGCGGGCGAGCTGGCCCTGCGCCGCCAGGCACGCGGTCTGCTGCTGAACTATCCCGAGGCGGTCGCGGTGATCACCAGCTTTGTCCTCGAGGGCGCACGAGACGGGCGAAGCGTCGTCGACCTCATGTCGGCCGGTCGTGATGTCCTGTCACGCGCCCATGTGATGGAAGGTGTTCCTGAGATGCTCGTCGAAGTGCAGGTCGAGGCGACTTTTCCCGATGGGACGAAGCTCGTGACGATCCACGATCCGATCGCATGATCCCCGGCGAGATTCTTCCCGGCGACGGGGACGTCGAGCTCAACCCCGGGGCGGAGCGGACGACGCTGGTGGTGTCCAACACGGGCGACCGACCCATCCAGGTCGGGTCGCACTACTGCTTCACCTTTGTCAACGATGCGCTGTCCTTCGACCGTGCGCGGGCGCAGGGCTTGCGTCTCGACGTGCCGGCGGGGACGGCGATCCGCTTCGAGCCGGGCATCGAGCGTGAGGTCGATCTGATTCCCCTCGGCGGGACTCGCACGGTGGCCGGACTTCGGTTGGGCAGCTCATGAGCTTCGTCGCGCGTGACCGATACGCCATGCTCTACGGCCCGACCAAGGGCGATCGCATCCGGCTGGCCGACACCGAGCTCGTGATCGAGGTCGAGCAGGATCTCTCGCGCGGCGCCGGTGCTGGTGACGAAGCCGTGTTCGGTGGCGGCAAGGTCATCCGCGAGTCGATGGGCCAGGCCCGCACCACCCGCGCTGAAGGCGCACCGGACCTCGTCATCACGGGTGCGGTCGTGCTCGACCACTGGGGCATCGTGAAGGCCGACGTGGGAGTCCGCGACGGCCGCATCGTCGCACTGGGCAAGGCCGGCAACCCCGACACGATGGACGGTGTGCATCCCGACCTCGTCATCGGACCCTCGACCGAGGTCATGTCCGGCAACGGCCGCATCCTGACGGCGGGCACGATCGACTGCCACGTGCACCTCATCTGTCCCCAGCAGATGGACGAGGCGCTCGGTGCCGGGACGACAACCATCATCGGCGGCGGCACGGGGCCGGCTGAAGGCACCAAGGCGACGACCGTCACGCCTGGGGCATGGAACCTTGCGCGCATGCTCGAGGCCACCGACCCGTTCCCGATGAACATCGTGCTGCTGGGCAAAGGCAACACCGTCTCGACCGAGGCCATGTGGGAGCAGTTGCGGGCCGGCGCGAGCGGCTTCAAGCTGCACGAGGACTGGGGCTCGACCCCGGCTGCGATCGACGCGTGCCTGCGGGTGTGCGAAGAAGCGGGCGTGCAGGCAGCACTGCACACCGACACGTTGAACGAAGCAGGCTTCGTCGGTGACACCCTCGCCGCGATCGCCGGTCGCGGCATCCACGCCTACCACACCGAGGGTGCCGGTGGCGGGCACGCACCCGACATCATCACCGTCGCCTCGTTCCCCAACGTCCTGCCGTCCTCCACGAACCCCACGCGTCCCCACACGGTGAACACGATCGACGAGCACCTCGACATGCTCATGGTCTGTCACCATCTCAACTCCGCCGTGCCCGAAGACCTCGCGTTCGCCGAGAGCCGCATCCGTCCTTCGACGATCGCCGCCGAGGACTTCCTGCACGACATGGGTGCCATCTCGATGATCGGCTCGGACAGCCAGGCCATGGGACGCATCGGGGAGGTCGCCCTGCGCACCTGGCAGACGGCGCACGCCATGAAACTGCGGCGGGGCTCGCTGCCCGGCGATGACGGGAACGACAACCTTCGCGCCCGACGTTACGTCGCCAAATACACGATCTGCCCCGCAGTGGCGCACGGTCTCGACGAGGAGATCGGCAGCGTCGAGAAGGGAAAACTCGCCGATCTCGTGCTCTGGGAGCCGGCGTTCTTCGGCGTACGCCCGCACGCCGTGCTCAAGGGTGGTCTGGTCGCCTGGGCAGCCATGGGCGATGCCAACGCCTCCATCCCGACCCCGCAACCCGTGCTCCCCCGACCCATGTGGGGTGCGTTCGGCAAGGCGGCGGGTGCAACGTCGCTGTCGTTCGTGGCCCAGGCAGCACTCGACGACGGGCTCGCCGAGCGACTCTCGCTCAATCGCCGGCTCGTGCCGGTCAAGGACGTGCGCCGAGTGGGCAAGGCCGATCTCCCGGAGAACGATGCGATGCCACGCATCGAGGTGGAGGCCGACACGTTCACCGTGCGCATCGACGGGAACGTCGTCGAGGCTGCCCCGGTCAGCGTCCTGCCCATGGCCCAGCGCTACTTCCTCTTCTGATGCTGGCGTCACTGCTCCTGCTCGCGGACAGCCGGCTGCCCGCCGGAGGTCACGCGCACTCCGGTGGTCTCGAGCCCGCTGTGGCCGCAGGCTGGATTCGCGGCATCGGCGATGTCGACGAGTTCCTGCACGGTCGGCTGCACTCGACGGGGGCGGTTGCAGCAGGCTGCGCCGCGCTTGCCTGCAGAGCCGCCGCCGCTGCATCGCCTCGCGCGACCGACTGGGGCTGGGCGCGACTCGAGGGTGCCTTCGATGCCCGGACCCCGGCACCGGCGGCTCGTTCTTCATCGCGGGCACAGGGCCGCGCACTGCTGCGCGTGGCCAAAACCGCCTGGCCGTCCCCGTTGCTGCACGAGGTCGGCAGGGAGCCGCACCATGCCTGCCTGCTCGGCGTGGTGGTGCAGATTGCCGGTGGTTCTGCCGCCGACGCGGCACGCCTCGCCGCGCTGAGCGCCGTCAGTGGCCCGGCGTCAGCCGCCGTACGCCTGCTTTCCCTCGACCCGCTGCAGGTGCAGGCGATGCTCGTACGCCTGTCGCCCGACGTCGATCGCGTGGCTACCGACGCGGTTGCGGATGCTGAGCGCGGTGACCTGGCGAGCCCCGGTTCGCCTGCTCTTGACCTGCTTGCCGAATGCCATGCCGCCACGGAGGTGCGTCTCTTTGCATCGTGACCCTGTCAACGACCTGCCGCACGTTCACGACCGACCCGGCGGCGTGTCCGACCGGCCGCACGACGGTCGCCGGTCTTTTCGCGTCGGCGTCGGGGGCCCGGTGGGAAGCGGCAAGACCGCGATGGTGGCCGCGCTGTGCCGGGCGCTGTCGGAGCGGTTGGAGCTGGGCGTCGTTACGAACGACATCTATACGACGGAGGACGCGCAGTTCCTGCGTGCGGCAGGCGTCCTCGACCCTGCCCGCATCAGCGCCGTGGAAACGGGCTGCTGCCCGCACACCGCCGTGCGTGATGACATCAGCGCGAACCTCGATGCGGTCGAGGACCTCGAAGCCGCATTCGACCCGCTCGACCTGGTCATCGTGGAGAGCGGGGGCGACAACCTGACGATGACCTTCAGTCACGGACTTGTCGACGTGCAGATGTTCGTGATCGACGTCGCCGGTGGTGACAAGGTGCCGCGCAAAGGTGGCCCGGGCGTCACGTCATCGGACCTGCTCGTCATCAACAAGACCGATCTCGCGCCCCTGGTCGGTGCCGATCTCGGCGTCATGGCGCGCGATGCCGCACGGATGCGAGGCGAACGTCCGGTCATGTTCACGAGCCTGCGCGAGGACCCGCTCGCGACCGACGTCGCCGAGTGGCTGCTGAGGGCTCGCGCCGACCATCTCGTTGCGTGAGGGCGCAGGCGCAGGTCAGCGTCGAGCTGTCCGCGGACGGTCGCCCGCGGTTGTGGCTGCACTCGGAGGCGCCACTGATGATGCGGCGAACCGGTGCACGCGACAGTGCCTGCGTGCACCTGCTCGGTGGCGCGGGCGGACCGTTGGGTGGTGACGACCTGTCCTTGAGCATCCGTGTCGGCCCAGGTGCGCAGCTCACGATGCGCAGCGTCGCGGCGATGATCGCGCAGCCCGACTCTCGCAGGCGGCAGTCGTGCAGCGTCATAGACGTCGAGTTGGGTGAGGACTCCGTCCTCGACTGGGGCCCACAACCGCTGATCATCACTCGCCAAGCGCGACACCAGCAGTTGACTTCGCTGAAGTTGGATGCGCGATCCGCAGTTCGATGGCGTGACGTGACGGTGCTCGGCCGCCATGGCGAGGAGGCAGGAACCGTGCAACAGCGGCTGGCCGCCGCCCGTGGCGGCGAGGAACTCCTGGTGCAGAGCCAGACCTGGGGCGCCGGTGCACCGCGCGGCTGGGGCGGGCCGGCAGGGGTGGCGGGCGCACGCGTGGTCGCGTCTGTTCTCACCGTCGCGCCCCACGAGCTCGCACCCGTCGCGGCGCCGACCACGACGTCGGCGACGATGCGGGTCACCGAGGGCGCCTCGCTGCGGACGGCTATCGGTCCTGACGTGCGGAGTGTCATGCGAGACCTCGACGCCGGAAGCGCCGGCTTCGAGCTCGGTGCTCAGCGTAATGATCGGGTGTGATGGCTCACGGCCGGAGCAGCAGGGGTGCGTCGTGCCGAGGACCGGGCGCCTTGTGAAGGGGTTCACGAAGTCCGTCGGAGGAGACCGCTAGGGTTGTCCCGCCCTAGCAACCGCCCCTGAAAGGTCGCCCCCGGTGAGCAAGCCCGTCGTCCTCATCGCCGAGGAACTGTCGCCAGCCACCGTCGAGGCCCTGGGGCCCGACTTCGAGGTCCGCTCGTGCGACGGTGCCAACCGTTCCGAGCTCCTCACGGCGATCGCTGACGTCGACGCCATCCTGATCCGCAGCGCCACCAAGGTCGACGCCGAGGCCATCGCCGCAGCCAAGAAGCTGCGCGTCGTCGCCCGGGCAGGAGTCGGCCTCGACAACGTCGACGTCAAGGCGGCAACGCAGGCCGGTGTCATGGTGGTCAACGCGCCGACGTCCAACATCGTGAGCGCTGCGGAGATCGCCATCGGTCTGCTCCTCGCGACCGCCCGCAACATCCCGGCAGCCCACGCGGCCCTCGCCGGCGGCACGTGGGCCCGCAGCAAATACAGCGGCACCGAACTCTTCGAGAAGACGCTCGGCGTCGTCGGCCTCGGCCGCATCGGCGTCCTCGTCGCGCAGCGCATGGCGGGGTTCGGCATGAACGTCGTCGCCTACGACCCCTACGTCCAGGCCGGTCGCGCTGCCCAGCTCGGCGTCAAGCTGCTCAGCCTCGACGAGCTCCTCGCCGAGGCCGACTTCATCACGGTGCATCTGCCCAAGAACGCCGAGACCCTCGGTCTGATCGGAGAGGATGCCCTACGCAAGGTCAAGCCCTCGGTCCGCATCGTCAACGCCGCCCGTGGTGGGATCGTGGACGAGGCGGCGCTGTTCACCGCTCTGTCGGAGGGCCGGGTCGCCGGTGCCGGTCTTGACGTCTGGGCGAAGGAGCCCTGCACAGACAGCCCGCTGATGACCCTCGACAGCGTCGTCGGCCTGCCGCACCTGGGTGCCTCGACCGACGAGGCCCAGGAGCGCGCCGGCATCGCGGTGGCCAAGTCGGTCCGTCTCGCCCTCGCCGGTGAGCTCGTGCCGGACGCCGTCAACGTGCAGGGTGGCGTGATCGCCGAGGACGTGCGCCCCGGCATTGCCCTGGCCGAGCGGCTGGGCCGCCTCTTCACGGCGCTCGCCGGCTCCGTGCCGCAGAACCTCACCGTCGAGGTGCGTGGCGAGATCGCCGAGCACGACGTACGCGTCCTGCAGCTCGCCGCCCTGCGTGGGCTGTTCACCGACGTCGTCGAGGAGCAGGTCACCTACGTCAACGCGCCGGTCCTCGCTGCCGAACGTGGGCTTGACGTGCAGTTGACGACGGAGCGTGAGAGCAGCGACTACCGCAACCTCATCACCCTGCGCGGCATCCTCGCGGACGGGTCGGCAGCCTCGGTGTCCGGCACACTCTCAGGCGCGCGCCAGGTGCACAAGGTGGTCGAGGTCGACGGTCTCGATGTCGACATCGAGCCGAGCGACCACCTGGCGTTCCTGCGCTACGAAGACCGGCCCGGGGTCGTCGGCGTGATCGGTCGCCATCTCGGCGAGGCTGAGGTGAACATCGCCGGGATGCAGGTCAGCCGCAGCGAGAAGGGTGGGCCCGCGCTCGTCGTCGTGACCGTCGACTCCGCGGTGCCGCAGGACGTGCTCGAGTCCATCATGACGGAGATCGGTGCGACGTCCGGCCGCACGGTCGACCTTTCCGAACAAGCCTGAGCGCCCACAAACCTCCCGCGAACGAGGCTCCCGACCCCATGTCCTCCACGCTCAAGATCGCCGCTGTGCCCGGAGACGGCATCGGACCCGAGGTCGTCGGTGAGGCGCGCAAGGTGCTAGACACCGTGCTCGCGGGCCACGACACCGTCGCCTCCTACACCGACTACGAGCTCGGTGCGACGCGCTGGCACGCGACCGGCGAGACGCTGCCCGACAGCGTCCTCGCCGAGTTGCGTGAGCACGACGCGATCCTGCTCGGTGCGATCGGCGATCCCAGCGTGCCGAGCGGCGTCCTCGAGCGTGGCCTGCTGCTGCGCATGCGCTTCGAGCTCGACCACTACGTCAACCTGCGGCCCTCTCGGCTCTTTCCCGGGGCTGTGTCCCCGCTGGCCGACCCGGGTGACATCGACTTCGTCGTCGTACGCGAGGGCACCGAGGGTCCTTATGTGGGCAACGGCGGTGCCATCCGCGTCGGCACGCCCGCCGAGGTGGCGAACGAGGTCTCGGTCAACACGGCCTTCGGGGTCGAGCGGGTCGTACGCGACGCGTTCCGCCGTGCCTCCGCCCGCCCGCGCCGCAAGCTGACGCTCGTGCACAAGAACAACGTGCTCGTCCACGCCGGCCACCTGTGGTCGCGCACGGTCTCGCGCGTGGGGCAGGAGTTCCCTGACGTGTCGGTCGACTACCTCCACGTCGATGCGGCGACGATCTTCCTCGTCACCGACCCGGCCCGGTTCGACGTCATCGTGACGGACAACCTCTTCGGCGACATCCTCACCGACCTCGCAGCCGCCGTGACCGGCGGCATCGGGCTCGCGGCCAGCGGCAACGTCAACCCCGACCGCACGGCGCCCTCGATGTTCGAGCCGGTGCACGGCTCCGCCCCCGACATCGCCGGTCAGGGCATCGCCGACCCGACCGCTGCGATCCTGTCCGCCGCCATGCTGCTGCAGCACCTCGGTCTGCCCGAGGCGGCGCAGCAGGTGGAGAGCGCTGTGCTGGCAGAGCTGGCCGACCGCGCCGAACAACCGCATGCGGCCGGCACCCGACTGCGCACGACCGGCGTCGGCGACGCGGTGGCCGCCCGCATCTGAGCGTCCGACCGCACTCTCACCGGGTGCGCAGCCGGACGCTACGTCGATACAGGGCCAACCAGCCCTCCCCGACGGCGGTCCCCAGCTTCAGCAGCGGGTGCTCGACGAGCCGGAAGTCCTGCGCGGCATGGAGCCGTGGCACGAGATCGGGTCGGGCCGCAACGAGGTGTCCCCGCCCGCGTGCAGCATGCAGCGGGTCCGAGGCGATCATGATGGCGCCGGTCGCCTGCAGCAGCGGCAGGCTGAGCTCGATGTTCTCAGCAGTGCTGCGGGCGCGCGTCTCGAGGACGATCTCGCACGGTGCGCCGCTCAGCCGGGCCCGTGCGTAGCCGGCCATCACGTGCGCCTCCGTCGGACCGGCGTCGTGCGCTCCGCCGGAGAAGACGAGCCGGGTCCGGCACCCCGGTGTCATCGACCGGAGCGCGATGTCGGTCCGCCATCGCTGCAGCGGGTGCAGTCGACCTCCCGCCGTCGAGCGATAGCCCAGGACGAGGATGGTCTCCGGTTCTGCGCGGGCAGCGTCCGGCCGAGCGCTGCAGCAGCGCGCCGCTTGCCAGTGCGCTGCTTCGGCCACCGTGATCGCGGTGGCGGCGACGGCGCTGCCGACCGCGGCCACCGCTCGCCACGACCCCTGTCCGAGGAGTGGACGCCTGTGTTGCATCACTCGGCAATCATCGGGGTGGCGGCTACCGTGGGCGACATGCCCCTCGAGCTCAAGCCGACCAGCAGTCCTCTTGCCGACGCCCAGCGCGAGGCAGCCCTGGTCGATCCTGGTTTCGGGCGCGTCTTCACCGACCACATGGTGCTCATCCGCTGGGACGAGGCGCGCGGCTGGCACGACGGCGAGCTGGTGCCCTACGGCCCGCTGAGCCTCGACCCGGCGACGATGGCCTTGCACTACGGCCAGGAGATCTTCGAGGGCCTGAAGGCCTACGGCCAGCCCGATGGCGCCATCGCCCTGTTCCGGCCCGAGCAGAACGCCCGCCGCCTGTCGTCGAGCGCACGGCGGCTCGCAATGCCTGAGCTGCCCGAGGAGCTCTTCCTCGAGGCGGTCGAGGCGCTGGTGCGCCAGGACGCGGCGTGGGTGCCGCGCGAAGTCGACCGCTCGCTTTATCTGCGCCCCTTCATGATCAGCACCGAGGTCGGCCTAGGCGTCCGGCCGGCGGCGTCCTACCTGTTCCTGCTCATCGCCTCGCCGGCCGGCGCCTACTTCCCCCGCGGGGTGAAGCCGGTCAAGGTGTGGCTCTCCACCGACTACACCCGTGCGTCGCCGGGAGGCACGGGCGAGGCCAAGTGCGCCGGCAACTACGCGGCTTCGCTGGTGGCACAGCGCGAGGCTGCAGCTCAGGGCTGTGACCAGGTCGTGTGGCTGGATGCTGTCGAGCATCGCTGGGTCGAGGAGATGGGCGGTATGAACCTGTGCTTCGTCCACGGCACGGGCGCCGATTCGCGGATCATCACGCCCGCGTTGACCGGGACACTGCTTCCCGGCATCACCCGCGACACGCTGCTCATCCTCGCCACCGACCTCGGGCTCGCCGTCGATGAGCGGCCCGTCTCGACCGAGGAGTGGCGCGAGGGCAACGCGAGCGGCGAGATCAGCGAGGTCTTCGCGTGCGGCACGGCCGCGGTCATCACGCCGGTCGGGGCCGTGGCCAGCGAGGCTGTCAGCTGGACGGTGGGTGACGGCGAGCCGGGTCCGGTGACCATGCGCCTGCGCCAGGCGCTGCTCGAGATCCAGCACGGTCTGCGCGGCGACGAGCACGGTTGGATGCGCCCCGTCGACGTCAGCTGACCCTGCGCGTACGCGGTGTCGGTGCGGGATTGGCAGAGGGGCACCCTCTGCCAATAGGTTCGCCACAAGGGGCCCCTGTGCCAGCGGGGGTTGTGGCATTATGGGCGCGTGGTTCCGCACGCGATCATTAGCAGCTAGCGCGTCGACGCTTTGTCGACGCGCAGACCTCCCGCCATGGCGGGAGGTCTTTTTGTTGTGCGGGACCCTGAGCGCCACCGAGAAGGAGAGCGACATGGCAGGCACCGAGGCGTTCCACGTCTACGACACCACCCTGCGCGACGGTGCGCAGCAGGAGGGCCTGACCCTGTCGATCGCTGACAAGATCGCGATCGCTGGACATCTCGACGACCTCGGCGTCGGCTTCATCGAGGGCGGCTGGCCCGGTGCGGTGCCCAAGGACACGGAGTTCTTCCGCCGCGCCCGCACCGAGCTCAATCTGCGCAACGCTCGACTCGCCGCGTTCGGAGCCACCCGCAGAAAGGGCGTACGCGCTGCGGACGACCCGCAGGTCGCGGCGCTGCGCGACTCCGGTGCCCCGATCGTCACGCTCGTCGCCAAGTCCCACGTGCGACACGTCGAGCTGGCTCTTCGCACGACGCCGGAGGAAGGGCTCGACATGGTGCGCGACACGGTCGAACATCTGCGGGCCGAGGGTCGACGGGTCTTCGTCGATGCGGAGCACTTCTTCGACGGCTTCGCGTTCGACCCGAAATACGCACTCGAGTTCGTTCGAGTAGCGGCTGAGGCGGGGGCTGAGGTGATCGCCCTGTGCGACACCAACGGCGGCATGCTGCCCGACGACCTCGCGACAGTCGTGCACGAGATCATCGGTGCCACCAGCGCGCGCATCGGCATCCACTGCCACAACGACGCGGGGTGCGCCGTCGCCAACACTCTCGCTGCTGTGACAGCGGGAGCGACGCACGTGCAGGGAACGCTGAACGGCTATGGCGAGCGCACCGGCAACGCTGATCTCGTCACCATCGTGGCCAACCTCGAGATCAAGCGAGGCATGAAGCTGCTTGCCGGCAACGGGCTTCGTGACAGCACTCGCATCGCTCACGCTGTCAGCGAGATCACGAACGTGCTGCCCTACGCGCGCCAGCCCTACGTCGGCACGTCCGCCTTTGCGCACAAGGCAGGCATCCACGCGAGCGCGGTGAAGATCGACCCAGACCTCTATCAACACACGCAGCCGGAACGGGTCGGCAACGACATGCGCATGCTCATCAGCGAGATGGCGGGCCGGGCGAGCGTCGAGCTCAAGGGCCGGGAGCTCGGCTATGACCTTTCGCAGGATCCCGACGCGCTGGCGGAGCTGACGAACCGCGTCAAGGAGATGGAGGCGCGCGGCTACACGTTCGAGGCCGCAGACGCCTCGTTCGAGCTGCTGCTGCTCGACGTGCGCAACACTCGCCCGTCGTGGTTCGTCGTCGAGTCGTGGCACGCGTCTGTGCAGTCCGACGCATCCGCGGGGCCCGCGACGGGCGGGTCGCTCGCCGAGGCCGTCGTGAAGCTCCATGCCGGGGGCCGACGCCACGTCGCGGTCGGTGAGGGCAACGGGCCGGTCAACGCGCTCGACGCCGCGCTGCGGCAGGCGCTCGGTGCGGCCTATCCCGTCATCGAACGCTTCGAGCTCGTCGACTACAAGGTGCGCATCCTCGACGGCGGGCACGGGACCGACGCGGTGACGCGCGTCCTCGTGGAGACGAGCGACGGGGAGCGGTCGTGGGAGACCGTCGGCGTCGCCGCCAACGTGATCGAGGCGTCGTTCGCCGCGCTGCTCGACGCCCTGGGCTACGGCCTGCTGCGCCACGGGGTCGAGCCGCTGGCGGCGAACTAGCCTCGACTAGCCTGGCGCGATGCGTATCGCCCGATTCTCCCGCAACGACGCGGTCTCCTTCGGAGTGGTCGAAGGAGATCCCACCGACCTCGCCGCCATGACGGTGACCGCGATCGCGGGCCACCCGTTCGCTCCTTTCGAGCTCAGCGGTGAACCGATCCAGCTCAGCGACGTACGCCTGCTCGCACCGGTCCTGCCGAGCAAGGTCATCGGCATCGGCAAGAACTACGCCGACCACGTCCGTGAGATGGGGGGCGAGGCTCCGGCCGAGCCGCAGGTGTTCCTCAAGCCCTCGACGTCGGTGATCGGCCCGGGTGACGCGATCGTGCTGCCGTCGCTGAGCAGCGAGGTCCACCACGAGGCTGAGCTCGCCATCGTCATCGGCCGGCTCTGTCGTGAGGTGCCCGTGCAGCGCGCTGCAGAGGTGATCCTCGGCTTCACCTGCGGCAACGACGTCACGGCACGCGACCTGCAGCGCAAGGACGGCCAGTGGGTGCGATCCAAGGGGTTCGACACGTTCTGCCCGCTCGGCCCGTGGATCGCGACCGACATCGACGCGTCCGACCTCGCTGTCACGTGCGAGGTATCCGGCGAGCTGCGGCAGTCGGGCCGCACCTCGCAGCTGCTCATCGGCGTTTCCGAGCTCATCGCGCAGGTGTCCGCCGTGATGACGCTGCTGCCCGGTGACGTCATCCTGACCGGCACCCCCGCCGGGGTCGGCCCGCTCGTTGCTGGAGACACCGTGACCATCGCCATCGAGAGCGTCGGCAGCCTCACCAACCGCGTGGTGGCGGCGTGACCGGCGTACGCGTGCGCTTCTGCCCGTCGCCGACGGGCAACCCGCACGTCGGCCTGGTGCGCACGGCATTGTTCAACTGGGCCTACGCACGTCACACCGGCGGCACGTTCGTGTTCCGCATCGAGGACACCGACGCGGCCCGTGACTCCGAGGAGTCCTACGCCTCGCTGCTCGAAGCGCTGCACTGGCTGGGTCTCGACTGGGACGAGGGCCCCGAGGTGGGCGGCCCGCACGCCCCCTACCGCCAGTCGCAGCGGATGGCCATCTATGCCGACGTTGCGCGACGGCTACTGGTGTCGGGGCATGCCTACGAGTCGTTCTCGACGCCGGGCGAGGTGGAGGAGCGCCGGCGGGCGGCCGGACAGGACCCGAAGCTGGGCTATGACGGCTTCGACCGCTATCTCAGCGACGCGCAGCGCGTCGCCTACCGCGCCGAGGGCCGAGCCGCTGTGCTGCGGATGCGCATGCCTGCCGAGGACATCGTCTACGCCGACCTCGTCAGAGGAGAGGTGCGGTTCGCTGCCGGGTCGGTTCCCGACTACGTCATCGTGCGCGGCGACGGCTCACCGCTCTACACCCTCACGAACCCCGCTGACGATGCCCTCATGGCGATCACGCACATCCTCCGCGGTGAAGACCTGCTGTCCTCGACGCCCCGCCAGATCGTGATGTACCGAGCGCTGCGCGAGATCGGCGTGCTGCAGGGCGGCGTACCCGCGTTCGGTCACCTGCCGCTGGTCATGGGGGAGGGCAGCAAGAAACTGTCGAAGCGCGACCCCGAGGCGTCCCTGGGCTACTACCGCGACCTCGGTTTCCTTCCCGAGGGGCTGTTGAACTATCTGGCGCTGCTGGGCTGGTCGATCGCCGAGGATCGCGACGTCTTCTCCCTGCAGGAGATGGTCGAGGCCTTCGACATCGCGCGGGTCAATCCCAGCCCCGCACGCTTCGACCTGAAGAAGTGCGAGGCGATCAACGCCGACTGGGTGCGCCGTCTGTCCGCCGAGGACTTCGCCGAGCGTGCCTTGCAGGTGCTGGCAGTCGACGGCCTGGTGGCCTCGCCCGCGTCCGACGCCGACCGTGCTCTGGTCCTGGCCGCAGCGCCGCTGGTTCAGGAGCGGGTCACGGTGATGGGGCAGGTGTCCGGGATGCTCGGCTTTCTCCTCGTCGACGCCGTCGCGATCGAGCCCGACGCGGCCAAGCTGCTGAGCGACGAGGTTCTCGCGGCTGCGGAGCAGGCACTCGGTGCCCTGGCCGCCTGGAGCACGGAGGCGATCGAGGCCGCGCTCCGCTCCTCGCTGATCGAGGGTCTGGGCCTCAAGCCCAAGAACGCCTTCGGCGCCGTACGCGCGGCCGTCACCGGCCGGCGGGTGTCCCCGCCGCTGTTCGAGTCGATGGAGCTCCTCGGCAGGGACCGCTCGCTGCGACGTCTGGCAGCAGCGCGCGGATGAGCGTGACCGCCGTCCTGTTCGACGTCGATGACACGCTCATCGACCACAGGAACGCGGTGCGCACGGGGTTTCTCCGCCATCTCGCGCGCGTGGCCCCCCACGTCGAGCCCGAGGGGGCCTACACCCACTGGCATGAGCTCGAAGGGCTGCACTACGGCCGCTACCTCACCGGCGAGCTGAGCTGGCAGGGCCAGCGTCGTGAGCGCGTACGCGATCTGGGAGCTGCATGGGGTCTCGTCGGGCTCTTCGGCGACGAGGATGTCGACGCCTGGTTCGACGGCTTCCGGCGCGAGATGGAGGCCGCGACTGCGGCGTTCACCGACGCCTTGACGACGTTGGACGGCCTGGGTGTCCCCGTAGGCGTCGTCAGCAACAACGAGACGACCAACGTCAGGGCGAAGCTCGCGAGATGTGGGCTCGGCGGCTACTTCGATGTCGTGATCTGCCCTGACGTCGTCGGCGTCGCCAAGCCCGACCCCGGCATCTTTCTCGCGGGCTGCGCAGCGCTGCGCAGCGATCCGGCCACCACCGCATACGTCGGCGACCTCCTGCACACCGATGCGATCGGAGCGCGCGACGCCGGGCTCGTGGGGGTGTGGCTGGACCGTCAGGGCGGGCAGTCGGAGCCCGTTCCTGCCCAGCTCGTGTGCATCGCGTCGCTGCACGACCTGACGGACGCGTTGGGACTGGGAACACTCGGGGGGACGTCGGCGCAGGAGGAGTGATGAATACAGCCGTCCGGGAAGCGGAGTCGCGGCCCTGGCGATGGCGTGGATCACCAACGGCATCCGGACAGGGACTCGGAACCACGCCATCCGGCTGCTGCACAACCAGGGCACCCCGGCCGGTGCGCGCCGCTTCCGGGCGCCGTGCTCGACCGGCCGTCGAGGGGTGCGGTCGAGTCGACCCGGCGTCCGGTAGAGTGCTCCGGGTGCTCGATCCGGCAACGGTTCGTGCGTGCCCTTGGGGTATGGGGTAATTGGCAGCCCAACTGATTCTGGTTCAGTTAGTCTAGGTTCGAGTCCTGGTACCCCAGCGCAGCAGCCATGCTGTGCGTGTTCGGCAGGCAAAGCAGCTAGGGCCCCGTTGTGTAGCGGCCTAGCACGTCGCCCTCTCAAGGCGGTAGCGCGGGTTCGAATCCCGTCGGGGCTACCCAGCGCAGCAGAAGGCCCCGCTCCTCGGAGTGGGGCCTTCCGCACGTTCGCCCCAGGGTTGACGTTCGCAATAGTGAACGCTATCTTTGCGGTAGCGAACACAGCGAACGAGAGGAAGACCGCGATGACGATCGACCCGCGTGCGGGCACGGGACGGGGACCCGTGCCGGTCCGGACCGTCCTGGCAGCTCTGGCCGTCGCCCTGCTCACCACGATGATGACCGGCACAGCGGCGGCGGCGGCCGTACGCGCCGACGGCGGCTCGACGGCCGCCGGAACGGCCCTGGACCTCGTGCTCGACTCGTCGGGCTCGATGGCCGAGCCGGCCGCCGGCGGGTCGACCAAGATCGTGGCGGCCCGGGCCGCCTTGACCCAGGTCGTTGCCGGTCTTCCGGCCGACGCACGGGTGGGCATGCGCGTGTTCGGTGCCACTGTCGGCTCGGGACCGTCGGCCTGCACCGACTCGCAGTCGGTCGCGCCGGTGGCGGTGCTCGACAAGGCGAAGCTCACGTCGGCCATCGCCGCCTACAGACCGCTGGGGGAGACGCCCATCGGCTACGCCCTGCAGCAGGCGGTGCGCGACCTCCCGACGGAGGGCAAACGCAGCATCGTGCTGGTCTCCGACGGCGAGTCGAACTGCGCGCCTGACCCGTGCGTCGTGGCACAGCAGCTGTCTGGTTCAGGAATCGATCTGCAGATCAACGTCGTCGGTCTCAAGCTGTCAGGCAAGGCGCGGACCCAGATGCAGTGCATCGCCCGCGCGGGCCACGGCACCTACTACGACGCCAGCAATGCCCGCTCTATCGTGAGCAGCATCACATCGGTCTCGCTGCGCGCGTCACGGCCGTCCTCCATCTCCGGCACCCCGGTGCAGGGGACGACGTCGGCGCCGGGCGCTCCCACGATCTCGGCCGGCCAATACACCGACCGCATCGGCGGCGACCAGGACCAGCGGTTCTACGTCCTGCCCAAGTCGCCGGGCAGCACGCTGCACGTCTCGGTCGTCGGTCGGCCCAACGTCCCGCTCGACGCGCAGGCGTACGACGGGCTGAGCCTGCGGCTGCGCACCGGCGACGGTGCCGAGTGCGGTGACGACCGCGACCAGGTGTGGTCGACCGTCGACGTCATCAGCGCGACAGTGCGGCAGAAGTCGCCGCAGGCGTCCCCGGCCTGCGACGCGGCTCCCTCTCTCGTCCTGTCGGTCACGCGAGGGTCCGAGACGTCACCTGGCCTCGCCCCCAAGACGGGCGACAGCCCGATCGAGCTCCTCGTGGTCGACGAGTCGCCGGTCGCCAACTTCGACGTTCTCGAGCCGCGGGTGGAGGACTCACGTCAGGTCCGCGTCGCTGCGCCTGAGGCGTCTCCTGATGGAGCACCCACGGCTGGGGGCGCGTCGTTCACGAACGCGGCGCCCCTCGAGCCGGGACACAGCTACAGCGACACCATCCGTGGCGGGGAGGCGCTGTTCTATCGCGTGCGCGTGGCCGAGGGCCAGGCTGCCGCGTTCACCGCCACGATCGCACCGAGCACGGGCGGCACCTACACCACGGTGGGTCTCGACGCCTTCGCCCCCGACCGCGCCCGCATCAGGGTGCCCGAAGACACGAGTACGGCCATCGGAAAGTCGCCTTCCTACACCTTTGCCACGGCGGACGTGCTGCGCACCGCTCTGCCGCCCGTGAGATACCGCAACCGGGAGAGCAGCTCGAAGGATGTCACCGGGGTATCCCTGGCCGGCTGGTACTACTTCGAGATCGTCGCCAAGAAGAGCGGGTCGGAGTGGCAGGCGCCGCTGCGGCTCTCGGTCTCGGTCTCCGGCGAAGGCCAGACAGCTCCGGCGTACGCCACGGCGGTGGTGACAGACCCGCTCGCCGCCGGAGTGACTGAGCCGAGCGCAGCCCCGACCTCCTCGCCCGACCCGTCTGTCGCCGGAGTCGCACCCGACGCCGCAGCCGCGAGCAGCCTGCCGAACAGCGCCGCGTCGGCTGCAGCGACGGAGCTGACCGTGTCCACCGCGGCCGACGAGTCGACTTCGGGCGGCTCCGGCCCCTCGCTGCTCGTCGTGCTGTGCGGTGGTCTGCTGGTCTTCCTCGCTGGCGGGGGCGCCGCCTGGCTGCTGCGTCGCCGTACGGCGGTCTGACCCCGTGCACCACCACCATCATCCGATCCGTCGCACAGGAGCACACCCGATGATGCGAGCCTTCATCAGCGCAGCCGTGACCGGGATGACAGCTCTCGCTGTCGTCGGCGTCGGGGCTCCCGCCGCCTGCGCTGCCACAGGCGCTGACGTGACGACACCTCGCACGTTCAGCATCTCCGGCACGCCGGTCAGGGGTGCCACGTCCGCCGGCACCGCAACGCCCATCAAGGCCGGGCAGTACGCCGACGAGATCGGTGCCGACCAGGATCAGCGCTTCTACGACGTCAAGAAGTCGGCGGGCAGCACCCTGCACGTCACGGTGGCCGCCCGACCCAACGTCCCGCTCGACAGCGCCTCGTCGGTCGACGGCTTCACCGTGACGCTCACGACGCCGGACGGCGCGACCTGCGGTGAGGGCCGGGACAGCTTCTTCTCCGACGTCGTGGAGGTCCTCACGGTCAGCGCACGGCAGAAGTCACCGCAGGCCTCCCCGCCGTGCGACGCCGCGACCTCGCTCCTGCTGACCGTCACTCGTGGATCCGACTCCTCGGCGGGCTCAGCACCGAAGGCGGGCGTGACGAAGTTCGCCCTGGCCGTCCTCGAGGAGCCGGCTGTCACCAACTTCGACGCTCTGCTGCCACGGGTCGAAGACGCGATGCAGGTGCGCGCCGCGGCTTCCGAGGCAGTTGACGGAGGGCCTGCAGTCACGGGCGGAAGCTCGTTCTTCACCGCGCCGAGCCTGGCCTCCGGGCAGAGCTACACCGACACGATCTCCGGTGGTGAGGCGGTGTTCTACCGCGTACGTGCTGACGAAGGTCAGGCCCCGGCGCTCACCGCCACCATTGCTCCGAGCGGCGATGCCGGTTCTGCAACGATCGGCATGCGGGCATTCGCCCCTGACTGGGCTCCGGTGCGCGTGCACGAGAACGCTGCCAGCAGCATCGGCAAGAACGTCACCTACAACTTCACGACTGCCGCAGTCCTGCGGTCTGCCCTGCCGCCGGTGAGATATCGCAACCGCGAGAACTCCGCGGCTGACGTAGGTCCTGTGTCGATCGACGGCTACTACTACTTCGAGATCGTGGCCGAGAAGAACGGCAAGGAATGGCAGGCACCGCTGCGGCTCTCGGTGAAGCTGACAGGCGCGAAGTCCGCCGCCCCGCGATATACGAAAGCCGTGTCCGCCGATGTGGTGCTCGCGGACGCGTCCGCCGCGAAGGACACGACGGGACCGTCCGCGAAGCTGCTGGTCGCGGGAGCCCTGCTGCTGTTCCTCGGTGGGTTCAGCCTGATCTTCGTGCTGACGCGCAAGAAGCCAGGCGTCGCCGCCGGCTGACCGCCGTCGTGGGTCAAGGCGTGCGTTGCCACGAGAAGCTGCCGTCTTCTGCGGGGGTGCACGTCATGGGGACCTTCTGCTTCGTCCTCGCCGCCGTCAGCTGGTCGGCCCACGTGCACGCGTCTCCCTTGCTCACCTGCAGCACGTTGGTGCTCGACGTTGCAGGCGGCACGGAAGGCGTCTTGGGACCGGCCGGCGCATGGCGCAGCCCGAGGGCCATGACGACGATGCCTGTGACGACGCACGCCGCGGCAGCGAGAATCGCCGCCCGGTGCGACGCGGCTTCGTGCGAGCGCTCGCGCCGGGCGAGGGGCGCAGCAGAAGGCTGCAGCACCCGCGTGCGCTCCGGAACCATCGCACGGGTCGGCGGGTCGCCAACAGCGGCCGGGAAGCCGGCCACAGTGGCAGGGTCACTGCTCTGGACCGTGGTCGGCGCGTCTGCGCCGGAAAGCGCCGTCTGCCGGGGCACGTGGAGATCTCCTGCCGCTGCGGTCGGGAAAGCGTGCTGGGCGGGGACGTGCTCGAGCACCTCGATGTCGCGGCCCTCATCATCGGGCTGCTCGCCCTGCGCCGGCAGACAACCGGTGGCGGCAAGCGCTTCCCGGGCCGCGTTCGCCGTGGCCCACCGTTGGGCCGGTTCCACCGCGACCAGTCGGCGTACGACCTCCCAGAGCCTGAGGGGGACGCCGGTCGGCGGTCTTTGTCCTGCAGGCAGAGCGGTCAGGCCTCCCGTCAACATCTCGACGGCGACCGCGCCCGCGGCATAGAGGTCCTGGCGAGGGTCGGGCACGGCGCCGCGCAGCTGCTCCGGGGCGAGATAGCCCAGCGTTCCCAGCACGATCGAGACACTGGTGAACCGCGGCCCGTCGACCGGTGCCGCGATGCCGAAGTCGCTCAGCAGCAGGTGCGGGCGGTGCGGTCCGGTGGGCTCGAGCAGCAGATTTGCCGGCTTGACGTCGCGGTGCACCAGTCCTGCGGCATGGACGGCGCCGAGCCCGTCGAGCAACTGGTCGAGCAGCACCGCAACCCACGCAGGAGGAAGCGCACCGTAGTCGCCGAGCAGCGAGGCGACGGAGCCGCCGCGGACGAGATCCATGGTGAACATGACCTTGTCGTCCTCGCCGACCCAACCCAACGGTGCCAGCACGTTCGGGTGGTGGATGCGGTAGCCGAGCTCGCGCACGAAGCGCAGCAAAGAGGTGGCGTCGGAGGCGCGAAGCACCTTGCCGGCACGGAACACGCGTTCCTTGGCGTCCCACACGCGCCACGAAGGCCCATGCCACCTTCACCGATGAGCTCGACCAGCTCATAGCGCCCGGCGAAAAGCTCCGTCACGATCAGCCCATCGGCGCAAGGCGCTCGTAGTGCGCCAGCGCCGTGTCGGTGCGGCCGGCGCCGAACACGCGCAGCAGCTCTGCGAGCTCCGGGTGCCGGGCGTCGATCGACGCCGCGGCAGCCAACAGCTCCTCGGCGGGTGCCACGGCGCGCAGGAGGCCCTGGATCGCGCGTACGACGTGGCGTGCATCGGTGCTGCTCGGTGTGTCCGCCATCGTGCGGGTGTGGAAACCGGTGCGTTCGCGGACCGAATGCAGAAGCTCGTCGAGGTGCTCGCCCTGGGGCCGTGACGACGACGCCTCGTCGAGGACCCGGAGCCGGTCGAGCACCGCGGGATTGCCGATCTTCACGCGTTGGCCGCCGCGCAGCTGCGACAGCATCGCGGGGGAGAGGCCCAGGGCTTCGGCGAGCCGGCCCTGCGTGATGCCGAGGGTGGAGGAGACCCGCACCACGATGTCGTCGAGCGTCTCACCGTAGAGCTCACGCTGCTGCTCACGGTTGCGGCTCACCAGGCTCGGGTCGGACACGTCGCCAGGATAGGGCGCTCAGGACCGGCGAAGGGCTTCGCTGAGCCGGGTCGCCGCCTGGGTGACAGCGGCGGCGTGTGAACGGCCGGGCTGGCGGGACAGCCGCTCCACGGGCCCCGAGATGCCGACAGCGGCGACGACCTTGCTGCCGGGGCCGCGCACCGGGGCCGACACCGAGGCCACGCCGAGCTCTCGCTCCCCGACGCTCTGGGCCCAGCCTCGTCGACGGACCGCCGCGAGCGCCGTCGCGGTGAACCGGGCCCCGCGCAGGCCGCGATGGATGCGCTCGGCGTCTTCCCACGCCAGCAGCACCTGCGCGGCTGAGCCCGCCAGCATCGTCAGGGCGGAACCTACGGGAATCGTGTCGCGCAGACCGTAGGGCCGTTCCGCCACGGCGACGCAGACGCGGCTGTCTCCCTGGCGCCGGTAGAGCTGCGCGCTCTCCCCGGTCGTGTCGCGCAGGTGCAGCAGGACGGGAGACGCTGCCGCGAGCAGCCGGTCCTCACCGGCGGCCGCGGCGAGCTCGACGAGTCGCGGCCCGAGCACGAACCGGCCCTGCAGGTCACGCCCGACAAGCCGGTGGTGCTCCAGGGCGACGGCCAACCGGTGGGCGGTGGGTCGGGCGAGACCTGTGCTGGACACGAGGCCCGCGAGCGTGAGCGGACCGCTCTCCAGCGCCCCCAGGACGACGGCGGCCTTGTCAAGAACGCCGACTCCGCTAGAGTTGTCCACGAAGCAAGACTGCCATCTCAGCATCTGAGATGCAAGGCAGACCACCCCAGTCAGACGCAAGGAGTGCCGAGATGGGTCGCACGCTCGCCGAGAAGGTCTGGGACGCGCATGTCGTGCGCCGTGCCGAAGGGGAGCCCGACCTCCTCTACATCGACCTCCACCTGGTGCACGAGGTCACGAGCCCACAGGCGTTCGAGGGTCTTCGGCTCGCGGGCCGTCGCGTACGCCGCCCGGACCTCACCATCGCGACCGAGGACCACAACGTCCCGACCACTGATCTGCTGCTGCCCATCGCCGACCCGATCAGCCGCATCCAGGTCGACACCTTGCGCAGCAACTGCGCCGAGTTCGGGGTCCGGTTGCACCCCATGGGTGACGCCGGCCAGGGCATCGTGCACGTGATCGGCCCGCAGCTCGGTCTGACGCAGCCCGGCATGACCGTCGTCTGCGGTGACAGTCACACCAGCACCCACGGAGCGTTCGGGGCCCTCGCCTTCGGCATCGGCACGAGCGAGGTCGAGCACGTCCTGGCGACGCAGACATTGCCGCTCAAGCCGTTCAAGACGATGGCGATCACGATCGACGGCGAGCTGCCGCCCGACGTGACGGCCAAGGACGTCGTCCTCGCCGTCATCGCCCGCATCGGCACCGGCGGAGGTCAGGGCTACGTCCTCGAATACCGCGGCGAGGCACTTCGCGGCTTGTCGATGGAAGGTCGCATGACGATCTGCAACATGTCGATCGAGGCGGGCGCGCGTGCCGGGATGATCGGGCCCGACGAAACGACGTTCGCCTATCTGCGGGGCCGACCCAACGCGCCACAAGGTGCTGACTGGGACCTCGCGGTGCAGGCGTGGCAGGCGCTCGTGACAGACGAGGATGCCGCGTTCGATGCGGAGGTCGTCATCGATGCGGGTGAGCTGGCTCCCTTCGTGACGTGGGGGACCAACCCTGGGCAGGGGTTGCCGTTGTCTGCATCGGTGCCCGACCCTGCGTCCTACGTCGACGAGCAGGAGCGATCGGCCGCCGAACGTGCACTGCACTACATGGGTCTGACCGCAGGAACCCCGCTTCGTGACATCGCGGTCGACACCGTGTTCCTCGGGTCGTGCACGAACGGGCGCATCGAGGACCTTCGTGCCGCCGCAGACGTCCTCCGTGGCCGCAGGGTCGCGAAGGGCGTGCGCATGCTGGTCGTCCCCGGCTCTGTGCAGGTCGGTCTGCAGGCTGTCGACGAAGGGCTCGACGCGGTGTTCACGGCCGCTGGTGCCGAGTGGCGCGGAGCCGGCTGCTCGATGTGCCTCGCCATGAACCCCGACAAGCTCGCGCCGCAGGAACGCAGCGCCTCCACGAGCAACCGCAACTTCGAGGGGCGGCAGGGCCCCGGCGGGCGTACCCACCTCGTGTCGCCGCCTGTTGCCGCCGCCACCGCCGTTGTAGGCCGCCTGGCCTCTCCAGCCGACCTCTGAGACCGCAAAGGAACCCGACGATGCGCGCCTTCACCACACACACCGGCACCGCACTGCCGCTGCGCCGAAGCAACGTGGACACCGACCAGATCATCCCCGCGGTCTACCTCAAGCGCGTGACGCGCACTGGCTTCGAGGACGCCCTCTTCGCCGCGTGGCGCAAGGATCCCGACTTCGTCTACAACAGGCCCGAGTTCGGCGCAGCGACGATCCTCGTCGCCGGACCGGACTTCGGCACGGGCAGCTCTCGTGAGCATGCCGTCTGGGCCCTGCAGGACGCGGGTTTCCGCGTCGTGCTCTCCGCCCGGTTCGCGGACATCTTCCGTGGCAACTCGCTGAAGACGGGTGTGCTCGCAGCCCAGCTCGACCAGTCGGTCATCGAGTCCCTGTGGGACATGGTCGAAGCTGATCCGAGCACCCAGATCACCGTGGACCTCGTGTCGCGTGAGGTACGCGCTGGGGAACTGGCCGCGCAGTTCCAGGTCGACGACTACGGGCGCTGGCGTCTGCTCGAAGGTCTCGATGACATCGACCTCACGCTGCGGCAGGAGGCACTCGTCACCGCGTTCGAGAGCAGGCGCCCGTCCTGGCTGCCCGCGACCCTGCCCGTCCGGTGAGCGGCACGACGGGCGGAGCGGGCTCCGTCCACTGGGACGGTGCCACCTATGCGGTCGGTGCTGCGCACCATCGTGCCTATGACGACTACGTCCTCGCGCCGCTCAGGATCCGGCCGGGCATGCGGGTTCTCGACGTCGGCTGCGGGAGCGGAGAGCTGACGGCCCATATCGCTGCTGTTGTCTCAGCTGATGCGGCAACCGGAGAGGTCGTCGGCGTGGAGCCCGACCCGTCGCAGCTGCAGGCTGCACGTCGACACGCGACGTCCGGCCTGACTCTTGTCGAGGGGCGCGCGCAAGACATCGCCCAGCTCGTGCAGGGCCCTTTCGACGTCGTGCTCAGCGTCGCCGTGCTGCAGTGGGTGCCCTTTGCTGATCACGCGCGCATCCTGCGCAGCATGTCGTCGCTGCTTCGGCCGGGTGGCGCGCTGCGCCTCGATCTCGGCGGCAGCGGTCAGATTGCCGCTGTGCGCGAGGTTCTCGACCCCGTGGCCGCTCGCTACGGCGGGCTGGCGCCCTGGACCTTTCCCACCGTCGAGGACTATGTCCCGCTGCTCGACGAGGCAGACGTCGACACCGGCTCGGCAGGCTGGGTGCGCCTCACGCGCCAGCTGCGCGCGTTTCCTGATGCTCCGTCGTTCCTGACCTGGCTGCGATCACAGATCATCATCGGCTATGTGCGCGACATGGAGCTGTCGCAGGCCGAGGCCTTCTCGCGCGAGGCACAGGCAGTGTGCCTCGACCGCCTCCGGCGTTCTGATGGCAGCTTCGACCAGGAATATGTGCGCCTGGACGTGCTCGCGTGGCGCCGCTCGGCCTGATTTTCCCGAGTTCCTTTGTATTTGAGGGCAAAACGCCGACGAGGTCGTTGTTTCCTGGTCATCGGCGTTCTACCTTCGGGCTTGTACGTCGAGCACGAGCTCGACCTGTGTCCCCGGGAGAACAGTCGTGAACAGAGCTCAGCTGATCGAGGAGCTGGCCGGGCGCTTCGAGGGCAACAAGCGCCAGGCGCAGCATGCACTCGAGTCGCTCATCGATGTCATCCAGCGCCAGCTGGTCAAGGGCGAGAAGGTCGTCATCACGGGCTTCGGTTCGTTCGAGCGGGTCGAGCGGGCCGCGCGCACGGCACGAAACCCAGCAACAGGCGCGAGCGTCAAGGTCAAGAAGACGTCGGTGCCGAAGTTCAAGCCCGGCACCGAGCTGAAGGCAGTCGTCAACGGCAGCAAGAAGCTGCCACGTGCCACTGCAGCAGCGACGAAGGCGGCACCGGCACGTGCGACCCGCACGGCTGCCTCCACGACCACGCGAGCCGCCAAGACGTCAGCCACCAAGGCTGCGTCGACTCGCAGGGCGGCGACAGCAAGCAAGAGTGCCGCGACGAAGACCACGCCGACGAAGGCAGCAGCCAGCAAGTCTGCGACCACGACCAAGAGCGCCGCGGCGAAGACGCTGGCGACCAAGTCCTCCCGCGCGACGAGCAAGAGCACGGCGGCGAAGACCATCGCGGCGAAGGCGCCTGCCAAGCGTGCCGCCAAGAAGGCCTGACGCTTCGAGCGTCGGGTTGCTCCACCGCGTCGTGCACGAGCCGGGCCTACGGGCCCGGCTCGTGTCGGTTGCGGACGAACACGTTCGTGAAGCGCCGGAGGCCGAGGGTGCCCGCGGCAGCGAGGTCGGCGACCGTGTCGATATCGCAGCGCACCGACGACACGTTCCGGGTGACCAGCTCGGTGGCACCGGTTCGGACATGTGCCTGCAGGGAGGGGCCCCCGAAGGCCGGGAGCACGCTCGACCGGCCGAGCGCCGTGAGCAGCGTCGTCCCCACCGCGTGACGGTCGCCCAGAACGGCTCTGGTGTGGCTCTGAGCGGTCGCGAGCACCTCCGTGAGCTCGCCGGGTCGCAGTGCGGCCAGATCGCCGCAGAGGGCTCCTACGGGGCCCTCGGGCGCCGAAGCGATTCCCAGAGCGATGGCGGCATTGAGGCCGGCCGTGTCATCGGTCACGATCGTGGCTCCCACCCCGCGCAGCGCGACGGCCGCGCGCGGGTCCCTGGTGACCACGAGCACCTGATCGACCAGCTCGCTGGCAAGGGCCGCTTCCACGGTGTCCAGGGCAAAACAGAGCGCCAGCTCCACGCGTACGTCAGCGGCGAAGCCCCCGGGGCCGCCGAGCCGTGTCTTGGCGAGCGAGAGCGGCTTGACCGGAACGACGAGCGACCAGCGTGCCTGCACCACGACGATCCTGCCAGCCGGCGGGCGAGGTCGCCTGCCCAGCCCGCGACGAGCGGCGGCTTGGTCGCGAGCGGTGCGGTGCGTGAGGGATGCTTGTTCCCGCGCTGGTCGGCGCGAGCGCGTACGAGCGAGGAGTCCGTCACGGTGGCAGGGAGCAAGCTGGGGTGGGGCTACCACGCTTCCGTCTGGACGCTGAAGCCGTTGCAGCAGGTCTTCGTGCGCCGCGACTGGCGGGGGCACGAGACGATCCCGCGCGAAGGTGGCCTGATCATCGTCGCCAACCACATCTCGATGTTCGACCCGGTGGCCATGGCGCACTTCGTGCATGATGCCGGTCGAGCTCCCCGCTTCCTGGCGAAGTCGTCACTGTTCGACGTGCCGGTCGTGGGGGCGGTGCTCAGCAGTGCGCGCCAGATCCCGGTCTATCGCAAGTCACGTGACGCCGCCAAGGCGTTCTCCGCCGCCGTCGATGCCGTCAGGGCCGGGGAGTGCGTCGTGATCTATCCCGAGGGGACGGTCACACGCGACCCGGGCCACTGGCCGCAAGCCGGCAAGAGCGGCGCGGCGCGCATCGCCCTGGCTACCGGCGCACCGGTCATCCCGGTCGCGCAGTGGGGCGCGCAACGCATCCTGCCTGTCGGTGCGAAAGTCCCGCGGCTGCTTCCTCGTCACACCATCTCGATGCTCGTCGGCTCGCCGGTCGTGCTCGACGACCTGCGCGCCGGACCGATGACGGCAGAAGCCATGCGCGCGGCCAACGTGCGCATCATGAGCGCCATCACCGCGCAGCTGGAGCAGCTGCGCGGTGAGAAGGCGCCGGAACAGCGTGCCCCGCTCCCCGAAGCGCCGACGGGCGAGCCCGCATGACCCGTGCGGCCGTTCTCGGCAGCGGTGCCTGGGGCACCGCGTTCTCGGTCGTGCTGGCCGATGCAGGAACCGACGTGACGTTGTGGGGACGTCGGCCTGAGCTCAGTGCCGTCATCGCGGCGACGCGGGAGAACCCCGACTACCTCCCGGGCGTCCGCCTGCCGGACAACGTCAAGCCCACGGCCGACGAGCGCGAGGCGCTGGAGGGCGCTGACTTCGTGGTGCTCGCGGTGCCCTCGCAGCGGCTGCGCACCAACCTCGAGCGTTGGGCCCCGATGCTGCCGAAGCGCTGCACCGTGGTCAGCCTCCTCAAGGGCATCGAGATCGGCACCACCATGCGCATGAGCGAGGTCGTGAGCGAGGTCACGGGCATGGATCTGAGCCGGATCGCTGTCGTGACCGGGCCGAACCTCGCCCCGGAGATTGCCAGGCGCCAGCCCGCTGCCGCCGTCGTCGCCTGCATCGACGAAGAGGTCGCGGCGACGCTGCAACTGGCTTCTCGCACCGCCTACTTCAGGCCCTACACCAACACCGATGTCGTCGGCTGCGAACTCGGTGGTGCCGTCAAGAACGTCATCGCGCTCGCGGTCGGCATGATCGCCGGCATGGAGCTCGGCGACAACGCCAAGGGCAGCCTCATCACGCGGGGGCTCGCCGAGACGGCCCGTCTCGGCCGGGCGCTCGGTGCCGACCCGATGACGTTCGCCGGTCTGGCAGGTCTCGGAGACCTGGCGGCTACGTGCTTCTCGCCGTTGTCACGCAATCGCACCTTCGGTGAGCGGCTGGGGCGTGGCGACCGCGTCGCTGACGTCGCCGCGTCGACCCACGGCACTGCCGAGGGCGTGACGACCTGCGAGTCGGTCATCGAGCTTGCTGACCGTGTGGGTGTCGACATGCCGATCTGCGAGCAGGTGCTGCGCGTCGTGCGCGGGACCGCGGAGCCGCGCGAAGCTGTGGAGAGCCTGATGTCGCGCAGCGCCAAGCCTGAGCGCTGAGCAGCTTCAGCCGGCCGAGGATCCCCGGAGCACGGCGAGGTCTGCGGCGTCGAGCCGGGTCGTGGGTCCCTGCTCGATGAGGGCCGCGAAACCGGCGTCCGGAGCCATGACCGTGATGGTGTAGAGGCGGTCGGTCGCCGAGGTGTTCTCGATGCGGTGCGTCGATCCCTGTGCCAGCACCAGGACATCGCCGGCAACGAGGTCGCGGACGTGCTCGTCGCTGTAGGCACGTCCCGTCCCCTTGAGGACGATGAACGTCTCCGTGGAGTCCGAGTGGGAGTTCGGAGGCTGCGACCCGCCCGGCTCCCAGACCTCGAAGCTGACGCTGGTGTCCGAGCCGTCTCTCGGGCCTGAGAGCACCGCGAGCTTGACGGTGTCGCCCGCGCTGATGTGGTGCGCCTCGACGTCGTCCGGGGGCCGCAGGACCGGGGCGCCGGTCATGCGAGCGCCGCCGCGAGATCTCCGGCGCGAAGGGTGAACCCGAAGACCTGGCGCACGTTGTAGACGGTGGCGTCCAAGCAGTAGCTCGGCGATGTCGTTCCCACTGCATCCTCCATCATGACGACGTCGAATCCGGCGCAGGCTGCGTCGATGAGGGTGGCGAGCACGCACTGGTCGGCGTTCACACCGGCGAACAACACGGTGTCGACGCGCAGGTTGCGAAGGATGCTCTCGAGCGGGGTGTCCCAGAATCCGCTCATCCGGAACTTCGCCACCTGCAGGTCCTCGGGCGCAGGCGTCAGCCCGTCGACGAGGGCCGCCGACCAACTGTCGAGCTCGAGCACGTGCGAGTCGGTGCCGGGCAGGACGTCCCCGATGCCGATGCCGTCACCCGAGGGGTTGTAGACGTGCAGCACGCCAGGCGGCAGATTTGCACGATCGGGCCGGTTGCCCCAGTTGAGCCAGATGACGGGCACCGCGCGGCTGCGCAGACGCTGCAGGATCTCGGTGACGACCGGCACGAGCTGCTCGGCTCCGGAGACGTCGACGCCGATGCCGGCGAGCCACCCCTGCTCGCTGCAGAAGTCGTTCTGCATGTCGACGACGACGACCGCCGTGCGGGCGAGGTCGATGGTCAGCCGCTGCGGAGCCGCCGCGACGGTGACGGGCTGCGGCTCGCGGGTCGGACGTACGAAGCTGACGTCGTCCGTCGAGACCGACCAGGTGTTGCGCACGTTGGGCCCGAGGGGCACCAGAGCCGTCATGGCGTCGGGGACAGCGATGCCGCGTCTGCGTCGACCTTCGGGCGTACGTCCTCGGCGAAGCGGGCCAGCTGCACCTCGGCGAGGTCATAGCTCTCCCCCGGCATGCTCGGGAAGATGGTGACGTCCTGCAGGCCCAGCTCGTCACGCAGGTGCGCGAGTCCCTCTGCGACCTCGTCGGCCGTCCCCACGAGCCAGGTGCGCTGGGCCATGGAGTCCTCCAGGCTGGGGACCCAACCCGCAGGTGGGGCGCTCCCGTCCGGCAGTTTGTAGCCGCGACCCCAGCCGTAGGGGCCGAGGAACTTCCAGAACTCGTCGTGGCCTGGGCGCACCTGTGCCACGGCTGCCTCGTGCGTGTCGGCGATGCACGTGTTGACGACGAGCATGCGCTTCTCCCCGGGCGCCAGTGTCCGCGCGTGGGCTCGCGAGTAGTACTCGGCGTAGGTGTCCCAGCTGCGCTTCAGGGAGTGCTCGTTCTTGAGCCACATGACCGCACCGAAGTCGCGCTCCGGCACGGCCTTCAGGGTTGCGGGGCTGTTGGTCGGCTGCCACACGTCGAAGGGAAACCTCGGGCTGGGCAGCAGCGACAGCTCCTCCACCTCTCCGCCTCGGTCGGGAATGCCCGCAGGAGGCGCCTGGAAGTAGGTGCCCCGGTGCGTGAACGACTTCTGGCGCAGGGCTGCCAGAAGCAGGTCGAGGCCCTCTTCGGTCACTGCTCGGTTGACCTCGTCGGCCGTCTCGGCCTCGGGGTTGTCGCTGCTGCCGATGGACGACCGCCCGAGCGACAGCGGGAGGATCTCTCGCGGGACGGTCCCGCGCCCCACTCCCAGCACAGCTCGACCGCCGGACAGGTTGTGCAGCGTGGCGAAGTCCTCCGCGAGTCGCAGCGGGTGCCACTGGGCGACGATGTTGAACATCGTCCCGATCCTGATGCGACTGGTGCGCGCTGCCAGGAACGCGCCGAGCAGGATGCCGTTCGGGATGACCTCGTATCCCTCGTGCTGGAAGTGGTGCTCGGTGAGCCAGAAAGCGTCATAGCCGTAGCGCTCGGCGGCCACCCCCATGTCGAGCATGCGCTCCGTCGCGTGCCAGACCGACTCGGGAGTGCATCGCCGCGACATCGGGTCGATGCCACCCTCATCGGTCCGACCGAGTCCGGCCATCTCGACCGCACCGAAGAAGAACACCCCAACGCGCACCGCTGACCTCGCCTCCAGTGGACCTGGGGGTCAGGTTCGCTCGCGATCGTTCCATGCCGATGACGCGCTGATTAAGGATGAGCACGCGCCAGATCAGCGGTTCCCCGGCTCGACCCTGAAGATGTCGCCGGGCTGGCAGTCGAGCACGTCGCAGATGGCTGTCAGCGTCGAGAAGCGTACGGCGCGGGCCCGGTCGTTCTTGAGCACCGAGAGGTTCACCACGGTCACGCCCACCCGGGCGGCCAGCTCGGTGAGCGTCATGTCGCGGTGCTCGAGGAGCTCACCGAGGTGACACGTGACTCGGTGCTGGTCCTCGGGCGCGGGCGGCATCAGACGAGTCCGTCGACGTCTTCACTCAGGGCGGCGCCGCGTCGGAAGAACTCGGCGAGGCCCGCGACGACGGCTCCGAAGAGCATCGGCGCCGCGGTGAACGTGGCGCTGAGCGTGACCGGGGACGATCCCGCACCGCCGAAGGCGTCGAAGGTGTGCGTGGCCAGGTAGAAGGCGCTCGCGAAGTCGACTGCCGCCCAGACCGCTCCGCCCACGAACACCGTCAGGGCGATGAAGGTCACGCGGAGGGCGTTGCCGCGTGAGAACGGCTGGTCGACGCGAAGGGAGCGGAAGACCTGCATCAGCTGCCAGGCGACGATCGCGATGAGGACGGCCGTCAGCAGGCGCGGCAAGGCATACGCAAGACGTTCCATGAACTGTGGATCATGGATGACGACTTCGGTCGACTGCGGGGCGCGAAGCGCGAAACGGCCGGCCACGGCGGGGTCGACACGTGCTGCACGCTCGGCGAGCTCGACGTGGACGGCAAGCCGGTCGGCCAAGGCGGCCTGGATCGCCGTGGCGGGAACGGCCATCGCGGCTACGGCCGTGACGAGCCCGAGCAGCGCTTCGGTCACGCGCTGGTCGACGCCTCCCCAGCGAGGGAGCCTTGTCGCCTGAGCTCGGACAGCCATGTGAAGTCTTCCCTTCGCCTGACGATGCAACATCGATTAACAATAACATCGACAAACGATAAGCACCAGAGTCCTGGGACTCAGCCTCGTACGGGCAGCACCACCCACGAGGCCGCACCGAGGGCGCGCACGGACTGGTCCCACCCGCTGCTGCGGTTGGGCGACAGCTCGGGGAAGGCGCTGGGAGCGACCGCGATGCGCAGACGGTGCCCTGCGGGCACGAGCGCGTGCACCGGCCCCATGACGACGTCGAGATCGCCGGCACCGCGTGCTGCCCCGAAGGAAAGGTTGAGCACCGAGCCGTCCGGCGCCACATCACACAGCGTCACGCAGGCGTCGGACGTCGGCGCGGTCGCAGACAGCTCGAGGTGGGCCTGCGCAGAGCCGGCGATCTCCACCGGCTCCCTGAGCACGGGGCCGGTGAACACCAGGACGTCGGTGAGGTCCTGGACTCCGCGCTGGTCGGCCTGGCCCACGACCCCGACGGCGCTCGACGGAGCCCCGCCGACAGCGGGCACCGGCACGGCGGGCTGATAGGTCGTCACACCAGGCGGGCCGGGTGCGTGAGCCTCCGTGAGCCTGCCGCTGCCCCATCGCGTGGCCGCACCGGCCGGTGACGAGAGCCACAGCCGTTGCCCAAGCTGCGTCGGCGGCCAGCTCGGGAGGTCCTGCCACGCGCCACCGACGGCCAGCGTGCGAGCGCGTGGCAGCTCCCGCGCGGGCCGTCCTGCGACATGGCGGTCGAAGAACGCCAGGTGGGCGGCGAACGAGTCGTCGAGACCCGGTGACCAGGGCATGTGGGGCCAGGGCCCGGCGTGGAGATAACCATGGTGCCCCAGCGCGGCCAGGTCGGTGACGCCACCGGAGCTGAAGGTGTCGAACCAGCCGACGGTCACGAGTGACGGCACATCGATGGCTGTGACATCGGCGACCGGGCCGCAGCGTCCCGCCACCCAGTCGTCCCAGAAGGCCCAGGTCGGCACCTCGTGCGCGGCGATGCGCTGGGCTATCACCGCTGGCGCCGCCCCGCCGAGGAAGCCGTCGGCTGCCGCGAGCTGTGATCCCCACGACGCGGCATGGCCCAGGCGCAGGATTCCGTTGTGGAATAGGAACCCCTCGGCCGGGTCGGCGCTGCACATGGCCGGGGCTATCGCCCGCAGTGCCCTCGGTCGACGCGACGCTGCGAGCAGCTGGGCGGTGCCCTGATAGCTGAAGCCGTAGGTGCCGACGCGTCCGTCGCACTCGGCGAGCCCAGCCAGCCACGCGATGGCGTCCGCTCCGTCGTCGGCCTCGTGGGCGAAGGGCTCGAAGACACCGCCGGAGTCGCCGCGGCCGCGTACGTCCATCGAGGCGACGAGATAGCCGGCACGCGCGAGGACCGCCGGATGCGGCGACGTGACGGCCGAACCGAGCGCCCTGCCATAAGCGGTACGCACCATCAGCGCGGGCCACGGGCCGGTGCCGACCGGTGACCAGAGGTCCGCGACCAGAGCAATGCCGTCGCGAGTGCGCATGGTGACGCCGGGACGGAACTCGACGTCCAGCCCGGTCAGCGTCACCGGAAGCTGCTTTCGTAGGTCTGCGCGAGCGCCAGCAACGAGCGGTCGGTCCCGGGTCCGCCGATGGCACACAGCCCCACGGGGATGGCGGTCGCCGTGGTGGGCATGACGACCGCAGGGAACCCCGCAAGGCTCGCGAGGCAGGTCAGGCGCAGCGTGGACGCGCGCATCGCGTCCTTGGCGTCCGTGTCCTGCTCGCACGGCGGAGCTGAGGTGCTCGATGCGGGCAGGACGAGAACGGTCTGCGCAGGCAGCAGCTCGTGGAGCACGGAGCGGGCGTCTGCGAGAACTGTCTCTGCCGCCTGAGCGTCGCGCTCGGTGACACGCGCCGCAGTGGCGAACCGCTCGGCGATGCCTGGGCCGAGTGCGCCCGGATGCGCGCGGACCCAGTCGCCGTGCGTCCGATGAGCCTGGAAACCCTGCACTATGCGCAATGCCGTGCACCACGCGTCCAGCATCCCGCGGCAGAGCTCCGCAACGTCGAGCAGCTCGATGCCGAGGCGGCGAGCTGCCGAACGGCAGGCATCGGCAACCTCCGGCGAGGCGAGCGCGAGCAGGTCCGAACCCAGCAGTGCTCGCAGCACCGGCTCGGATGTGGCCGGTGGCAGCAGGACATCTCCCACCGTGGCGAGCGTTCTGGCGTCTCTCGTGATCCAGCCCACGGTGTCGAAGCGCGGGGCCAACGCCACGACGCCGTTGTTGTCGACGACTCCGTGGGTAGGCCGCAGTGCATAGAGGCCGAGGTAGGAAGCCGGCACCCGCACCGACCCCGCAGTGTCCGTCGCCAGACCGACGTCGGCGTCCCCCAGCGCGACGGCACTGGCCGGGCCGCTGGACGAGCCACCAGGCACGCATCCGGGCGCGCGAGGATTGGGCGGCGTGCCGTAGTGGGCGTTGGTGCCGGACAGGCTGTAGGCGAGCTCGTCGGTCTGCGCGATGCCGACGACATCGGCTCCTGCATCGAGCAAGAGCTGCACCGCTGGTGCGGAGGCCGCCTCGACGGGTGCCTCCGCGAGCCAGGCGGGAACCCCTGCACCCGTGCGATATCCCGCGACCGCATAGAGATCCTTGACCGCCACGTCCATCCCGGTGAGCGGTCCGGCACCGCTGCCCGCCACCAGCGGCGTGCCATGCAGTCGCCACACCGGGTCGCTGTCGGGGGCGGCCGAGCTCACGTGGGCCGAGGCCACCCGCCAGCCTTCGGTCGTCTGCACCCACACCTGGGTCTGGATGCCGCGCCCGCCATCGAGGCGGCGCAGCTCTGCGACGACGACGACGCATCCCGTCGCGATCTCGGTGACATGAAGCCGGTCGACGAGACGTCGCGGCGCCCGGCCGCTGCGGCCCCGACGGTAGGCCGCGATGGCCGTGGCGCCGACGAGGACTCCTTGCGCATCCGCCCGAAGGGTGTGCGCGGCGTCGAGGAACCAGAAGTCGAGTCCATCGACGTCATCGGCCATGAGTGCGGCCTCGTAGGCCCAGAAGGCATCGCGTACGTCCTGCAGCGTCTGCGCCACTCGTGGCTCCCGTCCGTTCGGCATCCGGCGTCGTCCCGGTGCGCGAGACCCTAGCCGTCGAAAGAGGCGTCGAGACGCACGAAAGGAGCCCGACACCGCACCGACACGGGTTCGTCACGCAGGCCGCTCACGATCGCAGGTGTGAACCCCACGGGCGATGTCGTGGCCGATGTCGTTGCCGACGTCGTGGTCGTCGGTGCGGGGCACAACGGTCTGGTGTGTGCCGCCTATCTCGCGCGGGCGGGCGTGCGCGTGCTGGTGCTCGAGGCCCGCGACTCGGTGGGGGGATGCGCAAGCTCGGTCGAGGCGCTCGGCGCCCGCTTCAATGTCTGCAGCTGCGACCACACCATGATCCTGACCACACCGATGGTGGAGGAGCTGCGGCTGACCGAGCATGGTCTGCGCTACCTGTCGGTCGACCCGTCGCGGCTGGTGCTGCCGTGGGACGGGGGCCAGCCGTTCGTGCTCTTCGCCGACGTCGACCGCACGGTCGATGCCCTGCAGCAGACGCATCCGGACGAGGTCGCGGGCTATCGGTCCTATCTGCGGGCGGCGATGCCTGCGGCACGCCTGCTGCTCGATGTCGTGTCGGGACCACCCACCTCCGGCAACGTCATGGCTGCGGTGGCACGTCAGGGGCGCGGGGCTGCCGTTGGTGTGATGACGTTGCTCCGGTGGACGCGGAGCAGCTTCAGCGACGTCATCACGCGCTACTTCGCGTCGCCGGCCTTGCTAGGGGCGGCGTCGACCGGTCCCGCGGTGTGGGGTCTGGCGCCCAGCACCCCCGGCACGGGCAAGGCCGCTCTCGGTTTCGCGACGACACATCTGTCGGGCGTGTGGCGTCACGAAGGCGGCAGCGGAGCCTTGACCACGGCACTGCTCAGCGCCGTGACTGCAGCGGGTGGCACGGTGCGCTGCGGCGCGGTGGTGGACGAGATCGTCGTCGACGGTCACCACGTCGTCGGCGTCAGGCTCGACACCGGCGAGGTCGTCGAGTGCGCGACCGTGGTGTCGTCCACCGATCCGAGAACCACCCTCGTGCAGTGGCTGCGCAACCCGCCCGCGGGAGCTCGAGCGCTGCAACGCCGCTGGGGAGGTCGTAAACGCGGCGACGGCTACCGGAGCAAGATCGATGCGGTGCTCGCCGAGCCGCCGCGATATCGCGGCATCGATGACGCCTTCTGCGCCCGCGTCGGACTCAGCGACCCCCTGGTCCCTACTACCTATGTCGCTCCGGGGCTGACGGAGATGGAGGTGTCGCACCGGCTGCTCGCATCCGGACGGGTCGCGGACCGCCCTTTCCTGCTCGCCGGGGTGCCGACGGCCCTTGATCCCTCGCTGCGCGTGGGTTCATCGCGCCGGCACGTCCTCAGCCTGGAGGCGCTGTGGACGCCTTACGGCCTGGCCGGAGGCTGGCGGGACTCGGCCGAGCCGCGACGATGGCTGACGCTGTATGCCTCGCTTCTGGAGCCGGGTTTCATGGACACGGTCGTGAACTGGCGTGTGGTCACGCCGCCTGACTATGAGCGCGACTTCCGCCTCGATCGCGGCTATACGCCGTCCTTCACCGGAGGGCCGCTCGCCGCGTTGGTGGGACGAGACCGTGAGCTGACCCGCTATGAGACGCCGGTCCCGGGGCTGTTCCTCACCGGCGCGGGCACTTTTCCCGGGGCGGGCGTCTGGGGTGCGTCGGGGCGCAACGCCGCTGCCGTCGTGCTCGCGAAGCTGGGAGCCAACGCACGCGGTGGGCCGGGGCCTAGAAGGACGGTGCGGGTAGCTTCCCCGGGTTGAGAAGACCTTCGGGGTCGAACACGGCAGCGGCGTCTCGCACCAGCTCGACATCGCGCTGAAGCGTCCAGCTGTGCGGGTCCTCACCATGCACACCGAGCTCCGCGAGCTCGGCGACACCGGCATAGAGGGACTGCACGCCGTCGTAGCGGCAGAGCAGCATGCCGCCCAGAACGAGCTTGCCACGCACTTTCATGCCGTCGAAGTGCAGTGACGTCTCGGGCAGGACCTCGTAGACGTCGGCGATCCGCTGCGTCAGGCCGGGTCCGCCGATCTGCAGGTGCACCATGTCCTGGCGCTTTTTGAGCGCGCGGTGGGGGATGTGGTTGTAGGACAGGGAGGTGAGATAGGCGGGGGCCTTCGGTCGCACCGCTTCGACGCGACCACCGGCGGACTCGACGAGCGCAGCGGCCGAGGTGACGCAGCCGGCGTCGAGGATCACGCGCATGCTCGTGCGTCCCTGGGGAATCGCGTCGTCCTCGACGACCAGGGCGACCGTCATGGGGTCGTCGACGGACGCGAGCCGAGGGGGCGGGTCGAGCGACATCAGTGCCATGGTGACCTGCTGCGCGGTCACCACGTCGTCGAAGGAGGCGAAGAAGCCGGTCCACTCGCGGCGGGGGACCAGAGCCACGATCACCTCGGCAATGACCCCGCTGATGCCGTAGGCGTGGATGAAGGGCAGAGCCTCCTTGCCGGTCTTCGAGTGCAGGACGGCCTCGTCCGTGCAGGGCGCCACGTCGATGGAGATGACGAAGCCGTCCTTGTTGAAGCCGTTCTCGATCGAGCCGGTGCCGCCGTTTCCCCCCGCGAGAAAACCGCCGATCGTGCTGCCCACGGTCGAGGGCAGCATGGCGAGCTCCTGTCCCGACTTGCGAGCCGCCGCCTCGAGCGCAACGAACGACGTCCCAGCCTCCGCGCGGATCCATCCGTCACCGACCTCGAGCACCCGCTTGCAGCGCGACAGGTCGAGCACCAGCCCCCGTGCAACGGAATTCCTTGCCCGTAGTTTCCCGTGCCCTCACCTCGCGCCGTGACCGGAACCCGGTGCTTGTGCGCGATGGCGAGCGCCGTCGCCACCTGGTCCGGTTCGGTGACGAACCCGACGACGTCTGCCAGGCCCGCGGGCAGCAGCGGACGAAGCACCGGAGACATGTGCGCCCAGTCCGTCGAAGCGGTGCGCCGGGCCTCCACGTCGACCGTCACGCTCTCGTCCCCGAGCAGGCGGCCCAGCTCCGCGACGACCGCATCGATGGTGGCGGTGTCCAGAGTCGCGGTCACGGCTCAGACCGCCATGGCTTCGCGTTTTCCGCTTCGTCGCTGTTCGGCATGTGGTCCCGCGACGACCGCTGCGTAGTGCACGTCACCAACCGGAGGGACACACGTCGGGACGCACTCGATGACAGCGTCCCAGGCAGGCATGGCGAAGTAGGGGATCGAGATGCGTCCACGGTGTCGCTGATCGGTGTGCGGGTTGACCACCCGGTGAGGGGTCGCCACCCAGCGGTCGTTCGTGAACCGGTTCATCAGGTCGCCGAGATTGACGACGTAGGTTCCGGGCAGCGCGGGGACGTCGTGCCAGCTGCCCGAGGCGTCACGCACCTGCAGACCGCCGGGTGCATCGTCCTGGTAGAGCAACGTGAGAAACGAGAAGTCGACGTGCTCGCCGTTGCGTAGCTGGCCGGGCAGCGGCTCGGCGAGCTGCGGCGGATACCAGTTGCCGGCGAGGTTGGACAGATGCCCCGTGAGCGTTGCATCGAAATAGTTGTCGGGCAGGCCGAGCGCCTCTGCGAAGATGGCGCCCATGGTTTGTGCGAGCCGCTCCATGGCCGCGTAGTAGGCACGCCACACGTCGCGGAATCGGCTCGGTTCACGAGGCCAGTAGTTCGGCGCCTGAGCCGCGGCGAGATGCGCCGGCATGCCCGCGGCAATCGCTTCCGCCGGCCGGTCGTAGCGGTTGGCGTGGTACATCTCGACCAGAGCAGGCGGCTCGCTGCGCCCGAGCCGCCCCCGCTCGATGCTCGCATAGCCGGCGTACTGGTCCCATCCCTGCGGCGTGCACCGCTCCTTCTCGCCGGCCGGCAGGGCGAAGAACTCGGCTGTCACGGCGTACATCTCGTCTATCAGCGCTGCGGGCACGCCATGGCCGCTGACGACGAGGAAGCCGATGTTCTGGCATGCCTCACCCACGCTCGCCGCGACTGCCCGGCGCTGCCCTGCCCTGCCATGGCGGAAACCGGAGATGTCTATCACCGGGACACCGACGAGAGGGGGGTGCGCAGGGGGCGAGCTGTCCATGTCGGTTCCTTTCGATGACGCCACAGGCACGCGCGAAAGCACTGGTCTCGTGGTCAGCTCAGCTTGATGTTCTTGTCGATGAACTGGTTCGTGACGATGTCGACGGCCTTGAGCCCCGTCTTCGGCGGCGTCTTCTCCTTGACGAAGATCGGCGTCGAGACGTCGATGATCTTCTGCACCCGTGCCTCGTCGATGGAGCCGAACGAGCCGTCAGCAGCATTCGCCACCAGACCGAGCTTCAGCATCTGCTCGACGGAGAACGTCGCCACCCCGGCGGAGTACTGCCAGCCGGTGTTGTATTTCTTGACCAGATCGAGGATCAGGCTGTTGGCCTTGTCAGGACTCTTCACGAAGTCGATCTGCGCCTGCTGCATGATCGGGACAAGCTTCGTCAGGCAGGGCGTCAGCTTGGCGAGGTCACCGGTGCGTACGCCGATCTGCGACTGGTAGAAGTCATAGCCTGCGTCGCTGATGAGCTGGTAGGCGACCGGTTTGTCCCACGCCTTGACCTCGTGCTCGTAGATGTAGGGCTCAGCGCTGGCGAATCCCTGTTGGGTCTCCTTGCCGTTGCTCGCCACGTAGTTCGCGGGCGTGCCGTCATAGCCGCCATCGACCTGGCTGCGCTTCAGGATGCCGCTGCCGATGAGATATTCCATGTAGGCGGCGCCGTTGAAGTAGCGCACCTTGGTGTCGGTCTTGCCGATGTCGGCGATCGTCTTGAAGTCCGGGTGCACGGTGGGGTCCCACATGATCATCTGTGGCGACTTGGTGAGGGGGGCCAGCACCGCTGTGGTCGGGTTCTTGTCCGAGAGCTGTGTCTGCTCGTCGGTCGCGACATAGCCGAGAGTGATCTTGTCGTCGACGTACATCTGAGACGTCACAGTCTGGAAGCCGATCGCGGGACCGCCCGCACGGACCTGGAACTTCACACCGGTGTCCTGGCCCTGGGCCACGAGCTCTCCGGTCACGGTCTTCCTGCCGGCGTCGATCTTGGGGCTGTCACCCAGGAGCTCGTAGGCGCCGCCGTGCTCGGACTCAGGATTCCAGTCCGTCTGGAGGACCACGGTGTCCGGGCAAACTCCCTTGAGGCTGACGTCTTTCGTGCCTGTCGCGTCGCCGCTTCCGACTGGCGAGGTCTCGGTGCTCGGGACTGTTGTGGACGTCGTGCTGGACGCTGTAGGCGTGCTCGTGCTGCTGCCGCAGGCCGACACGAACAGTGCTCCGGTGAGCGTGGCCGCGAACGCGACCGCTGTCCGGGTGGAACGCATGGGACCTCCGATAGGCAACTGGACGAGCGAACACGGTCCCCGTGACTGTGCTGATCTGCCGATCGCGCCGGGCGCGTACGGAGGTTCGGGAAGACATGCGTGTCGGGCGGCCCTAGCTTGTGCCGCGACCCGACTCGTGCCACGAGCCGACGACGAGCTTGGAGAGCAGGCCGAACATCAGAAAAACAGCGATACCCAGCATGCTGGCGACGATGACGGCACCGAAGAGCTGCGGCGTCTGCAGCCGGGAGCGGTAGAGGTCGATGAGGATCCCGATGCCGGGCTGGCCCTGCTTGAAGAAGATGTCGCCGACGATGGCACCGATCACCGACGCTCCGGCACCGATGCGAAGGCCCGAGAAGATGCTGGGCATGGCAGCCGGGAACTGGAGCTTGAGCAGTCGCGTGAGACGACCCCGGTTGTGCAGCGTGAACAGGTCATGAAGCCCACGGTCGACAGACAGCAGCCCGAACAGCGTGTTGTTGATGATCGGGAACAGACCGATCAGCACGCACACCAGCACACGAGCCTTGAAGGCGAAGCCGAGCCATAGGCCGAACAACGGCACCAGAGCGACGATCGGGATGCACTGCAGCATCACCCAGTAGGGGAAGAACGACCGTTCGAGCCACACCGCCTGGCTCATGACGACGGCGGCTGCGACGCCGATCACGATCGCCAGCGCCAATCCCGTGAACGCGACCAGGGTCGTGCGTTCCAGGGACGAGAGCAGCTCCTTGAAGTTGTCACTGTCGAGGAAGGCCACCCTGATGACCTCGTCCGGCGGAGGGACGAAGTTGGCACGCAGCCGCGCGTCGAGGATCACGTAGCTCACGAAATACCAGAGGGCGATGAATCCGAAGAAGACCAGCAGGGGCGGCCCCCAGACGGCGATCCCCGCGCGTGCGCCGCGCCGCCGCGCCGAAGGGCTCGCAGCGGGCTCCACCAGCCGTGCGGCTTCCCCAGCCGATATCGGCGTCTCCACGAGGTCGGCACTCACGCGTGGCTCGCCTTCAGACTCGCGGAGACGGCGCCGGCCAGCCGGGCGAACTCGGGGGTGAAGCGCAGCTCGGGCACTCGCGGATAGGCGAAGGCAATCTCGAAGTCGTCGACGATCCGGCCGGGGCGTCCTGACATGACGAGGACACGCGTCGAGAGATAGACCGCCTCGTTCACCGAGTGGGTGATGAACAGCGACGCGAAGCGCTGCGAGACGAAAAGTCGCAACAGCTCGTCGTTCAGCCGGTCACGGGTGATCTCGTCGAGTGCGCCGAAGGGCTCGTCGAAGAGGAACAGCTCGGGGGACAGCGTCAGTGACCGGGCGAGCGACACCCGCATACGCATGCCGCCCGACAGCTGACGTGGCCGGTGCTGCTCGAAGCCCCGCAGGCCCACCAGCTCGATCGCTTCCCGCGCGCTGCGGGCCCGCTCCTGCTTGCCGACGCCGTGCAGCTCGGCGAGCAGCTCGACGTTGCGGCGCACTGTCCGCCAGGGAAGCAGCGTGGCGTCCTGGAACACATAACCGAGCCGGTCGCTCCTGACAGCGAAACTGCCCGACGTCGACCTGGTGAGCCCGGAGGCAATCTTGAGCAGGGTCGACTTGCCACAGCCGGATGGACCCACAACCGTGACGAACTCGCCCGGCTTCACGGTCAGGTTCACTCCGGTCAGGGCCTCGGTCCCGTCGGGGAACCGCATGCCCACGTCGGTGAAGCTCAACGCGGGAGCGGCATGGGCGACCGGGACGTCAGAGGAGCGCTGTTCGTGCAGTGTCGTCATCGCGGCCTCCTTGGTCTCGATCGGCGCCGGCCGGTTCTGGCTGCCGGACCGTTGCTCGAATCGTGCGTGTGCTCGAATCGTGCGTGGCTTTCATTTCGGACATGTGTTTCGTCAGTGACGTTGACGTGTCGGGTTCTCGGCCGGGTCCACCGGGGCGTTTCGGAGCGCGACAAGTGGGCGAGTGGGCCGTCAGTGCATGATCACGATGTCGGCGATGTCGGCGATGTCGGCGATGTCGGCGATGTCCGCGGGGCGTCCCAACCTTCCCAGAGGCGACTGGGCGGCCCACCGCGCCACATCGTCGGAGGAGCGGGTCTGCTCGCCCATCTCGGTGAGGACGTAGCCGGAGCACACGCAGTTCACCGTGATGCCGTCATCTCCGAACTCGCGCGCGGCGATGCGTGTGAACGCGATCACCGCGGCCTTTGTTGCGCAGTAGGCGCTCTCGCCGGGCGGTGCCTTCCTTGCCGCCCATGCTGGCGATGTTGACGACGCGGCTGCTGCTGCCTGCGCGCAGCGCTGGAAGGGCGGTCTGCGTCACGACCATCACCGCGCGCATGTTGACGGCGAACAGCAGATCCCACTCGTCGGGGTCCGGCAGGCGATGTCGGCGCGGCGGAAGATGCCCGCGTTGTTGACGAGAACATCGAGCCCACCGAGACGGGCGATGGCCGAGGAGACGGCTCGTCGCGTCTCGACGACATCGGTGAGGTCTACGACGACGGGCAAGCAGGCGTCGCCGAGCGCGGCGCTGACGTCTGCCACGACCGGATCACGGTCGAACAGCGCGACCCGGTCTCCCGCGGCGGCGAAGCGCGCGGCGATCTCCGCGCCGATCGCGTGGGCTGCTCCAGTGACGAGGACGCCGCGGTCCAGGGCGCGACGTTATGGACATGACGTTCCGATCTCATGACCAATAGGTTGCCCCTATGGCCTTGCGGATCATCGACGTCACCGCCGAGCACGCTGCTGAGTGGGGGCGCCTCTTCGACGGCTACAACGTGTTCTATGGCCGCACTCCCTCCACGGAGGTGACGGGCACCGTCTGGCGCTGGCTGCAGGACCCGGCGCACGAGCTCGAGGGCGTCCTGGCCCTCGACGAGGGCACCGTTGTCGGACTCGCGCACTTCCGGCGGATGCCGAGCCCGGGTCGCGGTTGCGACGTGGGGTGGCTCGACGACCTGTTCGTCGCGCACGGCGTGCGCGACCGGGGGGTCGGACGCGCGCTCATCGAGCACGTCCGTGATGTCGGCGAGGCACGAGGATGGCCGGTCGTGCGATGGACGACCGCTGACGACAACTACCGGGCCAGGTCGCTCTACGACA